>NJBO01000001.1 GCA_005223075.1 candidate division TA06 bacterium B3_TA06 | reverse complement strand
CATAGTCGCCGACAGAGTAAACCCGACCATAGCCTCTGAAGGATTCATCAGACAACCCGACGATAAACTCTCTTTCGCGGTCAAGACAGCAGATCGCCTTCCAGTGAGATAGATATGCTGATGACTGGGAGAGGCGGTCGGTTCACTGGACTTGACATTTTAATCCCTGCGGCTAAAGTCCTCTTATGAGCGTTATCCTGCTTGGGATTCTGGCGTTCGTCCAGCCTGAGGACGAATCCACCTACTACGGGATGGACATGAACATAGCGGCGTTCTCGCGCTACTGGGAGAAGGCATACGAGACCACACCCTTTGGATTGCGGACCTCTCAGGGGTGCCACGACATGAGACATTGGTACCAGATCTACGAAGCCAGGGCGGAGGCCACTTTAGCCGGTCCTTTCAGTTTGCGTTATCGTTTTTTCATGCTTCGTGACTACGAGACTTCCATAACCCAGCACCGGTTTGAGCCTGCGATGCGTGTAGCGCGCGATTTCTATCTGCACCTGGTGGCGGTTCCTTCGTATTTCAAGAAGGAGGACGAGGCGGGTATAGGTCTTGCCTGGCGCAGGGATTTTACCGACTGGGTGGCCGTTTACGCGATAGCTCAGGGTTTCGATCATAACGTAAGTCTTATGTATACCCCTGCTGGCCCTAAGAATGACTCCTTCATACAGATCCCTTACAGGTTCGAGGTTGACGCGAGAGGCGAGCTTGGGTGGATGCGTCTGCGTCTGCATGCCGAGCTGGGCACCCGTTCTCAACAGAGGCTTTGCTGGCCTGACAGCGCCTTATACGAGTGGGAACGAGATCGGGATCAGAGCTCGGCGTGGGGAAGGATTGAGCTACAGCCTCTTAATGACCTGTGGGTAGGCACGCGGTTTGCCTGGCATCTCGACCGCACCGAGACCCGCTGGCATGCTCAGGGGGTCCTGACGGCCGACACGCTAATAGACCGCTACCTGAAGCCCTTCGTATCATTCTCCCCTACCGAGCGGCTTGAGCTTTCATGCACCCATCAGATCTGGAGGATGAACCGTGATATGGATTCGGTATCTTACCGCCGCGACTACCACGTCCTTACGGCACTGATGAGCTGGAATCCATGGACATTTGTTGTTTTCGAGGCAGGGTATCAGCGCTCGTGGCGCTACATCTACAACAACCACAACCTGATCACCGAGCCTTACAGCGGCAGCCTCACCCAGTCCAGGCTGCTTTTGAATCTTGAGATGCGGTTCCGGTCCGGTTTTATGTTTACAATCAAGGAAGGGATCGAGATGGACAACTTCCCCAGAGGAACGTTTGAGTATCCGCACAACCACACCTACGTCTCCATATATATGCCTTTGGCCTTTTTCGATGATCATGGACGCAGCAAGGATTAGCAAGGCCTTGGGTCTTTCCCATGTAGAGTTCCGCGAGGAGGTTACCTCTACCCAGGACGCGGCTCGTGCATCCCAGGCGTCGCCGCCTTATCTTGTTTGTGCTTTAGAGCAGAGCGCTGGCAAGGGCAGGTTGGGACGACGCTGGCAATCGGATAGGGGAGGGCTCTACTTTACCCTGGTAGTCCAGAGACAAAAGGAGGACTGGGCGGTGCCCTTGGTATGCGCATACGCGTTGTGGAAGGAAGTCTCATCCAAGGTGTTAAGTCTTCAGTTAAAGTGGCCCAACGATCTCTACGCGGAAGAGAAAAAGCTTGCCGGTATTGTGGTTGAGGGATGGGACGATCGTCTGGGGATCGGGGTGGGGGTAAACGTTAACCAGCAGGGGTTTGAAGGAAGCCTAGCCTCCTCTGCGATCTCGCTGCGTATGCTTGCAGGTGCGGAGTTCGATCTGGAAGCCTTGCTTATAGATACAGTCTCTCTTATACTTAAGGCGATGGATGAGCTTGCCGAGCATGGATTTCGATTCTTTCAACCCTCCATTCGCCGGGTTCTCCTGGAGGCCGATCAGCCGGTCAAGGTTATCCGGGATAACAGAACATACACCGGCCGTCTTCTTGATCTTGGACCCTCAGGCGAGGCGTTGGTTCAGGGCTCTGAGGGTGAGCTCTTCACCGTTCCGGCACAGCACCTTCTTGAGGCGAGATGATAGTCCTTGTTGATATAGGCAACTCCTTCACCAAGGTAGCTACAGCCGAGGGCGCTGGCTTAACCTCGGCTGTGCGTCTGGCCACTCATCCTGAGCACACACCGGATGAGATATTTATAGAGTTCAAAACCCTGGGGATCCAGGAGCCCAGGGGCGCGGTGATCTGCTCGGTGGTGCCTGAACTTACCGAGCGATTCGTTGAGATGTTTCGCAGCCGGTTCAACCTGGGGAATCCTCTGGTGGTTACACCCTATGTTAATACCGGTATAACCATCCTTTACCGCAACCTTTCCAATCTTGGTGCTGACCGTATCGCCAACGCGGTGGGGGCTTACTTCGAGTACGGCAAGGACGTGGCCATAGTGGATTTTGGTACGGCAACCACCATAGATTTCGTCACAAGCAAGGGGGAGTATCTTGGTGGTATCATTGCGCCCGGTCTTGAAGCCAGTCTGCATAATCTCATATCCAAAGCCCCGCAGCTTTTTGAGATCAAGCCTGAAAAGCCTGACCGCTACGTTGGACGCTCAACCGAGGAGTGCCTGCAGTCCGGTTCTTATCTTCTGACGGTAGGGCTAATTGAGGCGGTGCGGGCCGCGGTCAGAAGAGAAACAAAGATAGACTTTACCTTTATAGCTACCGGCGGCCTGGCCGATCGCTTTGCCCCGTTTGCAAACGCCATAGAGATCGTGGACCGCGACCTTACCCTTAAGGGATGTCTTCATCTCTACCGTTTGAATAGAGGGGAGGGCGAAAATCAACCACACAGGATGGATGAGATTGATCAAGCTTGAGACCAGGAGCCCTGCAGAGACCTATAAGCTCGGCAAACGCATAGCCCAGAGTATCCAGGCCGGAGACGTGCTTGCCTTAAAGGGGGAGCTCGGCTCAGGAAAGACCACCATGATCCAGGGAATCATCAAGGGACTGGGTGTAGATCAAAGGGTGCAGAGCCCATCCTTTGTTCTGGTGCGTAGCTATCAGGCTGATTTCGAGATCAAGCACGTTGATCTTTACCGCCTCAATCAGGCAGGTGTGGACGGCCTGCACCTTGAGGAGATCTATAACGAAGATGGCGTGATGCTTGTGGAGTGGTCAGAACACGCTGGCTGGCTGCCAGGTACGCTGAGTCGAGTCGAGATGGTGTTCGTTCCCGACAATCCTCTCCATCGTCGGATAACCATCACCGGCCCTATCCAGAAGAGGCTCGAGTGAACGATCTGGTGTTGGCAATCGAGACATCCTCTATCTGGACAGGGGTGGCGTTGGCCCGGGGCTGCAAGATCCTTGCCGAGCGGAGTGTTGAGAGCCGGTCCAGGCACAACGAGGTGCTCTCCGGGTTGATCCAGGGAGTCATGGATCAGACAGCTAAGGATTTTGCTGACCTGTCTGTGCTCGGGGTCTCGATCGGCCCGGGTTCCTTTACCGCCCTGCGTATAGGCTTGCTTGTGGCCAAAGGAATAGCCTTCGCTCATTCCTTAAAGATCGTTTCCGTTATGACGCTCGACGTGCTCAACGCGAGCCTGCCCGTCGAAAACGAAACCGAGTTTCGTTTGCCCGTGCTCGACGCCTACAAGAACGAGGTCTTTACAGCACTCTACAGGGGATCGAAGAGAGTCAGTGAGCCGGTGATCGTTGATCCAGCGTTCATAGCTTCTCTTGCGGGAAGCCCTGTGCACACAGAGCCTGTTACGGTTTTCGGTCCTGCCAGCCTGAAATACGAAGAGTCTTTAAGAGCGTCCCTTGGCAAACGTCTTCGCATGCCTGAAAATCCTCAGATCGCTCCCACCCCTTCGGCCCTTGCCCTGCTTGCCTGGCAGCGGCGGGAAGATGCCTGCGACCCATCTGATCTTGAACCCTTCTACCTGCGAATGCCCGATGCAAAGAAGCCTAAACCTTAGAGCCATGCAGGCGCTTGACCTTGAACGAGTCTGTGAGATTGAGAATGTGTCCTTCAAAGCGCCGTGGTCGAAGGGGATGATTAAGGAGTTATGCGGGTTGGAAAACGCCGTCTGTCTTGTGCTTGACGTTGACGACGTTATTCAAGGTTATGCATCTGCCAGGGTCGAGAGCGATGAGATACCCATCCTTCACATAGTGAATCTGGCGGTCGCGCCTGAGGCCCGCAGGCAGGGAAAAGGAAGGATGCTTCTTCGCGCGATCCTTGAGCGTGGGCTTGACGCCGGATGCGAGTGGGCCTATCTTGAGGTTCGCACCACCAATCTGGCGGCGATTCGTTTATACCAGAAAGCCGGTTTTAAGATATTTCGTAAGCGCTCGCATTACTACGAGGACGGCTTTGACGCGTACGAGATGGGAGCCGTGATCGAAGAATCTTTTAAATCCTTAGGGAGGCAAGAATGCCCGTGACTCTTTCTGAGAGCTTGGCAAAGCTAAAGATAGACGATCCTTTGTTCGTTCGGAACCTGACCGTCTACCCATTATCCAATGGCGGCGGCATCAAGATCAATCTTGCCACTTTCTCCGAAGCCATGGATGCGGGTACGGTCAGCGTAAGCGAGTTGGAGGTTCCCACCGTCGAGGAGGTTATCCTTGACAACCAGGGTTCGGAACCCCTGTTCCTGCTCGACGGCGAGGAGATCTTCGGCGCCCAGCAGACAAGGGTGACTACCACCGCTGCACTTATCGACGCTCGAACCTCTGTCCCTGTACCGGTGGCGTGTATAGAGGAGGGCCGCTGGGGCGGCTCCAGTTCCTTCGAGGGTTCCTTCAGTAGCACCCATCCCAGGCTGCGCTCCATCATCTGCCGGGGGGTAAACGAATCCCTGCGGTCAGGCAAAAGCTTCCGCGCACCCCAGCGACTTATCTGGGACGAGGTCACACGCAAGCTCACTTCCCTTGAGGTCTCTTCCGCCACCTCCTCGCTCCACGATCTTGCAACCACCCTTGCCTGTGAGACCGATCGCTACATGGTTGATCCCCGCGAACTCTCCAACGCACAGGGTATGATCGTTGCCGCAGGTAAGGAGATCCTTGGTTTTGAGTATGCCGCTGACTCTGATCTCTTCAAAAGGCTCACCCCTCGGCTCCTTCGCGGCTACGCGCTGGATGCGCTTGAACGCCGTTCGGTAGGGTCACCACCCGCCCGAAGGGAACTGGAAAGGTTTCTTGGTCGAATCTCGAGCCTTGAACCGTCCACTTACCCCGGCGTGTCCCTTGGCCAGGACTGGCGCTTTGAGGACCGAAGATTGGTGGGCCGTGCCCTGGTCGATAAGGATAACATCCTTCAGGCCTCCTTCTTCCCTGCAGTAAATTGATCAGACAGACCCTTGGCAAGTATCGCATCCTTCGCTGGCTCGGGGGAGGTCAGTTCGGGGACGTCTATCTTGCGCATGACACCATCCTTGGAATGGATTTCGCGCTCAAGGTCTCGCGCATGCGCCCTTCAGATATCCAGATGCTCAAGGATGAGGCACGACTGCTTGCAGGTCTTTCTCATCCGAACGTCGTTCGCTTCTACTCGGTAGACCGCATCGAGGGTCAGTTCGTGCTGGTGACGGAGTTTGTTCAGGGTTCGAGTCTGCGGGATAAGTTGGACCAGGGTCGTCTTGATATCGCCGACGCGTTGCGTATCACAAGGCAGGTGCTTTCCGCACTGGACTATGCACATGCAAAGGGCGTTATCCACCGCGACCTCAAGCCGGAGAACATACTTCTTACAGAGGACGCAGAGGTCAAGGTCGCGGACTTCGGTCTGGCCCGGTTTCTTAAGAAAGGGTCGCTTGCCGCGTCGGTGGCAGGTACCCCTTTCTACATGTCCCCTGAAGCATGGTCAGGTAGATTCCTGCCTTCCTCAGATCTGTGGAGCGTGGGGGTCATCCTGTATGAGATGCTTACTGGTGTCCTCCCATTTCAGGGTGAGCACTACGAGGAGATCCGGGCGAAGCTTATGAATGAAGCCCCCACCGATCCGGTACGCCTGCGGCCCCAGATCCCCAAAACGATCACCGGCACAATCCTCTCTCTTTTGGCAAAGGACGCCCAGGCAAGGCCGCAGACCGCAGCCGAGGTCCTCAAGGCTTTGGAAGCTCGTGGACATAGAGCCGTCCCTTCCGGCGTATCCGCAAAACAATCCCTGGTTGAGGGAATAACACTCACCGCTGAGCAGCGCGATATCGTTGAATCAGCCGAGAATCGGTTACTGGTGGTAGGTGCGGCAGGCACGGGAAAGACAACATTGCTGGTTCACCGGGCCTATTATCTCACAAAACAAAGCATCTCTCCGGACAAGCTTCTTTTTCTTGCCTTCTCCCGCAGGGCTGCTGAGGAGATGCGTAGGCGGCTGGAGAGGCTCTTGGGCAGTGGCCTGCCAGATGTCTGGATCGAGACCGTCCACTCGTTCGGCTGGCGCCTCCTGCGCATCGAGGGATGGCGGCTTGATCTTTCGCCTGAGTTCAAGGTGGCAAATCCCAGTGAAATTCTACATATTATTAGCAAGAAATGGGGAAGGAACCGGGCAAGAGCACTTGCCGATAGTCTTGCCAACCTCAGACTCGCAGGCAAGACCCTTAAGGACTACCCTGCCCGGACACCGTCAGATAAGCAGATTCGTGATTTCTGGCAGGACTACGAGGAGGCCAAAAAGCAAAAGGAGGCGGTGGATTTCGACGATCTATTGATTAAAACCGTCCAGCTGCTTGAGCAAGATTCCCAGATTCGAGACCAGTGGCGCTCTAAGTTCCTCCATATACTAGCAGACGAGCTGCAGGATCTGCATCCTTTGCAGTTCAAGCTCCTGCGCCTCGTATGCGGGCCGGATACCGGACTCTTTCTTACAGGCGACGCCACCCAGTCCATCTACGCCTGGCGGGGTGCCGATCCCCGGTTGATAGAAGCGGCAAAAAGGGTTTTTGCCCCAATCGAGCGACACAAACTTAACGCTTCCTTCAGGATGGGTACAGAATTCATCAAAGTAGCAGGAAACCTGATGGCGCACTCACAGGATTCATCAGGGGTTCCGCATCTTTCCCTTGCAAAGAACGCGGGGCACTTCGAGCTCTACAAGTCTAGGGGAGTAGCAGATGAGGCGCGCTTCGTTGTCGAGCGTATCAAAGGCCTCATGCAAGAGAAGGGTTACCTGCCCTCCGACTTCGGGGTGCTTTACCGCATCAACTCCTACTCGCGGGCGTTCGAGGAGGCACTTTCCTCGGAGCCCATCCCCTACAGCGTTATAGGCTCAGAGCCTTTCTACGAGCGCGAGGAGGTCTGTAACCTGCTCGCAATCCTTGCCTTTATGCGCGAGCGCTCCTTTAGTCCTTCCATCCCATCCTGGCAGTGGCTTCTTTCCCTCAAACCCGAGACCAACCCTCTAATAGTAGAGGAGGGTATCTTGAAACTCTCCCCTCAGGCCAAGAGCCGGTCGCGCCGTTCGATCGAGCAGTTTTTTGAAGGTCTTGCCGAGTGGTCAAAGCGGGCAGATGAGGTAACTCCAACCGATCTGCTTGAGTTCATTAGAAACGCAAAGGTAACCAAAAGGTGTTTTTCTTCGCAAGCGGCAAGCGAGGCGCTTGAGGAGTTAAAGGAAGCCTCATCCAGGTTCGGCAAAGGGGAGCTGGGGCTGTTCCTCGATCACGTTGCACTCCTTGAGGATCTGGAGCTTGCCCAGTGGTCAAGGGACGCGGTCAAGCTCTTATCCATTCACTCCGCCAAGGGGCTTGAGTTCAAGGTGGTGTTCCTTACGGGTTTGCTGGAGGGTCTCCTGCCCCTTACCCGCAGCCTTGCTGATCCAGATGCTTTAGAAGAGGAGAGGCGTCTGTGCTACGTGGCTATAACGCGTTGTCTGGATGAGCTTTATGTCTCTATGCCCGCCCGCCGGTTTCGCCAACCCACAAGGCCCTCCCGGTTTCTTTTACAGATGCTGGGGCTTGTGTAGGGTGTTTTCTCACGCCTCCCCAGACGCTGAGGATACCGCGGCAAAAGGCACTTTGAAGTCTTGACAACGTTGGCCTCATGACTATACTCAGTTCAAAGGAGGCTCAATGATCGAACTCTTCCAAAAGGGCGGTCCGATGATGTGGGGTCTGCTTGCAGTATTTCTAATCGGGCTCACCTTCATCATAGAACGGTTCATTACCCTTCTCATCAAGGCACGTCTGAACCCCATGAAGTTTATTGACCAACTTACCGCTGCTGTGGATTCAGGCGGTGTAGAGGCAGGACGCGAGCTGTGCGATTCTACACCCCAGCCGGTTGCCAAGATACTTGGCGCCGGATTGGCCAAGGTCAAGCTGGGACGTGAATTTGTCGAGGAAGCTATTGCAGCTGCGGGTGCTGTAGAGCTTGGCTTCCTGGATCGTGGGATGTTGTGGATCGCCATGGCATCTACTTTGGGTCCGATCCTGGGGTTTCTCGGCACCGTTACGGGTATGATCAAGGCGTTCGCGGCTGTCGCGACGGCGGGTGAGGTTGAACCCACCATCGTGGCAACTGGTATCTCCGAGGCGCTTATCACCACCGCTACCGGTTTGCTTATTGCCGCACCCATGGTGCTTTTTCACACCCTTTTTACCTCGATGATAGACCGTTACTCTCGTGATATGGAGCAGGCGGCCAGTTCGCTTGTGGATTATCTGCTTGAGAAGGGGATCCTGAAGGGTTAAGAAGGGGTCTAGGATGATATCTCTTGGCAAGAGCAAGAAAACCCACGCAGACATTCCTACGGCATCGATGGCTGACATCGCCTTCCTTTTGATCATCTTCTTTATGACGGTTACGATCTTTGCCAGGGAGAAGGGACTCACTATGCTTCTGCCAGAGAAGGGCGAAGAGGTAAAGATCGCAAGTCGCAACATCATGCAGATTCTCGTATCACCTGGTGGCAAGGTCCTTGTGGAAGAGGAGGACGGCGCCCTGCACGAGTACAGGATTGCCGATATAAGAGGCGCGGTTGAGGCGGCGCTTGAGCGTACCCACGACTCGGTCTCTGTTGCGATCAAGATCTCGCCGCTGGCCCCTTACTCGGTGATGATAGACGTGCTGGACGAGGTTAAGATGGCGGATGCCAAACGTATCAGTCTTATTCCTTTCTTTGAAGGAGGCGGTGAATGAAGCTGGCCAGGCGATCGCGGGGTGGAGCCGTGATCCCCACCGCTTCGATGTCTGATATCGCGTTTCTTCTAATCCTCTTCTTCATGGTGACGACCGTGTTCAGCACCGAGCAAGGACTCAAGCTTATACTGCCCAAGGCCGAGGCCACCCAGAGGATCCGTTTGCGCCGCAATACGCTCAACGTTTGGATCGACAGAGAAGGACGTATCTCGATTCAGGATAAGCTCATGCCTGCCGAAACCCCTGTAAAGGCCTTCGGCAACAAGCTGCTCCAGATACTTGCCGAGAAGCCGGACCTCGTTGTGTTGCTGCGCGTGGACGAGAATGCTCGCTACGGACAGATTAGCGAACTTATCGAGAAGATGAAGGAGGTCAAAGCGCTCAAGCTGACCTTCGCAACACAGTTCGAGGAGTTGTAGGAGTAAAGATGGCCAAGAAGCCAGTAGCGGATATGAAGCAATCCTACCCGATCTACATGCGGTTGGGTATTATAGGAGCTTTGCTTATAAACATCGCATTGTTTGCGCTTGCCCCGAGAAGTATGAACGTTAAGCCCTACCAGACCAGCCAGAAGCGCGCGATCATCGCCGAGGATATCAAGCTGGAGGTTGAGAATCTCATCGAGCCTCCTCCCGAAGAAAAGCCGGCCATGCCTATTGAGGCGGAGTCTGAGGAAGAGGTAGAGGCCGCGACGATGGCAGAAACCGAGTTTGCAGAGATCTACACCAGGCCCGAGGAATCGGTCGAGATCCCAGTGGTGGCCTTCTGGAAGGTCGAGAAGAAACCACAGCCCCTATACTCGCCCAAGCCCGCCTACCCTGAGAAGGCACGAGTAGCTGAGATGGAAGGACAGGCTATAGTTGAAGCTCTCGTTGACATCGACGGCAAGGTGATTGATACCAGGCTCGTTAAGAGTTCCGGCTTCAATATCCTTAATCAGGCCGCTATGAATGCAGCTCGCAGCTGGACGTTCTCTCCGGCCGAACAACGTGGCAAGCCGGTGCGAGTATGGGTTAACATACCCTTCAACTTCAGACTGAATGAGTGAAGCTCAGGCGTGGTAATCAGATTGAAGGGATAAACTGGAGGCTGAGACGGCATTAGGGCCAGTGGTAACGATAATAAGGGATACGTTGCAGAGAGCCAGGCGGATGGTTAAGTTGAATGTGAAGACTGCACTCTCAAGAAGAGTGTGTGGAGGTTAAGATTGAAGAGATTGCATTGCGGGAAGAGACCTCCTATAGCAGGTTTTCGCGCAACGCATCCCGGTTCAGTAAAAGAAGTGGTTGCAAAAACCACGAGGTAAATCAGCCTATATAGCCAAGGAGGACATAAATGCTTAAAAAGCTCATAGTGTTAACAGGGGTGTTTGCTGTAGCCGCCTTTGCGGTGCTCGGTCCTATCCCGGTGCCGGAAGGGGTGGAACTTCAAGCTTGCCCGCTCGTGCCCCTCAGGGACGGTCCGATAACTCCTGTCTTGTCCAGCACAGCTATGCCTTTTGTCGAAGGCGACCAGGGCGGTGTTACCACCTACGACTATCAGCAGAACGGTGCGATGGGCAACCGTATCGCCGTTGACGCCGATGGAAACGCTCAGATCTGCTGGATGCACTCAGAAGACGAGACCTTTGTCGAGCGTGACATCTACTACAATGTGTGGAAAGTGGAGACCGGTAGTTTCCCTGACTACTGGCCGGACGGCGTGAAGGCATCCGGTGAGCCCCGTGCAGGCTACACCACTATGGGTGTGCTTCCCGACGGCGAGGCCGTGATCGCTTTCCATCACAGTCCGGATGGAGTTACGCATCAATCAGCCGTTGTAGTGGATGCTGACCCCGGGTTAGGTGCATTCAGCTCACCGGTTGATGTTGATCTCATCACCGTTCCTGAGCAGCCTATCTGGCCGCACATCGTTGTTTCCAACGACGGTATCATCCACGTGACTGCTCACATCTCTCCGGCTGATCCTTACCACCCCCCTGACAATGTTCACTATCTCTACTACTCTCGTTCTACGGACGGCGGGCAGACCTTCTCCCCCTGGCAGGTTATCACCCAGAACTCCGCCAGCGACGCTGCCATGGCGGTATCGGCGGACGGCAAGGTGGCAATAGCATGGGTGTCCGGTCTTCCCTTCAAGGGTAGAACCGACTTGCACAGGGCTGCCATCGGACATGTGTATTACGTCGAGTCTACAAATAACGGTGCAAGCTGGAGCGCTCCTGTCAAGGTTACTGATGGCCTCTATGAGGATGAGGCGCCGGACAGCCGGGACACCGTTCTTCTTGCGGCTATCACCAGGAGTATTGATTGTGCTTACGATGGGGCCGGCAATCTTCACATCGGCTTCGGAGAAGGGTGGCGCTCCCATTGGATAGAAGGCGACACGGCTGTTTGGATCGGTTCCAACGTTCGCGTGTACATGAGAATGGCTCACTGGAGCGAAGCACACAAGGAGGTTACGATTGCATCTAGTCCCTGCTCTATGTTAGTCCCTCGTGACCCGGATGGAGATACCATTCATTTTCTCTGGGAAGGACACTTCTGGGGTATCGCCCAGTTCGCCGACTATTTCTACCCTGGACTCGGTTGCTGGAACCCGCAGCTTGCCGCTATAGGCTCGGGCGACGACATGGTCTTCACCTGGACAGGTCAGTGGGATTCACTTGACCTAAGCGGGGGCCTAACCATCAACGCCGATATCTATGCGGCTATCTCAACCGACGGCGGAGCCACCTGGGGGCCGGTCGCTGATTGGACCGAACAAGACCTCCGAGAACGTGGTAATGTGTTTGCGTTCATCACCAACCTTACCAACACACCCAGCCCTGGTGCTAGACCTGGTGATTGTGAGAGTGAGGAGTATCACAGTGCATACCCCTGGATAGGTTCAGATAGCATCCTCCACGTAACCTACATCCACGACCTCTTCTCCGGGTCTGTTGTCCAGTCAGGGCCTGCTTATGGTGTGGCTCTCAAAAACCCGGTGATGTATCTGGGCAGCAACGATCCCGCTATGAAGGTGTATGTAGGCGACGGCCCAGATACTATTATTAGTCACGTGAAGGAGGATCCTAATCCTAACAACGTCCCTGTTGTCGAGGTTGTGGGTCAGCATCCGATCTCGGGCTCCGTGGTCTTCAGCGTAAGCGCACCTGGCACTCATGCCTCACTAAAGATCTACGATGTTGCCGGCAAACTGGTTGAGACCCTATTCGATGGCAGGCTCGATGATACTCGCATGCTTACCTGGGACGCGTCAGCGGTGGCTGCCGGTGTCTACTTCTACTACTTCGTCACGCCTGCACATACCGCGAGCGGTCGAGTAGTTGTCGTTCACTAGTTGAGCTTAGACATTAACAGACTCAGGGGGAGAGTCTCAGGCTCTCCCCCGCTATAACTTAATAGTTGCTTATGAAGAGATACCTCTCACTTGTGATTCTCCTTTTGTGTCTGGTATGGCTACCTGTTGCCTGTAAGAAGGATGATGAGCCCGAGGTATGGCGCTGGAGTTACCAGGACAGCCTCGATGTAGTGGATCTTTTAGAACCACAGCAGGGATTCCTATCCTCCAAGAACCATCTGCCTGAGGGCAAGATAGGGGTGGCTGTCACTGAAGAGACCCTGGAGGTTATTCGCCACGACACCTCATCTGTGCGTTATCTGGTTTCAGGGTTCTCTTTCTCGATAACCAACTCGGTGTATGCTTATACGTTTGATCTTGGAATAGATACCACTATCACCGCGTATGTTGTTGATACCTTAAAGGGTAGTGTTGAGCTAAAGGTGGATTCTTTATTCGAGCGCGGCAGCGACAGTGCTCTGGCCGCGGATACCAACATCTATAAGATGCTTCGTTACTCTTCGCGTGGTGATGTATTCTTCGACTCTCTGGGAGGCGATGCCACTTGGAGGCTCCTCAAGTACTCAGGGGGGATCATGGGATCAACACCAGAGGTTGCCACCGCTCCTTCTTTCGACAGCCTCGTCCTCGCCTATCCCGGCGGCGGCCTTACCGTTATATCTTCTGCCGAAGAAGGTGCCTATGGTATGAGGGGACTTTTTGAACCAGAAGACCTTATACACATCTCCTCAGGCGAGAGCGTGAGCGTGGAGGAGGTTTTCGTTTCCGGTGATGACACCCTGCTTATCTACCTTGCAGACGATAAAGGCAACTGGATAATTCATGAACCTGGAGCAAGTGTTTCCTTCACTAGTAAAGGCAAGTCCCGCTTTTATATCATAGGGATCGGTCTGTGGAGCTTTGTTTACGCCTCAGATGAGTGGTCCAGCGTCCTGTGGGGTATTCCAGTAATCGTTGATTGAGCCTTTTGTTTTCGTAGGCTTACAAGGTGGGGTAGTTGGGGTGTAATCTGAGATAGATATAAACCCCGGTGCGCATTCCTGTCCTCTTAATCCGGATTTCGGGGGTATTTCATGTTTGTGGTCTCGGAGTTTCATCTATAAGATGCGTAGATGTGCTTAGGTGTATCGCCGCGTCGAGTATGTTCCAGAATGTATGTAAGTATAGGAGTGTTACGGGTGGGGGCTTGACTATGGCGCAAGGTTCGTTAGAATCTTTAAGATGAAGTGCTATGTGAAGGTTTACGGCTGTCAGATGAACGCGGCGGATTCACACCTCGTGTCCCGGTTGCTTGCCGATGCAGGTATCCGCGAGGTCTCAGAAACCTCAGAAGCCGACGCTGTTGTGCTTCTTACCTGTTCGGTTCGCCAGCACGCGGAGGATAGGGCACGGGGTTTTGCCCGAACGATGCGCGGGCGGGGCAAGAAGGTGATTGTGGCCGGATGCATGGGCAAACTGAGGGGCAAGGAGCTGGTAGCAGAAAGCGTAGCCGATTTGGTTCTGGGCCCGGACTCCTACCGCAAGATACCTGGTTTGCTTCTGGGTCACGATAACTTAAACCCGGCCCCCGAATCCTTCGAGACCTACAGTGATCTTCTGCCCGCGTTAAACAGCTCGGTCTCTGCATCCCTTTCGGTGATGAGGGGATGCAACAACTTCTGCACCTACTGCGTGGTGCCTTACGCACGCGGGCCTGAACGAAGCATCCCCTACCATGATTTGGAAAAACAGATTCGCTATCTGATAAGTCAGGGAATACGCGAGATTTTCCTTCTCGGTCAGAACGTTCTGGCCTATCGTCACGGAGATATGAAACTTATCGATCTGCTGGAACGCGCGGCTCGGTTGGAAGGGCTCGATCGTCTTGGTTTTTTGACATCGCACCCGCGCGATCTTTCCTATGGGATGATCCAGCGCATGGCTCGCATACCCCAGCTTCTGCATTTTTTCCATCTGCCGCTTCAGTCCGCGTCGGAGGGTGTGCTTAAGCAAATGCGCAGAGGTTACAGTCTTGCCGAATACGAGCAAAAGATCGCCTGGGTGCGTTCGGCGTTTCCTGATGTATACCTTACCACCGATCTCATGGTTGGATTTCCTGGGGAAACAGAGGGGGATTTCCAGCTTACCCTTGATGCGGTTAAGCGCATCGGATTTGACTTCGCCTACATGTTTGCCTACTCCGAACGTCCTGGGACCGGAGCTGCAGGAATGGGGGGAAAGGTTCCCGTCCCGGAACGCAAGAGACGTCTTGCCGAGCTTATAGATCGTCAAAACGAGGTGACGCGAAGGCGTGCGGAGGGCCTTGTAGGAACCGAGGAGGAGGTTTTTGTTACTGCACCTGCCCCCAAGGGGCAAGGGGCGATGCTTGCAGAATTGAAGAATTATAGACCTGTAATCTTGAACCACACCGCCCGGTTGGGTCAGAAGCTTCGGGCAAGGCTGGTTGGCCTCGTAGGCTGGAGCATAATCGCCGAACCGGTCGCAAAGGAGGCGGTATGAAGGTTATAGTTTGGATCATCGTGGGCGCGGTGTTCCTACTTGCTGGGGCGTTTGCGTTGTTTAACTCCGGGATCGGAGAAGGAGAGCCACCCATAGCAACCGTCCATTTCTTCGGCGAACACCACGTGGCGGTCTCGCTTTTTGGACTTATCTGTTTCGGCATCGGGGTCTTCTCGGTTATCCTCTTCGCCCTTGCAGAGGAGATCAGACTGCGTGCGAGGACCAGGCGATTACGGAGGGAGATCGAAGCCATGCGTAAAGAGATCAACGCTTTACGGAATCTTCCACTTGCTCCCGAGATCCTGGCCAAGGAGGCCGAGGATGCCGAGGAGGAAAGATGACCGTATTCTGGATAATCCTTGTCGCAGTCATCATTCTGGGGATTGTTATCCTGGTAGTGGCTCTCAGGATACGTCGCAGCGAGCCCGCGGGTGACAATTACCAGGAGGCGCTTCGTGCACTCATTGACGGTCGCGAGACCGAGGCGATAAAACGTCTGCGCGATACGGTAATGAAGGACACGGACAACGTGGACGCCTACATACGTCTCGGCAGGCTTATGCGTCAAAGGGGCGATGCTGAAAAGGCGGCGCACATCCACCAGTCACTTACGGTGCGTCCCGCACTGAAACGTTCAGAGGAGCTTGTAATCTACGACGAGCTGGTTGAAGACTACCTTGCGATGGATCGCGTGGAAAAGTCCATCGGCCTGCTAAAGGAACTTATTAAGCTTTCTCCAAAGAAGCTTGACTATCTTCGTCGGTTGCTTGCTATGCTTCTTACGCGTAAGCGCACGGATGAGGCGGCAGAGACCCTGAAACAGCATAAGAAACTTTTCTCCGCCAAGAAAGAAACGGCCACATGGAACGCGGAGCTGGCGCGTTTGCAATGGGAAAAAGGCGAGGATGAAAAGGCAGCGGATACCCTCAAGCAGGCGCAGAAGCTAGCCAAGAATCACCCATACGTATTTATCGTTCAGATCCAACATCTTGCGGGTAAAAATGATAAGACCAAAGCCCGTTCACTGATAGATAAGTTTCTCAAGCTTTATCCGGAGTATGCGGATAAGGTGCTGGGTCTTACCGAGCAGGTCTACTTCGATCTGGGTATCTACGAGAAGGTCGTGCCTCTGTATGAGGATTTGCTGAAGCGCTATCCGGACAAGTACGAAGTTCGCCTCAGGCTTGCCCGGCTCAAGGCGAAGGAGGGTGCGCCGGATGCGGCCATTGAGTTGATCAATGAGGTTCTGGCAAGTTGTCCAGGCGACATGGGGTTCCTGCTTGAGCGCACAAGGCTTCTTCTTGATCAGGGGAACTGGGAGGCTGCGAGGGAATCCTTTGATAAACTTTCAGAGCAGCTTGTGTTCATGCCTTCGATCTGCGCCTCCTGCGGCGAGCGGCTTGAGGCGACCGCCTGGTTATGCACAAGCTGCGGCTCTCCGGTCTGCGAGCCATGATTGGGTTGCTGTTTCTTTTAGGGGCAAGCCTTAACGACGGCTTGGCGGCTGCTCGTGCCGGGGAGTACGAGGGCGCCCGCAGGCATTTTGCCTCGTTCGTTAGGGAGCGTCCCAACGACGCAGGCGTTGCACAGGCCACACTCTGGCTTGCGCGACTTGAATCTGACCCTGGTACCGCGCGAGAGCTTTACCTGAGGGTCGTTGCCAGGCATGGCGCGAGTCCATATGCGGACAGCGCCCTGTTTGAAGCCGCCTCGATCGATTACGCCTTCGGACTTTACCAGCAGGCCACTACAAAGCTCAAGCAGCTTCTTTCACTTTATCCTGCGACCCCTCTGCTGGCCGAGACTAACTACTGGCTGGGTGTATGTTACATGATTCTGGGTGATAAATCTACGGCTGCAGTTCACTTTCACGAGGCCCAGTCCAGAGGAGCAGGGAGCATCTGGTCCTTGCTTGCCGCAAAGGAACTGGAGGATATTGGAGATACGACTACCACGAGCGCTACCCAAGGTGGTTACGCGGTTCAGGTTGGCTCCTTTATCGATCGTTCGCGGGCCGAGAGGCTGCTTTCAGAGTATCGCGATAAGGGACGTGCAGGTGAGATAAGGCAGGTGACAATCGCCGGAAGGATCTACTACAGGCTCTGGCTTGGCCCATTCGCTACCCAGCAAGAGGCCTCGACATACGCGGAGAGCCTGCGGGCCCAAGGTAAGGCCGCGATGGTCGTCAAACGATAGCTTAAATTGGCCGACTTAACCCCACTTCTCAAACAGTATCACGAGATCAAGCGGCGCTATCCTGACGCGCTACTTTTCTTCAGGATGGGCGATTTCTACGAGATGCTGTATGATGACGCCAAGGTCGCAGCGAGGGTGTTGGGAATAGCGCTTACCTCCAGACAATACGGCAGTTCAGGTAGCATACCTCTCGCAGGTGTTCCGGTCAAAAGCTACGAAGCCTACCTTACCAAGCTGGTCAAGGCCGGGCTAAAGGTGGCCATCTGCGAACAGGTAGAGCTTCCCGATCCCAAAAAGAAACTCCTTAAACGCGACGTTACCGAGGTCATCACCCCTGGAACCATCGCCAGCGAGGAGATGCTTGATGCGTCAGCGGGCAACTACCTGGCGGCGGTGGTCAAAGTCGAGGGCAAAGCCGGAATCGCCTATGCCGACGTATCCACCGGCGAGTTCGTATGCGGCCAGGCTCGGATCTCAGAGGCAGAAGAGCACCTTGCCAAGGTCTCGCCCCGTGAACTGCTCCTGGCCGAAGAGGAGGGATGGCGACCTTGCTCATTTGAGACAAGCATTCAGCCGGTAGCTGGCTATTTATTCGATGAGGAGCTTGCCAAGGGGAGACTCCTTGATCACTTCAAGGTGGCCACCCTGGAAGGTTTGGGATTGGAGGGGCGTGCTTTGGCGCTGCGGGCCGCGGGTGCGGTGCTCTCATATCTCATCGAGCAGAAGAAGAGCGTTCTGCCGCACATCGAGGGCTTACGAGTATTTGACAGCGGCCACTATCTCGTTGTAGACGAGTTCACCCAGCGCAACCTGGAACTGCTCCAGCGCCAGCGGGACCGTTCCGCCGAAGGTTCTCTTTTCTCGGTCCTTAACCGCACCCTTACCCCTCCGGGCACCCGGCTCCTGCGGCGCTGGCTCATCTTTCCACTGCGAGACAGACAGGAGATCAACGCCCGGCTGGATGCCGTAGAAGAACTTTTTACAAACAAGGAGCTATCCGACAATCTAGGAGAACTTCTCAAAGAAACAGGGGACCCGGAGCGGCTGGTTTCAAAGATCGCGACCCAGCGCGCAAACCCAAGGGAGGTGAGAAGGTTGGGAGCTATCTTGAGGTTAGGTGCAGAGATTAAGGGGGAGCTAAAGAAGGCCCAATCCAATCTACTGAAAGGACTTGCTGAAAGGATAGAGGATTTTAGCAAGCTGGCAACCGAGATTGAGCAAACCATAATCGGTGATCCGTCTGTGGTTCTGTTGGAAGGGGGAATCATAAACAAGGGTATCAATGAAGAATTAGACGAGCTTCGCAGCCTTACCCATGACGCCCGAAAGCATATCGCTGCCCTTCAGCTAAAGGAACGATCCGCCACAGGTATCAATAAACTCAAGGTCGGCTACAACAGCGTGTTCGGCTACTACATCGAGATACCCCGTAGTCTGGCCTCCAAAGCTCCGTCCCACTACATCCGCAAGCAGACACTGGTTTCAGCCGAACGCTTCTTCACACCCGAACTAAAGGAGCTTGAGCAGAAGATTTTGACCGCAGAGGAGCGTTCTAAGATAATAGAGTACGAGATGTTTATCTCCTTCCGTGCCAGGCTTGCCGAGCGCTCGCGTTCGTTCAAGGCGTTGGCCGACGTGATGGCCGAGGTGGACGTGTTGCGCTCCCTGGCTCAGGCGGCACGTGAGAATCAGTATGTTAAACCTCAAATCACCGAAGACGATGAGGTTCGTATCACCTCCTCGCGCCATCCGGTGGTGGAGAAGCTTCTTGCAGAGCGGTTCATTCCGAACGATGTGCGGCTGGATGCGAAAGACAACATGGTTCTTCTGGTCACCGGGCCCAACATGTCAGGCAAGTCCACCTATCTCAGGCAGGTGGCTTTGGCGGTGATCATGGCCCAGATGGGTTCGTTCGTGCCTGCCCGCAAGGCCTCCATCGGTCTGGTGGACAAGATATTCACCCGCATCGGAGCCTCAGACGATTTATCCCGCGGGGTCTCCACCTTCCTTGCCGAGATGGCCGAGACTGCAAACATCCTGCGCTCGGCAACGCCCAAAAGCCTGGTGATCCTTGACGAGATAGGCCGGGGCACATCCACCTACGACGGGATGGCCATCGCCTGGGCCGTAATCGAGTACCTTCACAGCTCGCCCGAGCTTCGGCCCAAGACCCTCTTCGCCACCCACTACCACGAGCTGACCGAGCTCGCCTCGCACTTTGCGGGGCTGCGCAACGCAAGCTTCTCGGTAAAACGCACCAAAGACGGCGTCCTCTTCCTGCGCAAGCTGCGCTACGAACCCTCGGATCAGAGCTACGGGATCGAGGTGGCCAGGCTGGCCGGTCTGCCAAAGGCTGTGGTGGAGCGCGCACGGTTTCTCCTGGAACGCATCTACGGAGGGGAGACGGTCTCGATAGACGAGATTTTGACCGAGAAGAAGGTTCAGCTTCGGCTCTTCACCGGTGCGGTTCAGGACGAGATCGCCGCCGAGCTTGCCGAGCTTGACCTCGACTCCCTTTCACCCATCGAGGCATTGCAGAAGCTCATTGCCTGGCAGGAAAAACTGAAGGAGGGATGAAAGATGTTGACAAGATGCTAACTCCCTCTATAATGTCTTAGAGGTAATGAGGATGTCTTTTCTGTCGCCCTTGAAGGTTAAAAGCCTTTCCCAACGTACGGAAAGTAAACAAGAGAATAGTCATTTTTCTAAGAAAGAAAAGGTCTTGGGGCAGTTTTTCACTCCAAGAGAAGTAGTGGACTTTGTTTTGGATTTTATTTCAGTGACCAATAATAAAAAGGACAAAGCGATTGACCCCGCATGTGGAGACGGTGTTTTCCTTAAAGGACTCATTGCAAGAGAGTTTAAAGAAGTAGTAGGCATTGATATTGATTGCGAAGTAGTCAAGTTAATAGCCGAAGAGCTAAAAACTAATGCTGACGTCCTGAACGAAGATGGTTTGCTTAATAAGTCAGGGGGAAATTTCGACGTAGTCGTAGGAAATCCTCCATTTAGTTCAAAATATGGAAGAGTAAAAAATTGTCGCATACTGCAAGGTTACAAGTTGGGAAGGAGCAAGCGGAGTCAGGCTGTCGAAATTCTCTTCTTGGAAAAATTTATTCGCCTTGCTTCCCCAGAGGGCGTTATAGGGATTGTGTTGCCTTTCGGCATTTTTTCCAATCTTCCACTCAGGTATGTTCGAGAGTTTCTTTTGAAAGAAACCTCACTCATAGGGGTTGTGTCTTTGCCTAGGGGCATTTTCAATAGTAGCCAAAATACAACCTCTAAGACCTGCATCTTGTTTGCTAAAAAAGGCAAGGGACCAGAAAGGGTCTTTATGGGCGTCGCCGAGAGTTTAAAGGAACTGCCGGTGATTCTTAATTCATACCGCAAAGGTACGGACTCGACGAAGCCTATAGCCTTTTGGGTCAATCCTCATGTAGATGCTTTATATCCTGAGTTTTATATCACTGATCTGCCTTTCGGGGAAGCCAACCAGAGCGTAAAAAGATTGAAAGATCTCGTCTCTGAGATGTTTGGTGGCAAGACAGAATATGCTCAAAACAGGGCCTTTTCTCGCGAGGGGATTCCCTTTATCTCGGCGAAAACAATTACCCAACTAGGAGTTGACCTTAGTAGAGATGGGAGGTATGTGGGCCACTTCAGTAAAATGTATAAGCATAAGGCCCATGTTAGAGTGGGAGATTTGCTTTTTGTACGGGTAGGTGTAGGGTGCATAGGAAGGGCTGCAGTTATTACCCATCCTTCCGAATGCGGCGTAGCAGACGATTACATATACATAATTAGGACGAATGAAGAAGAGTTAGCATATTATCTCGCATTCTATCTCCAATCCAAATACGGGGTATCTCAGATCAATAGAATGAAAAGAGGGGTCGGGACGGTTACCATCCCTCAAACGCTTTTAAAAAATTTTCTAATACCTATTCCTTCAGCATCATTGAAGGATAAAATAAAGAAATTTTACTTAGAGATGGTGAGAGAAAAAGAGTCGAACAGATACAACGCAGAAATGATTCGCAGGGAGGCTGTTAAGTGCATAGAAGAGGAAGTCGAAGGGATAGTTCGATGAGCAATCTAAAATCTGAAGAAAGGGTGGATATGGAAATGGTTGCCGATGAAGTAAAGATTTCCTTGCAGGTGGGCGGCAACGTTCGTCTCATTAATAAGAAGTATAACATGGTAAGAAAAGAAGAAAGTGCAATAGGAATCGAGTGGATGATAAAAGGAGAGGAGGCGCTTAGGGATTTTTTGGTTCGCATTGGCTTAAAGTATAATGGATTAGGTAAAATTTTGAGGGATAGATTGAAAGATGATTTGAAGAATATTGAGGTGGATGCGGAAAGAATTACAATGAGTGGCAAGGAGTGTTTAGTTCCCATTAAGAATAAGCCTTTAAAAGATAAACAGATAGAAATCACAATTAAGTGGGTTAAAGGGAAATGGCGTAAAGCTTTCCCTGCGATAAACATTGTCATACCTCTTTCGGAGTACACCAAAAGAGGACAGAAATATGAGTGGCGTCTAACAGTTGAAGAAGCTATAGAGATAGGATATACCACTCTTTACTGGATCAGTGCCTCTGAAATTTCTGAAGGCAAGGGACTTAAAACTGCGGAAGGAATCCTCGGCAAAATCGAGTAAAGAGAGGTCAAGCCTCCGGCTGGCCTCTCTTAATCCTGCGATCTTTCGTCGCCTCTGGCGACGAAAGGAGCACTATACCCCGAACTTCTCGATGATCTCCTTCTTCTTAAGGCCCAGGATGCCGTGCTTGGCGCCGATCTTCTTGAATGCGGCAATCGCCTTGTCCAGGTGCTCGCGCTCGTGAGCGGCGGAGAGCTGGCAGCGGATACGCGCCTGGCCCTGCGGCACCACCGGATAGAAGAAACCTATCACGTAGATCCCTTCGGCGTAGAGGTCGTGGGCTATGTCCTGAGAGAGCTGGGCGTTGTAGAGCATAACCGGCACGATGGGCGTCTCGCCAGGACGGATGTCAAACCCGGCCTCGGTCATCTTCTCCCGGAAGTATTTTGTGTTCTGCTCCAGCTTGTCGCGGCGCTCGGTGGTCTGTGAGATTATATCCATCACCCTCGAGGCCGCGGCAACGATCACCGGAGGCATGGTGTTCGAGAATAGATAGGGACGCGCGCGCTGTTTGCACATCTCAACGATCTCTGCACGGCCTGAGACGCATCCGCCTGACGCCCCGCCCAAAGCCTTGCCCAGGGTCGTGGTAATGACATCGATTTTACCAACAACACCGAAGTGCTCGTGCGTGCCTTTTCCGGTCTTGCCGATGAATCCGGTGGCGTGGGAATCATCCAGCAGGATCATGGAATCGTAGCGTTCACAAAGTTCGACCATCTTATCGAGCGGTGCAAAGTCGCCGTCCATTGAGAAGACGCCGTCGGTCACCACCAACCGGATGCGCTTGTCCTGATGCATCTCGAGCTTCTGCGCAAGATGATCCATGTTCATGTGCTTGAACGAATCGTATTGCGCCTTGCAGAGCCGGATGCCGTCAATCAGCGAGGCGTGCACCAGGCGATCGGCGATGATCACATCCTCCTCGCCCAGTATAGCCTCGAACACGCCGGCGTTGGCGTCCATGCACGATGGGAACAGCACCGTGTCCTCGGTGCCCAGGAACTTTGTCAGCTTGTCCTGCAGCTCGCGGTGTATGTCCTGGGTGCCGCAGATAAAGCGCACCGAGCTCATCCCGTAGCCCCGGGAATCAAGCCCGTCGTGTGCGGCCTTTATCACCTCAGGATGCGAGGAAAGTCCCAGGTAGTTGTTGGCGCACATGTTGATGAGGCTGGTAAGCTCTGCACCTTCCGGGTACTCCACCTTGATGTCCGCTGCTTGCGGGGAGTGGATGAACCGCTCCTCCTTGAAAAGACCCCCATTGCGGATCTCGGCTATGGTTTTTTTGTAGTGCTCGCGAACCTTATCGCTGTATGCCATCTACTCCCCCTTGAAACGTTTAACCAGCTCCACGATCTTGTTCACGGTGTCGAACGACTGTGGTGTGGCGTCTGCGTCCGGGATCTGGATCTGGTAGCGCTTCTCTAAAAACACCTTGAGTGAGACCATCGAGAAGGAGTCAACTATCCCACCTGAGATGAGCGGTGTGTCCGGGGTAAGTTCATCGGCTTCTTCCTCGTCTTCGACGTACTCGTCCTTGACGTAGGCAAGAACCGTGTCTTTCAACTGCTTTTCATCAAGCATTGCTGCTCCTTGCTTTTGTTTTTAATTTCAAACAACCTTCCCCCTCACAAATAGCCCAGTAGTATATTTGATTATCGGAAGGATGCAAGTAGGTAAGAGTTCCTCGCCTATGGGTGGAAAGCTAGGTGAGAGCTTGACAAGCAGTCTCAAGGTAATATTATAATGTAACTTGGAGGTTTAAATCGAAAATTCCGCCAAAAGTTACCGATACTTTGCCATACTCGGTTTGAAGACCACAGTGCCAGAGATTAGATTAGGTGAGCTAGGGGTTCTGAAACGAGTTGTGAACCCCCCTGGAACAGATGAACTTGCTCAAGCACTTGATAAGTTGGAGACTGACAAATTCCATGCAGTTGCTCGTTACTCTAAAGCAATAAGTCACGAACTAGCGGTTGTGGAACTCCCGGGTTTAAGTGTTGGAACTTTCCGTCTAGGTCAAGTAATTGTATATCTCGTACGTGTTCGTACGCTGGCAGAAATCCTTGTCCCAGCTTTAGCAGATCACTCTTGGGGGGAAATAGGTTCAATCAAGGACAACAGTTGTAAAGTAGAATTACTTGAAGATGTTCCAGGAGCACGCAGAATAAGTGGACCTGTAGAACTCACTAGAGCAGACCTCAATTGGATTGGATCCAATTTTTTAAGGTTTTTTCATCTATACCTAGATTTGAATAATTTCCATTTAGCCGTAGATTCTCTTGCAAGATGTCATCTTGAAGGAAGCGAAAGAATGATGGTTGCAACTCTTTGGTCAGGAATTGAAGCTCTTTTCAGTATTGATCATGAGCTTAGATTCAGACTATCCTCTTACATTGCTTCAGTACTTGAACCAAGTGGTGAGATACGTCAAAATCTATATGATAGGGTAAAGCAATTATATGACATTAGATCGACGGTTGTGCATGGTGAAGAAATCTCGAAAAAGAAACTTGTGGAACATATAAAAGAGGTTCGAAAACTGCTATCACGTCTTTTATGTAAATTCACTGAAAAGGGAAAAGTACCTAATCAAAAAGAGATAGAGAAAATAGTATTCACTTAACCTCATCAAAACCGATTCCCTGGGGCTGCTGGCGGTTGAGGAACCCGTAACACCGCCCGTAACACAAGACTGGCAGGTGCTGGTTCCGGTAGGTCGTGAAATTGTGCTGATGTTCAACGAGGCATCGCCATCTTTGACGCTTCGGGTCTACGACCCGTCAGGCCGTCAGGTTGACGAGTTGCATGTACCCCAGACGGGCGGCACCGTCTCCTGGGGTGAGGGTTACGGGGCCGGCGTCTATTTCATCAGGATTGAGGGTGACGCGTCAGCGACCACTCAAAAGGTGATCTTGATCCATTAACTCCCCCTCCCTGGTGGAGGGGGATAAAGGGGGAGGGGATCAAGTGAAGGTGGTGCTGGTAAGGTAGCTAAAGAAGCTTCAGAAAATCCTCAACGCTCAAGCCAGCGTATCGAATAATCGCACGCAGCGTGCCTTTATCCAACTCTTTGTGATCGGGAACCACCACCTGGGCAAAAGGTTCCTCACGCCGCAGGATTATGTGACTCCCATGCTGCCGTTTGACAATGAATCCGACCTTCCCTAAAGCCTTGACACATTCTTGACCGGAGATTTGGGGAAGCTTGATCACACCGCGACAACGATTGTCTCGAAGCGTTCTTCCGGGACAGGAAGGCCGTCTTCTTTGAGTGCCTCGATGTATCCCTCGATTGCTTCCTTGACGTTGGCTACCGCCTTTTCCTTGGTTTTCCCTTGAGAAACGCAGCCGGGCAAACTGGGGCACTCGGCCACCCAGTATTCGTCTTCACCTCGATAGATAACAACCTGTCTCATACTTAAACTATAACCGTTTGGATTAACAAGTCAAGTTCGTAGGGGCCGACTTTCAAGTCGGCCCGCTCACATAAAACTTCGGGCTAGCTTAAGGGTAAAACCGTATCCCCATTTTCAAACCAAAGCCTGAACCCAGCCAGCTTGCGGCGATGGCGTAGATGTTCTCACTGTCTTCGGGCTTCAGCATCTTGAACCCGCCGCCCGCGTCCAGGAATACGGCAAGTCTATCCGATGTAAACAGCTCCAGCCCGAAATAACCGAACACCCCAAAGGTAAGGTTGGGCCCAACCAGGTTGCCGGTGCCGTAGATCAGGTTGTCGTAGGGGGTGAAGGTATAGCCCAGCAGGATATCGGTGGCTCCATATGGACGAACAGCACCGTGTATGATGGGTCCTGATCCGCCGAAGGAGATGACGCCCGCTGCCGTCACCGGGTGAAACGATGCTTGCTCGCCGGTCTCCTGATTGATGAACGTGGCCCAGGTGAGTGAGCTGCATATCCTGCCCTTGAGACCAAGCTGAAAGGATTTGCCTATGGTCGGCAGTGTGACGCCTGCCTGCATGAACGACAGGCTACCCATCATACCGGGCGCAAACTCAAGACCTAGCGATTTTCCGAGGTCCTCAGTATCCGTATCAGCTGCCGCAGGTGCCGCGATCAGCAGCGTGCCGAGTAAAAGGGTGCCAAGTAATTGTTTTGCCCTGAACATTTTCTCCTCCTTGATGGTAGATTGATTTGTATAAGTTTATGGGAATATCTATAAGATGCAAGGAAGCTGAAAGTTACTTCCCCTCCCTCGATGGTAGGGGACTAGAGGGGATGGTGAGTCACCCCCACCTTTATCCTCCCCCATCAAGGGGGAGGGGATACAAGGAGGAAGAAAATGAAATCAGCTAGACAAGGGGCCTAAGCTCATTGTCCGATCCCCCTTCCCCCGCCAACTCTGCGAGTTGCCGACCCCTTCCACTAGGGAAGGGGAACTTGCGACGATTGAGGTTTCCCCCTCCACGGTGGACAGTGTGCCCCTTGGGGTGCTAACTTTACTGCACCCCATAGGGTAGGGGGATAAAGGGGGAGGGGATTCACCCCGAAAAACCCTCAAAAATACCCCAAAAAATGCGCCGAATGCCATTCAAACCTGACGAGTTGGTGCCAAGTTTTAGCAAAAATCGTGCCGCGAAAAGTGCGCTCCCCGGCTTGAAAAAGTGTAAGGGCCGGTTTCAAAACCGGCCCCTTCATTTATTGTAAGTTAATGATTTCAGGTGGCTTAGTCGTTCTCCAGCGTCGAGAGGTCGCCGACCTCCTCGCCCCACTCCTGGGCGCGCAGGACCCGGCGCATTATCTTGCCGGAGCGGGTCTTTGGCAGCGAGGAAACGAACTCGATTTCCTGCGGCATGGCCAGGGGCGAGAGCCTCTTGCGGATGAAGTTCATGATATTGAGCTCGAGGTCGTCTGATGGTTCGAATCCGGGCTTTAAGGCCACGAACGCCTTGACAACCTCCATGTTGACCTCATCCGGCTTGCCTACCGCCGCGGACTCTGCTACCGCAGGATGCTCTAAGAGCGCCGACTCGATCTCGAAAGGTCCAACCAGATGTCCACCTGTATTGATGACATCATCGTCTCTACCAACGAACCAGAAGTAGCCATCCTTATCTATTGACGCCCGGTCGCCGCAGATGTACCAGCCCTTGTCGAACTTGGATCTGTAGGTCTCGGGATTCCTCCAGTATTGGCGGAACATGGATGGCCAGCCCGGTCTTAAGGCGATAAGCCCGACCTTGCCCGGTTCGGTGATCGGTTCGTGGGTCTTTAAATCCAGCACGGTCGCTGTGATGCCGGGGAATGGCCTGCCCATGGACCCGGGTTTTATCTCCATCCCAGGGTAATTTGAGATGACGATCGAGCCGGTTTCGGTCTGCCAGAAGTTATCGTTGAAGGGCAGGCCGTAGGCTTGCCGAGACCAGTGCACCGCCTCCGCGTTTAGGGGTTCACCCACACTCGCCAGATACCTCAACGAAGAGAGGTCGTATTTCTTAACGATCTCTTCCCCTTGCTTCATGAGCATGCGGATCGCGGTGGGGGCGGAGTACCACACGGTCACCTTGTGGTCGGCAATAAACTTGTACCAGCGGTCAGGAATAAAGCCTGCATCAAGCACCACCTGGGTTATACCTAAAGACCAGGGGCCGATGATGCCGTATGAGGTTCCGGTGACCCAGCCCGGATCGGCGGTGCACCAGTAGATGTCCGAGTCATTTAAATCAAGCACCCAGCGCGTGGTAATAGCCTGGGCGAAGATTGCAGAGTGCACGTGCAACGCTCCCTTTGGCTGACCTGTGGTGCCCGAGGTGTAGTGTAAGAGGGATGGGGTTTCCAGATCGGCTGCAAAGCTTTCAAACTCTTCAACCGGTTCCGCCTTCTCCAGTTCGAAGACTATCTCACCGGGGACTTTCTTCTTTGGCTCGCCGTCAACGATGATTACATGTTTAAGTGCAGGCAGATCGGCCTTTATCTTACGAACCTTGGATACGTGTTTGCGGGTCGTGAGGACTGCCTTGGTCTCGGCGTTGGCAAGACGGGTTATAAGAGATTCAGGGCCGAAGGCGGAGAACAGGGGTTGGGCTATGGCACCGATCTTGAGGATTCCCAGTAGTGAGATGTAGAGATCCGGGATCCGGTCCATAAATATACATACCCGGTCGCCTTTCTCGATACCTGAATCCTTCAGGAACTTGGCGTAGGTGTTGGAGAGTACCCGGATGTCATTAAACGTATATTTCTTTACGGTGCCGTCGGAGCCTTCCCAGATAAGGGCTAATTTGTCCGCCTTACCCTGATCACAGATGCGGTCTGAACAGTAGTAGCCTATGTTTAAGAAATCGCCTTCCTTGTATCCCAGGTGTTCTTGTGCCTCGGCCCAGTCGAAGGCTTTGTAGCGTTCCTCGTAGTTGCCGATGTTGCTCATGATCCTCCTTAAAAGGGTCCAAATCACTTAATCGCTTCAAATTCAATCCTTACACTCCTCCCCCTTGATGGGGGTGTAGAAAGGTGACAGTTCGGGGATAGAAGACATCAAACGGCCTCGACTTCTGCAAGAATATCGCGTGTCACGTATCGTTTGAATTCATCTACGTTATCAAATGGCTTGTATCCAGCTTGACTAACCGCTTTCAGAGTTTTTTTATCTTCATCGATGAGCAAAGCCACCGGCTCACTCAATCCTTCCTGAAGTCCATCTGACCACCCAAGATCGATAACGGCATTCAACTCGCCAGTCGCTTCATCAATTAGTTCGATGTCGAATTCACCACCAGGCAAGCCTTTGCTCTTGACCCACTCGTTAACTTCACGGAGTAGTGCTTCTTCGTCTGTCTCGGCTACGGGAACTTCAATTTTCGTGAGTTCTTTGATTTCAGCCTCGGGCATTTTCCCTCCTGCAAGATTATCCAGGAAATCATTTGCCGCTTTTGCAAGCAACTCACGTCTTGCCTCCAAGAAATCAAGATATCTATCCATCTTCCACAATGAGCGATTCATCGGTATCCAATGAGACTCAACCAGCCCTGGTTCCTTCTCTGCATAGCGTTCCAGATATACATCTGGCAGCTCATCGGAGATTAGTATATTTGTATCTTTGGTGAGGAACGTGAAATTTGCCAGAGCGTTCACCTCAGGTCTTTTATATCCCGCATCGTAGAGTTGCGACTTTGGGAATATGTGGTGCAATTCCAAGTTGCTTTGAACCCCCAACATGTGCTGGGTCAGCTCAAGCCCAGACTCGAAATCCTTCGTGTGCCACAAACGAGTCAGCATGTAAAGCAATGGATAAAAGCGTGTGCCCCTACTCCAACCTCGAAAGTCATCTGGTTTAATCTCTAGATCACCCCGTGTATTACGAAGGTTAGTAACCAAATTATCTATCCCTTGGTCAATATCCTGTATCGCTCTGAGGTCCTGGTTGAGCACCGATTCAGTTGATCCGGAATAACGACCCCATAGGAAGGTGTGCACATACCAGTGCAGTAGCCGATCCCTTTCCTTGTGATCGGATAATCTACCTCCCCGCTGGTGCAGATAATGTACGAGTAGAGGAAGAGAATAGCGACTGCCTAATACCCGATCGTGATCTAACCCCAGACGGGACGAGATAAGATTTAGACAGTAATCGGTATACTTCTCTGCCTTTTTTAGTCCCTCCTGAAACTCATCAACCGTAACGTTTTTCAAGGCACTGAACAATGCTTCACCGGTAGTGATTGTATTGATTGAACGAAGGAATAATTCCAGTTTGAAATCGAAACCGTAGTCTTGCCACTTCTTGAGTCGTTTCTTCATTTCCTGACGTGCCTCGGGCCAATTAGCGCAAATTCTCGCAAGGGCAAGATCACCTTTGGAGAGCTTCGTTCCTCCGCTGTTCACTTGATTGAATATATCTACTACTACGTCAACGGATTTGTCATCCCCGGTGACATGCTCTACATGGAGTTCTCGTCCCTGGATGTCATTAATTGCATTTAACCTCTCGATGTAGGCAGCCTGTTTATCTACTAGCTCCTGATCTTTTAGAACCTTTTGCAGTGCTGGGCCTAAACCATTTGGTTGCAGCAACTCAGTTACGTTAATCCACAGGGGGTTGTCTTTCATCTTGAGAGGTGCAAAAAATTCGAAGACTTCACTTTCGAGATTAAAGTACAAGCCAGTGAAGACCGTGGCATTCCCGTCGAAGAATTTAGGTGGTTCACCTCTGATAATTCCGTATAGTGTTGTCACGCGTTGTTGGCCATCCAGTAGTAGTTGAATTGTATCAGCAGTTGCTTTGCCGTCACCGCGAATCTTTGTCTTTTCTTTTTTTGTTACCCATATCAGCAGGCTGCCGATGGGATGCTTCCTGTAGAGCGACCACATCAACCCACGAACCTGGTCGCGGTTCCATACGTACCCGCGTTGAAACTCAGGTAACGCTATATTTCCATTGTCAATTAAGTCTAATGCGGTGCTGACTTTCATTACTCCTCCTGTTCTGTCGATTTACTTAACAATATCAGATCATTCCATCAGTCTGCCGCTGGCATGTCCTTTTTCTCAGCCAGACGTTCCCTGGCCGCCTTCAGCTCACCATGATCCGGGAAAAGCACGATCTTTGCCGCCAACCTGGGCTCTGCTAGAAGCATCTCGAAACCCTTCTCGTACGCCTCGAGCGCCATCACGTGAGTGATCACTGGAGAGATGTCAAGCCTTTTGCCTGCGAGCAGTCCACGCATCCTGTACCATGTGTCGAATACCTTGCGGCCGTTGATGCCGTGGATCTGAGCGCCCTTGAACACAATCCAGTTGTTGTAATCTACGGGCACCGCTGCCTCGGTTGTTATGCCGAATGCAGTCAGGCGTCCCCCCTTACGCAGATGGGTGAACGCCTCGGTGATGGGAACCTCACCACCCACCATCTCAAGGGAGATATCCACCCCGTAGCCATCGGTCTGCTCCAATATGAATTGATGACGCTCCTCCATGGTCGATTTCTTTATATCAAGGATATAGTCCGCACCCATCTTTTTTGCTATATCCATATTGAAATCAGAATAACCTACAAGGATGATCTTCGCCACGCCGCACGCTCTGGCGACACCGGTTGCAAAAAGTGCCGTTGGGCCGTCGCCCACGATAACCATGCTCTTGCCTGCAACGTCTGCATCCTCACCCAACACAGCGTATACCCCGTTGCCTAACGGTTCCTGCACGCTTGCAAACTCCGGCGGTATCGAGCGGTCGTTTACCCAGCAGACCCTTTCAGGGACCATCACGTACTCGGCGAACACCCCGTCGCGGTCAACGCCAAGTATCTGCATGTGTTCGCCTATATGACGCTGGCCCAAGAGTGAGGTAAGATCACCCGGATCGTAGATGTGGGTCTCCGAGGAGATATAATCGCCTTTCTTTATACTACGCACCGACGCTCCGACCTCGACTACCTCGCCTGCAACCTCGTGCCCAAGGATCTGGGGTAGACGTTTTTCGCCTATCCTGCGCTGCGCCCAGGGGTTCCATTCGTAGATATGAACGTCGGTGCCGCAGATCGAGGTGGCCTGGACCCTTATTAGCACCTCATCCGGCTTAAGAGTGGGCACATCAACGTCGGCAAGCTCGGCACCGCCTTTCTCAGGCTTAACCTTAACGACCGCTTTCATCTTTGCCACAGTATCTCCATGGTTTCAAAAATCTTTGCTATCTTACCGAAAGAGACCGCAGATGTCAAGGTTACGGTTTAAATGTAGGGGCACGGCATGCCGTGCCCCTACAACTATCGGATGAAGATGACCTTTTGGGTGAGTGATGATTGAGAGGTTTTGATGCGGTAGAAGTAGGCGCCTTGGGATAAGGGATGTCCGTTATCGTCTGTACCATCCCATTGGATCGAGTGGGTACCAGAAGCCTGATGGGAATCAACCAGGGTTCTGACCCGCCTGCCGGTGGCGTCCCAGACGGTAAGGGTTACTTGACCATCCGCGGGAAGAGTGTAGTTAATTTGTGTTGAGTTCGAGAAGAGACCAGGAGAGGAGACCGAGACGATTTCCGGTGCCGATTCTTCATGAATGGCGACAGGGATGTAGTCCAGTGCCGCTACGGGATCAATCATTCCCCAGCCGTAAACCTTGTCGTAGCCGGATGTGCCGAGATCACGGGCTGTGGTGTAGATGGCATCCTTTACGTTATCTACCCCGGTAATCCCGTGGCTGATCAAAAGTGCTGCCAGCCCGGACACGTGTGGTGCAGCCATCGAGGTGCCCTGCCAGAAATGATAAGCAAACTCATCCACCTCGGCTAGCTTGCCATGATATGGGTCTGCGAACTCCAAGTAGGTGCACTGAAGCACACCGTCAGGGTAGCCATCGCTGTTCTTATCCTCATAGGTGGCACCTCCGGGTGCTGAGATGTCGAGGCCTGTTCCGTATTGTGAATAGTAGGCGCGTTTGTCGTTGTAGTTTGTGGCGGCGACCGCTATGCACTCCTCGAAGCGGGCAGGATAGCTGAGTATGCCGGCAGAGCTGTTGCCTGCGGAGGCGACAATGACCACCCCTTTGTTCTGGGCGTAGATGATGGCGTCGTGTTCGATTTCTGAGGACTGGCCCGGAGCTCCGCCGAGGCTGAGGTTGATCACGTCGGCTCCGTGATCTGCGGCCCACGTGATTCCATCCGCAATCCAGAAGTCGTATCCTGAGCCGGTGTAATTCATTACTTGGACCGGCATAAGCTTGCAGTCCGGCGCCATACCGGCGGTGCCGATCCCGTTGTTGGTGGCCTGCGCCACTGTGCTGGCTACGTGAGTACCGTGCCCCCACTGATCGTTTGGATGCTCGTCATCGTGGACGATGTCATATCCAGCAACAAACTGTGAAGCGGTGAAATCCGGGGCCATGTGGTAGTAGTCGTCGCTGGAGGTAACCTCACCTGCTTCATATTCAGGGATAGGATAGTCCTCGTAGGCGATTCCGGTATCCACGATAGCGACTATCACACTGGAAGAACCCCGCTCCACGTCCCACGCGGCTGGCATGTTGATGTGATCTCGATCAAAGTGCCACTGCCGTGGGAAAAGTGGATCATTTGGGGTCCAGAGGACCCGGCGGATAGCTACCGGTTGGGCGTAGAGAACGTCGGGGCGCGACTCGTAGTAGCTGAGTGCATCTCGAATGTCCGCTTCATCCGGGATGGTGAGCTGGATGGCGTTGAGTTGTTCGATCCTGCGAACCTCTACCGCTCCCGTGACAGCCAGTGCGGATTGTATCCCGTCGAGATCCACGCCATCGGCAAAGCGGACGGTGATATACCCCTGTGCGTACAGCTCAGGGTCCTCAAGGTTGACAGTCGAGTGGTCAGTACCCGCGATCAATACAGCAGGTATTATGGCCAGAATTAACACTGAGGCTGTGAGATATTTCAAGCTTGCTCCTTTGTTCGTTCGGATTAGATACTAGTTCAAAAAGGCCTGCTGTCAAGCTGTTCCTGTATCCTAAGGAGGTAAGGTGTGTTACGGGTGTGTTACGGGTTACGGGTTACCGGACAAGCACCACCTTTTGTGTGAGTGTGGAGTGGTCGGTTTCAATCCTTGAGAAATAGACCCCAGCCGGCAGTAAACAGCCTGCATTATCCGCGCCATCCCATTCGACCGAGTGGTTGCCGCCAGCCTGATTGGCATCGATCAGGATACGCACGCATCGCCCACTGGCATCCCAGATGCTGACGGTTACTCGAGAGGCTTGCGGCAGCGCGTAGCTGATCGCGGTTGATGCAGAGAAGGGGTTTGGATTACATATAAAACCAAAACTCGGCTTAGGAATTAATTCTTCCTCGATGCCGGCGTCGTTGGTGATTATTGCTCGTATGAAGTAGGTATACGAGTCTTCAAAATTAGTCCACCATCCATTGCTCCTGGTATACTCCCAGCTTCTTCCGTTATTTGGCCAGTCGGCACCTAAAAATGTGGTAGCGATGGTAGTATCCAGGGACTCGAAACCTGTATAGAAATCTCCCCGTACCCAGATGTCGTACGGTTCAAGATCAACATAATACCATTTATTGTGTTCGGGGGCAATCTCGAGGTACTCAAGGAGATCGTCACCGGGATAACCCGAATGATCATCAAAGATTCTTACTTCAAAGGGAGACCCGGCTATATAGAGGTAATAGACAGCGGTTTTGATTTTCCATTTCCCCTCTGGAGGGGTAAACCTAACCGCGAATATGTTACCCATATACGCTGGAGCGACTCCACACTCAGCATCGCCGTCATCGTAGATTAGCTCTCTCTTCTCCGGCAGGGGGATTCCCATAGCGACGTTTTGCAGGAGAAGAAATGCTACTCCTGCTATTATCAGCAGAAGACGTTTTTTGAACATACTTCCTCCTTGGTGATTGGCTGACATCGAATAATAACATCTAACCGTTGCCTGTCAAGTTGCTAAGTGAAAGGTGAGGTGTAAAATTACCTATGGCTTCCGTTCATCGTCTGCGCCGCAGAGGGGTGGAGTTTCTGCCCTGGGGTGTGGCCGAGGCGAGGATGATTGATAAGCTGCTTGATCCCCAACCCGGTGAAAAGCTATTGGAGGTAGGTTGCTCTTCAGGTTACCGAATCGAAGGCTACGCTGGAAAAGGGGTTGAACTCTGGGGGGTGGACGCCGATCATGAGGCGATCGAGGTGGGTAAGCAGAGAGGATCTCCAGTTAACTTGATCGAAGCCGATGCAGGCAATTTGCCTTTCGCGGATGGTTTCTTTGATAAGGTGCTGTGCGTCCACCTCCTTGAGCATCTTCCAGATCCTGTGAGAGCGATAGGGGAGATGAGTCGCGTTCTGAGATGCGAAGGAACGGCTGTCATCGTCGTACCCTGCGAGCGCATCCGGGGCGACACCACGTTCGCCGGATGGCTGAGATTTCAGAACCTCCACCTTCACCGCTTTAGCCCTCCTCAGATTACCTCCTTGCTGTTACCTCACTTCTTTATAGAAAAGGCACTCTTCCATACACTTATCCCGGGCCAATTCAAAAAGATGCCTCTGGATCGTACCCCGCTCCTCTACTACCTCTCGCTTGCCATGTTGTTTAAGGTGAGAAGGTTTTAAACCACAGATTACGCAGATTGACGCAGATTTTCTATCTTTTATTGAGTTTAGTAGGGGCGAGGCATGCCTCGCCCCTACTATTTAGGACAGGAGCAGCCCTAGAATCTCCTCTGTGGCAGATAGATCAGGGTAAAGCCAGTCCGGATTGTGTCTGGACAGTTCCTCAGCGCCAATCCATCCGCTTGAGACGGCCAACATACGGATGCCGTACGCTTTAGCGGCGGTTATGTCGTTTGGCGAGTCACCAACCAGGATTACCCTCTCCTTTGGGATTTGCTCCCCTGCTTCCCTCTCACCTCGTTTATGGGCAAACTCACACATCCGGGCACGGTCGGTGGTCTCGTCCCCGAACGCGCCGAAGCTGAAATATCCGGTAAGCGAGCCTCTATCGAGCTTTACCGCGGCACCCACCTGACAGTTGCCGGTGACAAGACCCAGTAGTGCCCCTTGCCCTTGAAGCTTTTCCAGTATCTGGGGGACTCCGGGGCAGAGGATGAACTTCTCCCAGGTTGAAAGTTTCTCCCTGACTATCCGACCGTATGTCTCAATCAGTTTTGGGAAACGCCGGTTGATTTCTTCTTCGGTGAAGCCTTCCTGCCCCATCAGATCATGCACAACCCCCAGGTCGGTTGCGCCTATGAACGATACCTCGGCTATCCCCCCGCGTGTGCTAAAAATCTCTTCTAAAGCATCGCCCATCGCCTCCCTAACGATCCCACCGGCCTTGAGCAGGGTGCCGTCAATGTCAAAGAGGATGATTCTCATGAGCTTAGGCGGCAAGGATAATGGGAATAGCGGAGAAGTCAAGATTATCACCCCATGAATCTGCTGCGCAGCTTCACGGGGACCCCGAGATGAGGGCTTTATCTTTTAAGCCAACTTAAAGGCAACAACGCGGTTGTTGCACTCCAGATCACCCTCCCCCTACCCCCTACCCTATGAGTGCACCAGGCACTCAAGGGGCACACTGTCCCGTTAAGGGAGTGGGATTATTTACCCTCACCCTTAATCCCTCTCCCCAAGTGGAGAGGGACTACACTCCTCGCCCCTTGGGAGACGAAGTGCCACCGTCTGGCAGGAGGCAGAGGTGAGGGAATATTCATTAACAGTAGGGGCCGACCTCAGCGTGCCCTTTTGGGTATCAGGTCGGCCCGCAAATATAAGCGAACCTAAAGGTTCGCACTACAAGCTATTTACCCCACAAAGCCGCTCCGCGCCTTTGTGGGGACCCCGATACCGCGTTCCTTCGCTTGTGATGGAGAAATTATCCGGGGTCCCCGCGTGGCTCTTATCTTTGGCGGCAAGCGAAACTGTAATACAGGAGCCCTCAAATTACCTATTCGGGGTCCCCGAAAGAAGGCGAAGCATTCTTTTGGGGTAAATAGTGCATACACACGAGCGAGCCGCAATCCTCGCCGATCTTCTCGGCTACGACTTCGCATTTTATCTTGAGAAGCAAGAACGCCTCCTGCGGCCCGTCTATAAAACTCTCGAAGTTCGCGTGTCCCTTGGCAATCACCACGTCAGCGTCGCGCATAAGTTGCCTTACTTCGGGATTAAGCGTCTCCCAGTTTATGCCCAGATCGTTTGTGCCGGTGCTTGTTACCTTCTCTGTGGAAAATCCTAACTCTATCATTTCTCTTGTGGTTACGTCGTTGAGGATGGGAGATTCCTTGGCTACGAATATCGTCTGCGGCACACCCAGAATCTCGGCACACAGGCTGTCAAGAAGCACCTCGCCTGCGTTATCCACAACGTAGACCATACTCTGGGCCTCCTCCACCTTTCTCAGGAGTTCAGGGCTGTCATCGCGTTCAAAGGTCGCATTCTCCAAGAACTCCTTTATCTCACCTGTATCTATGTGCTCTATTGTACCCAGATCGATGATATTGCCTAGGGATGCGGCGAGCAAAGCCGTCCGTTTAGGATTATCCGATCGCTTTACCATTCTCCTCACAAGCGGCAGAATGTCCGCCACTTCCCGGTTGTGCCGGGCCTTTTCCTCTTTGTAAGGATCGGCTCCATCGCGATAGATCATCTCCAAGAGCCGAGTGGAGTATATGTTGGGCGGCAGGCTGAGGGGGATATTCGCCACTTCCTTCCTCGCTCTGGCAATCAAGGCATCGAACTCGTCGGCGGGCAGGTGGAGGGCTTTTGCGCTGCGCTCAAGCTGGCGCACTAAACACGGGATGCAGCGAGGATCGGATTTCATGTCTTTAAGGGCTTGCGCTCCGCCGCCGGGAAGAGCACGTTGTTTAGAATCAACCTGTATCCTGGCGAGTGCCGGTAAATCTCAAGCTCGGTAGGTGGATCGCCTATCCGGTGTGCATAATCCTCGGGGTCGTGCCCGCCAAGGAAGGTAAACGTCCCCTCACCGCGGTTGCCGTGGATGTACTTTACCTCCTCCGTTCCCTTAACTTCGCCCAGTACCAGCACGTCTCGTTTAATGAGAGTGCGGTTGAAGCCGGTGTTCTGGCCCAAAAACTCCTTGCAAAGTGCGGTGTGGTCTTGCACAAGCATGCAAGGTACCGGATCGAACTTGGCAGAGAAGTCAAACAGCGCGAACACCGCTTCCTGGCCTCGGACCACCGCACCCTCGCTTACGTCGATATCGGAGTGCTCGTACCGGTAGGGATCGGTCACCAACTGGAAGTTTTCAAACGCAAAGGTCTTCGAGTAGTTGAGCTTTTTCTGGCAGTTCTTGTCCATCGGGGTGCCGTCAAAGATCTGGTGCACCACATCCGTAGCTTCAGCCGCCAGGGCGATGTCATAGGTGTCGGTTGCCGAGCACATGGCAAACAGGAACCCCCCTTCGAGAACGTAGCGCTTGATCGCCTTTGCCACCGCCAGCTTCAGTTCGGGAACCCCCTCAAACCTCAACTTCTTTGCGGTCGCCTCGTTGAGCCTCACCTGTTCCTTGTACCAATCGGCGTTGTGGTAGTTATAGTAGAACTTACCGTACTGACCGGTAAAGTCCTCGTGGTGCAGGTGCACCCAGTCGTAATCCGCAAGCTTTCCTGCCAGCACCTGGGGGTCCCACAGCACATCGTATGGAATCTCCGCGTACTCCAAAGCCAGCCTGACCGCGTCATCCCACGGATCGGCGGTAGGGGGGGCGTAAACCGCGACCTTGGGTGCCTTCTCTAAAAGAACCGCGTTCATGTTGCTTTCCTCGATGGTAGCCCGGATCGCCGCCTCTGCACCGATGTCTACCTCCACGAGCCTGACCCCTGCAAGAAGACACTCCTTTGCACTTTCCTTCGAACTCTCCACAAGGAACGAACCGCCCCGGTAATTCAGGAGCCACTCGACCTTCTCCCCGCGCGCCAGCGCATGATAGGCTATACCGTAGGCTTTCAGGTGATTGGTCTGGGATAAATCCATAGGGATCAGAAGCTTGCCTGAGATCGCCAGCATCAAGATAAACCTCATGGCTTTATCCTTGTTCCGGTCTCTCCTACTATCCCTCTGATCAGGTTGGGCGGATCGGTTATAAGCACGTTACTGCCGCCCGCCTCAAGGAAGCTTATCGCGGCCTCGATCTTCGGTCCCATGCTGCCTTGTGGGAATTGCCCGGCTGCCATGAGCCTTTTTGCCTCCCCTACGCTCAGGCGATCGAGCGGGCGCTGGGTCGGTTTGCCGAAGTCGGTGTAGACGTGCTCCACCGGGGCAATAATCGCGAGAAGCTCCGCCTCAAGGCCGGTTACAAGAAGCGAGGATGCGTGATCCTTGTCAATAACTGCGGCCACTCCTTTAAGCTTATCTCCTTCTTTAACTACCGGTATCCCGCCTCCGCCGACGGTGACCACCGACACCCCAGCTTCCATAAGTTGTTTGATAACAGGTAGTTCCACAATCTCGCGAGGCTTTGGCGAGGCAACCACCCTGCGCCACCCGCGGCCTCGGTCCTCCTTCATCCGCCACCCCAGGCGGATGGACAGCTCGTTGGCCTCCTCGATTTTGTATGCAGGCCCTACGAACTTGGTCGGGTTGCGGAACGCAGGGTCGGCTCTATCCACCACCACCTGGGTCACCACTGCGGCTATCTCGTTTTTCGTGTTGTTGGTTGCAAGTGCGTTGCGCACCGCCTGGGCGATGAGGTATCCGAGCGAGCCCTGGGTCGAGGCGTTGGCCGCGTCCAGCGGTATCTGGGGAATCTCGCGCTGCGTCTCGTGCGCCATGTGAGAGATCAACAGCAGATCACCCACCTGCGGGCCGTTGCCGTGGGTTATGGCCACGCGCCAGCCCTCGGCCATGAGCTGTGCAATCTGGCGGGCGGTCTCCTCCACCACCTCGCGCTGATCCTCGAACGACGCGAACCTTGCGTCCTTTTTTACCAGCGCGTTCCCGCCCAGCGCTATTACCGCACTGCGTTCCACCCTGAATTGTATTGATTAGACGCGTGGGGTCAATATACCCTGCTCGAACGCAGCGATGAATGATGTGGAACGGACTCACGTGCCCCGGTCGGGTGCTCCTGTCCGTTTACATAATATGCACAGGCTGGAGAGCCTGTGCCACATTAACCCCTTCCCCTTTATCCCCTCCCACCAGGGGAGGGGATTTTTTATGCTCCTTTTCTCCTTCGGAGAAAAGATCGCAGGAATGGAAGGCCGCCTACCTGTTTGTCATCGCGAGCGACCGCAGGGAGCGCGGCGATCTCATATGTCTTCCGTGTCAGCGCCTATGGTCTATACCCTCTCCCTTCGGGAGAGGGTAAGGGTGAGGGAGTAAGTGCGGGCCGACCTCAAGGTCGGCCCCTACGAACTCGTGTAGGACAGGCTCTCCAGCCTGTCCCTGGGATCGCTCCTCGCAATGACGGAGGGCGTGTTACGGGTGGGCTTGACAAAGTGTCGTTAATATGTATTGTTTTTTACTATGAGGAACTGGGCGCTTCTTGTTACCCTTTTCGCGATCCCGCTGGTGGGGCAGGTGGAGGAATCCCTGCGCGCCGAGATTGACTCGTTGAGGGTGGAGCTTAAAGAAACCCAGGCACAACTTGAAAGAACCCAAGAGCGTTTCGACTCCCTAGTTCAATTTAACACTCCCATTGATTTGGGCGAAAGACTCACTCGTGCCTATGAAGCAGGGGCAAGGAATACAACCATTATCATTAGCGTAGTGGCTGGTGTTGTTGGAATCTTAGGCGTTTTGGCGGCTGCATTGGGTTTTGCGAGGGTGGGGAAAGTAAGGGATATGTTGGAGAAGGCCAGAGACGAAATTGATAAGTCAAGAGGCGAGTTACACAAAGCCAGAGAGGAAAGATTTAAGGCGGCAGAGGAAAGGGGGAAGACGGAAGAATTCACGAAGAAAACCGAAGAGTGCGCCTCTAGAGCGGAAGAGTATCTTGCAAAAATAGAAGAAACAATGAAGAGACTTGATGAAGTTGAGTCCAAGGTTGGTACATTGGAAGATAAGATAACCCCGGAGATTCTCCTTGGTGAGCTGGAACTTGGGAAAAAGAACTATGAGGAAGCTTTAAAGCACTTTGAGAAAGCAATAGAAAAGGAACCAGAAAATGCCTATGCGTGGTTCCAGAAGGGCTATTGTTTAGGCGAGCTTGGCCGCTATGAGGAAGAGTTGAAAGCCTACGAGGAGGCGATAAGGCTGAGGCCTGACTATGCTAAAGCCTACGGCAACAAAGGGGTAGCTTTAAGTAACCTTGGCCGCTACGATGAGGCGTTGAAGGTCTACGATGAGGTGATAAGGCTGAAGCCTGACGATGCTAAAGCCTACGGCAATCGAGCCAGTGCTTTGGGTAATTGGGGTGCTAAGCTGCTTGAAGCTGGTGAGAGTGAGGAAGCGATGGAGAAGTTTAAGAAGGCCAAGGAAAGCGCAGAAAAGGCGGTTGAGTTCTCTAAAGGTAAAATAGGTTACTACAATCTTGCTTGTGCCCAGGCCAGGTTGGGTGAATATGATGGAGCTTTAGAGAGTTTAAAGGAGTGGAAAGAAAAAACAGAGGATTTTGATCCAGCTCACGCTTGGCAAGACCCCGACCTTGCACCGTTGCAAAAGCCGCCTTACCGCAAGAGGTTTATAGAAATCGTCGGCCCGCCGCCGGAGGGATTAGAAAAGCCAAAGGCGAAGCGGAAGGCTAAACCTAAATCCACTAAGCCCAAGAAAAAGTGACAATGCTCCTTTCGTCGGAGGACGACGCTTGCGACCCGACAGGGTAAAGATCGCAAGAAAGCGGCCTCTGGCCGCTTCGGGGTCCCCGCACGAGTGTGCAGCAATCGTGTGGGGTGATGAAATACCCGCTTGACTCACCTGTATCCCCAAGTATAGTGTGAATAGAAAAGGAGGAAGTATGCGTAGCGTGGCAATCTTTGCATTAACCCTAACCCTCGGAGTCAACATGACTTACGCGGGGAGACTCAAGGGCTTCAACCCGAAAGAGGCCCAGCCCGAACTTAGCTATCGGCTGGCAGAGGCCGAATTTACGAAGATCGACAGCATCGGTTTCGTCCTGCAGCCTACGGGCTACAAGACCATCTACGACGTCTACTCCGACTACACCGAGTCGCCACAAACCCCGATGTTCATCTCAGCCGACCTTTGCTTCCATACCCTTCACCTTATGGTAGACTACACCGTGCGCATAATGGAGATCGAAGAACTTCTTCCCAAACTTGAGCAGCTCACCGCCGGCATGCTCCAGAAGGCTCATAAGGATTGGAAGAGGGCTTCGGGTGGTCTAAAGGAAGCGGTTCAGGCGGAGTATATCTACTTCGCGGTCGGAGCCCGGCTGCTTGGTCAGGAGGTTGAGCTCCCCAAGGATATCGAAAAGTTCGTCGCAAAGGAGCTTGCCAGAATCGAGGCGCACAAGGGCATTCAGGAGATCGCCTTCCTTCCCGGGGTTAAGGAGGATTACTCGCAGTACGTCCCGCGCGGGCATTACACCCGATCCGATGATTTCCGCCGCTACTTCAAGGCCATGATGTGGTACGGGAGGCTGCCGTTGCACGTTCCCAAGGAGGGAAGCGACCCCGTGCTTCCTTTGCAAACGGCACTCCTCCTCTCCATGCATCTTGAGGGCGATGTCAATCTAACCCAGCTCTGGGAGGAGATCTACGAGCCGACCGCGTTCTTCTTCGGTGCGGCAGAGGATATAACACCCGGGCTTTTGCTGGAAGAGGCGCGGGAGTTCTTCGGCAAAGAGGTAGTTGCCGATATAATCGAAGACGAGATAAGAATGCGGGAATTCGCAGCTTACCTCCACAAGAACATCAAGCCTAAGATACTCTCGGAGATGGCCGCATTCTATCCCGGCCAGGAACCCATCGAGGTGCCTTTATCGGTGCGGTTCATGCCCCAGCGGTTCGTGCCGGACTCCTACATCTTCACCGAGCTTGTCGCAGACAGGGTGACGACCTACCAGGGCAGCAGAGACCCCAGGCCCTTCACCTGGGGGATGACCCAGCTGGGCCCGATGCGCGTTTTCCCCAGAGGCCTTGACGTGATGGCGGTGCTCCGCTGGACAGAGGCTTTGAAGATTCTCAAAGACGAGGGCGATACGGAATACACGGGCTACGATGAGCAGTTCGAGAAGATGGTCCGCTGGTATGCGTCGCTTTCGGCAGCAGAGCGGCGCTCCTCGGTTTACTACCGCTGGTTCGAGCTTTTTGCAGCCTACAAACAGTCGGATGCCCCTGCGAAGGCCGATGAAGAGGCCTGGGATCGCAAGAAGCTTACGACCGCGCTTGCGTCGTGGGCCGAGCTTCGCCACGATGCGATCCTCTATGCCAAGCAGAGCTACACCGCTCTTGGCATGGCGGCTCCGCCCGGCGACGAAGAGACCCCGCCGCCGCCCTTGCACCTTGCGGTGGTTGAGCAAGCTTCCAAGCTTTACGCTCAGATGGCCTCCTGCGCACGGACAATCGCCGAGTTCTCTGCAAACGAAGATCATGATAATCCAATCAGGGATACCTACCTTTCTTTTGCAGAGACGCTTAATAGGCTGGATACCCTGGCCCGCAAGCAGGCCTATGGTGAAGCTTTGACTGCGGATGAACACGAGTGGCTGTGGAACGTTGCGGGACGCCTTTCCTACATGCCTCGCAGGTTGGGTGAGGTTGTCACAGGCGAGGCGGACGAACGCATGGCGCTTGTTGCCGACGTGCACACCGACGTAAACACAAGCCAGGTGCTCCAGGAAGCTTCAGGCGATCCGGCGCGGTTATACGTGTTGGTGGAGATAGGAGGCAAACTATACGTGGCACAGGGTGGAACATACACCTACTACGAGTTCAAGCAGCCGATGGCAGATAGACTGACCGATGAGGCGTGGCAGGAGATGCTGGGTCGAGGCCAAGCCCCGGCCAAGCCTAGCTGGACGAACGCGCTCTTCGGACGTTAAGGTGTGAACACCAGGGCCATTTTTCTTTTTCTCCTCACCCAGCCACTTTTTGCCGCCAGCTGGGCGGTCGGCGTTGGCGGTGGAAGCAGTCATTACCTTGGAGGTGAACCCTCTGCCCGACTTCAGAACCTTTCGGTGATCCAGAGCGGATGGCGGGTTGAGTCGGAAGCCGGTTACTACGCTGGGCGTGAGGGGTTTGATGTGATAATGGTCTATGGCGAAACGTTCTGGCGCAGCGAGAGCCGTCAGACCCTTTTCCGCGACCAGCATCTTGCGCTTCTGGTCGAGTATAGGCTGTTTGTCCTTAACCAGGAAGGAACCCTTCAGGGCGCTGTGGGCCTGGGGCCATCACTTCGCCGCTTCAGCTACTACATTGAGGAGGAGAAGGATCGCTATCCTATTAGATTCAATCTTGACGCCGAGATGGCAGGACTTTTCTTCCTATCAAGGCACTTCCTGCTTCGCGCTCAGGCCACCTACTCCTTTCCACTGCTCACACCGCTTCAGGGGGTCTTTGGCTTCACCATCCGGGCAAACTACCGTTCCTGATTCTCACCCCGAAGGGAAAATCTAACACGTAGTGCGAGACTTCAGTCTCGCTAGCGAACCTGAAGGTTCGCACTACATGCTAAGTTGATCTGTATTATCAGGCTTTGCGCAATACGAACCTCTTCGCTTCATTCACCTCCTTTTGCTTTCGCGGCGCGCCATGAGCTTCAAGATCGTCTCTATCCCAGGTTTGGCTTTATGTCTCTTGGGCGGCCAGTCCGAGGGCTGGGGCTTGATCTTATCAAAGTTCTTCTCCAGCCATCTCCAGGTTGCTTTGTACTGCTCGAAACCCTTCTCGAAGTCAATGGGGTCGAAGGGATACTCGAAGACCGGTTGAATCACGTAGTAGTCGGTCTGGGGGTCAAGCCTGGGGTAGTAGTCAACCTGCAGGTCAAAGAGATCGTTCAACATGTGATCCACCGCCGCGTAGACGTTGTCCACGATCCACTGTGAGTTGATCTTGGGTGGGTTCTTGCTTCGGCCAGGGGTCATGATGTATATCTCGTCCAATGGATGTTCAAAAAGCACCTCAAGCGGCGAGAAGTCACGCCCGGCCCCGCCGTCAACATAGTATGGTCCCGAGTTGTAAGGTACCTCCTGGGGCGGGAACTTGAATGGTATGGCCGAGGTCCCCATGAGCACATCCTCGATCTTAAGCTCACCATGATTCTTATCTCGATTATACCAGCGTGTATCATGCCCGTCTTGATTTCGCACACCGCAGATGTAGCAGATTCTCTTAAGCTCCTTGAGTTTATTGATTTTGATCTCTTTCAGCATCTTCCTGAAGAGTTCGCGTTCTGGTGAGGTCTCGTACCATGCAGCGAAACGCTTACACAGGATAAGAACAGCCTTCTTTAATACGGGGATATTCCTGTATATCTCGTCGTTCTTCACGTTCCAGAGTATGTTCTTGAGTCCGTCCCAACCCCAGCGTTCGGCCAGTATGGAATCAACCGCAACGGTAAGAAGCCCTCCTGCCGAGGTTCCGGAAAGGACCTCCGGAACCTTTCCTTTTTCGGTTATCAAAAAATCGCACATCGCCGCCTGCTGAGAGATGCGCGCTCCTCCTCCTGTGATGCAAAAAGCGATTCGTTTTGTAGCCATAGCCTCTCCTTTGATATCTATCTAGATCATTATGCAATCTACTCTAAGCAGAATCAAGGTTTTGTCAAGTGTAACCGACGCATAAAAAAGGCTTCTGAGCTTATCCCCTAAGACTGAGATGCAGATCAAAGACCTGGATTTAGAACAACCCAAGGAAGCGTTTTCTAGGCTTCTTTATCTCAACCGGGTCGTGCTTCTTGGCCCATTCCAGGGTTTCCTCGTACTGTTCGCGCTGGGTGGAAAAATCAAGCAGCGGATATTGTTTGAAAAGCTTCGGCAGATACAGGAACGCGCGCCGTGCTATCTGCGGGGCGCGGTCAAGCTCGCTCTCGAAGAGGGCATCTATGAGGTACTCCATTGCAAGGAGGACATTCAAAAGGATCTTTGGCACCCTGGGTCTTCTTTTCTTGAATACGGTCACGCCGGTCATGGTCTCATCGCCGCGCATCCTTGAGATTATGTAAAGTTCTCTGCAGTGCTCGGCGGCCATCGCCTCCACCGGGATGCCGTCGCGCCCTACCCCTCCGTCGAAGAAACTTCCTTTGAGTCCTTTGATCTCTCGAGGCTTAAAAGCCACCGGAATGGCGGTGCTGGCCATAAGAACGTCCAGAAGCGGAAGTTTTCTTATTCGAGGGTCAGGGTCGCGGCTGTAGAGCCTTAGTGTCTTGCCAGTATCGCGCCCCACCACCGAGATGTAGGTAGGCAGATAGAGGTCCCCAAGGCTCCGAAACCCCATCTTTTCTTGAAGCACTTCCTCAAGCAGCCTGCGCAGAGGGGCGGTGTCAAGAATAAACCCTTCAGGGATGTTGCGGGGGACGATCCTTGCAAGCCCGCGGGGCGTTATGTCGAAGATCTTGCCGTCATCCAGATCGAATAGAATCTTCTTGTAGTCCTCCCAGCTCATACCTTTGCCCGCTTTGCCGTCCTTTGTCTTCAGGATAGCATTAACCGCCACGGCGTTCAAAGCACCTGAGCTTGTCCCAGCCACCACGTCGGGGCGAATCTTTCGCCCGGAGGGTGTCAACCCCTCCATGAGGGCCTTGGTAAGGGCACACTCCTGGGCGATACGCGCGGCCCCGCCGGAGAAAACGAAACCGATCTTGGATCTGAACACAGGCCTCCTCCTGATTTTATTTAAACTAATGGATTGTAGAAACAGAGCGACATATGTCAAGCATATAGTGCGAACCTCAGAGTGTCCCCTTCGGGCATCAGATTCGCCCAGCGAGGCTACTTTTTGCCCTCTGGCGATCCTGACTTGACAAGCACCAAGACAAGATTAACATAGCTTCCAAAATTCAGAATGGACCATAACCGACAAGGAGGATGGATGAAAGCAAGATACGACACCTACTGCGGGTTAAACTGCGGTGCCTGTGCTGTACTGGTAGCTAACGAGCGCGCCGACGAGGAGTGGATCAAAAAGGCCGCCGAGATGGAGAAATGCAAGCCCGAAGACTTGCGCTGCATGGGCTGCAAGACCGATGTCACCGCCGTATTCTGTGCTGACTGCGGAATGAGGCTGTGTGCGCGGGAGAAAGGGGTCGAGTTCTGCTTCGAGTGCGACTCCTACCCCTGCAAGACGATATCAGATTTCCGCAGCGACGACTTACCCCACCACTCGGTTGTGTTCAAGAACCTCAAGGATATCAAAGAGAAAGGTCTCGAGGCCTGGCTCGCAGAACAGACCACCCGCTGGTCATGTCAGACGTGCGGCACCCGGTTCACCTGGTACGATGAGAACTGCAAGGGATGCGGAACCAAACTTTACAACTGTAAGGACGAAGATAAAGACCTGGTTGGTGCATAATTGACCGTCCACCCAAGGGCTTGACATGGTGAATAATTAACTTATAATTATGCTGTCCAAGGAGAAAACTTCTTAACTAACCCCCCAGACAGGGAGGCTCATGGAACTCGAAGAGTTGCGCAAAAAAAAGATAGTCGATCTTCAAAAGATCGCGAAGAAGTTCAAGATAGAGACCCTTGAGATGGAGAGGGACGACCTCGTCAAAGCCATTCTCAAAGCCGAAAGCAAGGAACAGGAGAACGGGCTGGTAGAATGTTCCGGCGTGCTTGAGATACTTAACGAAGGATTCGGTTTCCTGCGCTCGCCCAACTACAGCTATCTGCCCAGTCAGGACGACATCTACATCTCACCCGCACAGGTCAAGCGCATCGGGCTGCGGTCGGGCGACACGGTTACAGCCCGCGCCAGGCCGCCGCGGAATAACGAAAAGTTCTTCGCTGTAGTTAAGGTAGAAAAGGTCAACGGCGATCCACCTGAGGAGCTCCGCAGCCGTGTTCCATTTGATAGTCTCACGCCGCTTTATCCCACCGAACGCATCCACCTGGAGAACCCGGACGACAGCGACTTCACCACCCGAGTTATAGACCTCTTCACCCCTATAGGTAAAGGACAGCGCGGGGTGATAGTTTCACCACCACGTGCCGGCAAAACGGTAATACTTCAGAAGGTAGCCAACAGCATCACACGCAACCATCCGGAGATAGGACTCATCATTCTACTGATAGACGAGCGCCCTGAGGAGGTAACCGACATGGAGCGCTCGGTCAAGGCCGAGGTGATAAGTTCCACCTTTGACGAGGCACCGGAACGTCATGTCCAGGTGGCCGAGATCGTTCTGCAGAAGGCGAAGAGGCTGGTGGAGCACAAGCGGGATGTGGTGATTCTTCTTGATTCCATCACCCGCCTTGCGCGCGCCCACAACATGGTCATTCCTCACTCCGGTAAGACCCTTTCCGGCGGATTGGATTCAAACGCTTTGCGTAAGCCTAAAAAATTCTTCGGTTCTGCTCGCAACATCGAGGAAGGCGGCTCGCTTACTATCCTTGCAACCGCCCTGATCGATACAGGCTCGCGCATGGACGAGGTGATCTTCGAGGAGTTCAAGGGCACAGGCAACAACGAGATGGTGCTTGACCGCAGGCTGGCAGACCGTCGTGTTTTCCCGGCGATTGATCTGCAGAAATCCGGGACGCGGAAAGAGGAACTTCTCTTAACCGACCACGAGCTAAACCGCGTGTGGCTCTTAAGGAAGATCCTTGCCGAGATGAGCCCGGTGGACATGATGGAGTTCATACTCGACAAGATGAGGCTTACCAAGCACAACGAAGAGTTCCTGGACGCGATGAACGAATAGCTAATCTTGGCGTTGGCCCGGGGAGGTAATGAGGGTGGAAGAAGCCAAGAGAAAAGGGCAACAGGTTGACGCAGTAAAGGAAATCAACTATAATTGGTGCTATAGCGAGCCAAAGGTCAAGATGAGCAAAGGAGATTTGGTAGAATGAAGGAAAAGATTCACCCAAAGTATGTAGAGGGAACCATCCGCTGTGCTTGCGGATTTACCTACAAGACCTACTCCACGCAGGAGAAGATGAGGGTGGATATCTGTTCGCAGTGCCATCCTTTCTACACGGGTAAGACAAAGATAATCGACAGCGCGGGCCAGGTGGAGCGCTACCGCCGTCGCTTCGGCGAGACCAAGGCCACCAAGATCCTGACCGCCAGCGAGAAGGCAAAGCTCGAAGCCGAGAAGGCAGCCAAGAAGGCGGAGGCCAAGAAAGCCAAAAGAACCAGAGCCGCCAAGAAGTAACGATGAAGGAACGCATCGCCGAGCTTGCCGAGAAGTTTACAAAGATAAAGGAGTTTCTTTGACCCTTCCCAGCTTGTAGCGAAGCGTGAGGGGCTGAGGGAACAAGCATCCGCACCCGATTTCTGGAACAATCAACGCAAGGCACGCGAGCAAATGTCTGAGCTTGCGCGTATCGAGCGAATCCTGGAGACGGTTGAGCGTCTGGAACACGATGTAGGCGAAGCCGACGAACTCATGGAGATGTTCGCAGACGACCCACAGGCCCAAAAAGAATTGGCAGGAACCCTGGATCGAGCCGAAAAGGAGCTGCGCGAACTTGAGGTCTCCCTGGTGCTCTCCGATCCAAACGACGCCAAAACCGCGATCATGACCATCCACCCGGGTGCAGGCGGGGTGGAGAGCTGCGACTGGGCCGAGATGCTGTTGCGCATGTATATGCGCTACTTCGAGCGCAAGGGCTACAAAGCGAACGTATTGGACCTGCAGCCCGACGACGTTGCGGGCATCAAGGACGTAACCATCGAGGTCTCAGGCGAGTACGCCTACGGGATGCTCAAGGGCGAATCAGGCATCCACCGGCTGGTCAGGATTTCTCCATTTGATTCCGGAAGACGCCGCCACACATCATTTACATCCGTATTCGTGATGCCTGAGATGGAGGAGGTTGAGGTTACAATCAATCTGGACAACCTCAGAATCGATACCTTCCGTGCATCAGGCCACGGCGGGCAGAACGTCAACAAGCTTTCAACCGCGGTTCGCATCACCCACATACCCACCGGCATCGTGGTGCAGTGCCAGAACGAGCGTTCCCAGCACCAGAATAAGGAAAACGCCATGAAGATCCTGTGCGCACGTGTTTACGCCCATGAGGAGGAAAAACAGGCCAGGGAGCGCGAGAAACTGGAGGAACAAAAGACCGAGATCGCCTGGGGACATCAGATTCGTTCATACGTGCTTTTTCCCTACCAGATGATCAAGGATCACCGCACCGGCCACGAGGAACACAACACCGACGCGGTTCTGGACGGCGAGATCGAGGATTTTTTGACCGCCACCCTGCTCTGGCAAGCCCGTACCCGTAACACCCGTAACCCGTAACACACACCCGTAACACACCATCCAAGAAATAGTACCCCCACGAAGCGTACAAAAATCATACCCTGCGATCTTTTCGCGTAGGCGAAAAGGAGCATTAAATCCCCTCCCTTGACGGTAGGGGGTAGGGGGAGGGTGAAGGCCCGGTTACCTTGACCTCTTCCCTATGCGAGTTACAATCATAGCGATGAACTCCAAACCCCGCTTTCTCGTTGACGCCATGCTGGGTAAGCTCAGCACGTGGCTCAGGGTTCTGGGCTGGGACGCGGAGTACGTTAAGGGACGCAAATCAGAAGAGTTACTGGAACAAGCAAGGAGTGAAGGAAGGATGCTCCTCACCCGCAGGCAAGGCCTTGATAATGAACGACTTGTATTCATCGAAAGCGAGATTCTTGAAGAGCAGTTGAAGCAGCTTGAAGAGTTGTATAAAATCCTGACGAATTCTGAGCCGTTTTCAAGATGCATCGCATGCAACGTTGTGCTGCAAGTTATTGATAAGACTGAAGTTAAGGGCAAGGTCCCGTTTTTTACCTATCAGACCCAGGAGCGTTTCTGGAGATGTCCGCGATGCAATAAAATCTTCTGGCCTGGCTCGCACCACGACGCTATGTTACGAAAAATCAAGGGGTTAAAAGAATCCTGAGGATTTCCTGGCCTGCATTCTCCCTGGGTCCACGGACGGATGCGCCTGTACCCCCGTCGGGTGAAGCATACGTCTGGGGTGAAAAAAAGCTGGCCAAAAGTTGGTCAAAAGATGGACACCAGACCGGGCAAAGTTGGTCAAAAGCTGGACAAAAGCTACCCAAAAGGTGGACAAATGACAGCTCACGGCTCACAGCTGACGGCGAATCGTATGGGACCCCGGAGGCTGTCTTTCGTGTCAGGTTTGAGTACTTCTCGTCACCCTCCCCCTGCCCCCTCCCGTCAAGGGAGGGGTAGATTCGATGCCGTTCCTTTCCACCTCCCCCTTGATGGGGGAGGGTAGGGAGGGGGTGAAAAGTTATGAGATTGCTTCGTCCGGCAGGTCTGCCGTCCTCGCAACGACAGTCCCCCTCTCCCTCTGGGAGAGGGTTGGGGTGAGGGCTTAGCCCCCCTTGATAAGGGGGGTGTCCGAAGGACGGGGGGATTATCTACCAAACCTTCTCGCAATAATAGTGATAATCAGCCCCAGGAACACGTAGCCCATAATCACCTCGATCACCACCGGAATCTGCGCCGCTGGATTCAAAGGGGTTATATCCCCGAAACCTAAGGTCGCAAAGGTAACGACCGAGAGGTAGAAGTACTGGAAGATTGAGGGCATCATCGTAGGCTTGAAGTCAAACAGGAATGCCCCGGTGGCGTGTCCTATTCCGTAGATCACCGCAAACAGAGTAATCACCCCCAACGCCCACAGCATTGTCTTCCACCAGTGCTCTCCAAAGCCAGTAAGAGCTTGTGAAAGCGCAAGAAGGATACCTCGCCATCTCCTTTTTTCAACAAAAGCCTGTTTCTTGGCCATGAGTTTTTCACGGTAGTAAGCTTTGCTTTCATCGTCATATTTACCTTCTTGATGGAAATAGTTCTTAAGACGGAGATAAATGTCTTTGGCTCTTTCCCATAGTTTCTCGTCTTCTTCTTTTACTTTCTCGATTTTATCCCAAGTTAAATTTGAGATGCCATCAAATTCTGTCTCATATAATGAAGCGTATTTAAGCGTTACAAGTTTGAAATCTGTGTTAAAAAAGTCAGCTTTAGCGAGTCTCGCATTGTTGAAGTTAGCTGGTCTAAGTCCCGATGGAATACTGCCAACTGCTAATAGTTGACCAAAAATCGAATGGGAAAGATTCGCTGCGAATAGGTCTGCATTCTGGAAGTTAGCCCCGGAAAGCTTAGCGCCTTGCAGATCAACATGTTGCAGGTTTGCATATTCGAGAGAACCCCCTCCTTTAACCCAATTTTCAATTTTATGCTTATACTTACCCTTAGCTTCCTTAGAGAGATGATCCCAGCAGTAATCTTCAAGGAATACTGCTGGCATATCGCACCTTTTGTGCCGATGTATAAACTTACACTGTTTAGATTCTTTCGGATCGGGCAGCTTTTCGCCCGCGTCTTTTGGCATGGTTTATTGTATGCAAGGAAGCAAGGTGGTCAATACTACACCCTCCCCCTACCCCCTCCCGTCGAGGGAGGGGTAATAGTTGCTACTGTGCTTTCCCCTCCACCCGCCGTTTTGTCAAACGGCGACCCCCTACCCTATGGGATACAGTAAAATTAGTATCCCAAGGGGCACACTGTCCACCAGGGAGGGGGAATTTAAACCCCGCGACCGCACTGCGTGCGCCCGCGGGGACCCCGAAGGGAACAATCCCTCACCCCTAACCCCTCTCAAAGGGAAGATGGGGCACGTAACCTGAAGTCATTACGAGGACGGCAACAACTCGGTTGTTTCACTCCAAAAATCCTTATTATCTTCCTCCCTCTTAAGAGAGGAGGCATACCTGAAGATTATCCCTCCCCTGGCGGGAGGGAATAAAAGGGAGGGGGAATTTAAACCCCACGACCGCACTGCGTGCGCCCGCGGGGACCCCGAAGGGAACAATCCCTCACCCCTGACCCCTGCCAGACGGTGGCACTGTCCTTTCCCAGAGGGAGAGGGGAGTACACATCCTTCAGTCATTGCGAGGACGGCTGAGCCTCAAGCGAAGCCGGACGAAGCAATCTCATATAGGGCACTGCACGAGGACACGCGTCTAAGTGATGATCACCCACCAATCCGAATTGAGGGTGATTAAAGGTCGTCTCAAACCAACGCGCGTCTTGTATATGAGATCGCCACCCTTCCCCGCCTCCCAAGGAGGCGGACGGACGGTCGCGATGACGGTGTGTGTGAGTTTGCCTCCAATCTTCAAGCGAGTCTGAAGACTCACACTACATGATTTGTCCTTTTATATAATATGGGATTGCTTCGGGGCTTCGCTCCTCGCAATGACATTAATGTAGCACAGGCTCTCCAGCCTGTGAATAATATCCCCCTCCCCCTATCCCCCTACCCTATGGGGCGCAGTAAAATTGGCGCCCCAAGGGGCACGCTGTCCACCAAGGAGGGGGAACCAGATCGTTTCCTTACGGCTAATGGCTCACGGCTGACAGCCGACCGCTATCAGCCGTTAGCTGTGAGCTGTCAGCGGTGAGCTGTAGATGGCGGGTTGACGGAAGGTGAATTTCCGTTAGAATCTTGTAATGGAACGTTCTTATTGCGGCGAACTTACGCTTGAGCACGTGGATCAACCCGTGCGTCTGTGCGGATGGGTGCACCGGCTGCGCGACCTGGGCGGCATGGTATTCCTCCATCTTCGCGACCGCTCAGGCCTTATCCAGGTGGTCTGTGACCCTAAAAAGATCAAGGAGGCAAGAGACCTGCACGCCGAGGATGTTGTCGAGATACGCGGAACCGTTCGCGCCCGCCCCCCCGGCCAGGCAGACGAACGCCTCACATCAGGTGCTGTGGAGGTCGGAGCCGATCAGTTGACCGTTCTCAACCGGGCCAAGGATCTGCCATTCAGCGTGGAACGCGAGGAGCTTCTGCCCGCAGAAGAGATGCGGCTGCGGTACCGGTATCTGGACCTGCGGCGGCCATCCATGTCACAGATAATGGGCCTGCGTCACCGCCTGACACAGCTTGGCCGCAACTACCTTGCAGAGCACGGCTACTGGGAGGTTGAGACCCCGATCCTTGCCAAATCAACACCTGAAGGTGCGCGCGACTTCCTGGTGCCATCGCGCAACCTCAAAGGCAAATTCTACGCGCTGCCTCAGTCGCCCCAGCTCTACAAGCAGATACTCATGGTTTCCGGCATTGACCGGTACTTCCAGTGGGCGAGGTGTTTGAGGGATGAGGACCTGCGCGCCGACCGCCAGCCCGAGCACACCCAGGTGGATATCGAGGCCTCGTTCGTAACCGAGGAAGACATACAAAAACTGGTGGAGGGGCTGTTCCATCTATGGGTTAAGGAGATCAAGCATCAGTTCCTTGAGATCCCGTTCCCGTGCATGACGTATAAAGAGGTTATGGAACGCTTCGGCACGGACAAGCCTGATTTGCGAAATCCGCTGGAACTTTCAACGGTAACCGAGCGTTTCAAGGGTTCAGAGTTTCGCATATTCGCCGAGATCGTGGATAAGGGCGGGATCGTGCGGGCGCTGCGACTTGAAGGTGGTGCTGGCTGGTCACGTAAGGATATTGATTCGCTGGATGAAGAGGTCAAGCCCTTCGGCTTCCCAGGCGTTGTATGGGCGAGGAAACAGGATGGCAAACTTTCCGGTCCGCTCTCTAAGTTCATGAATATACATGAGTTCAAAGAAGGGGAGCTTGAGCTTGCCCTTGCCGGCACAGACCCCAGGCTGGTGAACCAGGCGATGAGCCGTTTGAGGGATGTCTGTGGTCGTAGGATGGGTTTGGTGAATGAGGACAAGATGTTTGCGTTGTGGATCACCGACTTCCCGTTGTTTGAGCGCGACGAGGAGACCGGCGAGATCGTTCCCTCCCATCACATCTTTACCTCGCCGCAGGCGCAGGATTTAAGGGATCTGGAGCAAGAACCATTAAAGGTTCGCGGCAGGCTCTTTGACGTGGTACTCAACGGGATAGAGCTCGGTTCAGGCTCGATCCGCTGCCATAACCGCCAGCTTCAGGAGAAGTTACTGCGCATCGCCGGGATTGATCCTGCTCAGTTTGAGTTTTTCCTTGCCGCGCTTGATGCGGGTGCTCCTCCGCACGGCGGGATCGGCATGGGTTTCGACCGGATCGTGGCAATCTTTGCCGGACTTGATAGCATCAGAGACACGATAGCCTTTCCAAAAACGACCTCGGGCCAGGGGCTGATGGAGGGCCAGCCTGCCGAGGTTGCCAAAGACCAGCTTGAAAAGCTGGGGATAAGAATAGTGCCTAAGAGGAGGAAGAAGAATGATTAAGCACGATCATACCTTTGTTATTATACCTGAGGGTACTAAGGCGCCGCGCCGTATCCATGTGTCCAAGAAAGTTATGAACGTAATTCTCTACACCGTGCTTGCCTTGCTATCCGCGGGCTTTGTGAGGCTGGTTATCTACGCTAACGAACTCATTCAGCTGCGCCGCGTTGCCGGCCCGATCCAGCAGGAGAATCGTGAATTGCACGCACGCACCCGCGCACTTATAACCGAACGTGACGCCATCGGATACTCCAAAGACAGCCTTCTGAATGAGATAGAAACCGAACGGGTAGCGCATGCCAGGCGTCTGTCCGAGGTGACCGATGAGCTGGAACGTTTGGAGAACTTCGTCACCGACCTCAAGATACTTGCCGGCTACAAACTTTCCAAGCAAGACGCCCAGAAGCTGCGCTCCACCGAGGTGGAGCAAGGAACTGAAGGTGGACGAGGCGGCGTAGAGATTGATCCCGAGTCCTATTTTGAGGGACTTTTAAGTATCTCCCAGGATACTCTCAAGGCTACGATCGACGTTGAAGCGCTGAGCTTGGCCCAGGAGTTGCGCAACAAGCGCAACAATCTCAAGGACTTACGTGACTTCCTGGAGAAAAAGGCCACCCTTCTGGAGGGACGTCCCATGGGGTGGCCTGCCACTGGGGAGGTCACCTCCCATTTCGGGCCGCGAAAGGGTGGTTTCCATTCAGGGATTGACATCGGCAATGTGATCGGTACACCGGTATTTGCTACTGGCGACGGAGTGGTTACGTTCAAGGGCTACGTAGGAGCCTATGGGAAGATGATCGTGATAGATCACGGCACCCAGTTCAGCACAGCGTATGCCCATCTTTCACGATATGGGGTTGAAACCGGAGACCGGGTTGAACGTGGGGATGTGATCGGTTATGTGGGCAGCACCGGTCGCACCACCGGTTCACACCTGCACTATGAAGTCCGTGTAAACGGTGTGCCGGTCAATCCCAGGCCTTACATAGAAAAGGAAGAAGACTGATTCTTGTCCAGGGGCCAAAGAAATTGATACTGGTTTCTGCCTGCCTTGTGGGGGTGCGTTGCCGCTACGACGCACGAAGATGCGAGATCCCGGAAGAAGTAAGGAATGCCCTGAAGGAAGGCTTGTGTCTTGTTCCTGTATGTCCGGAGCAGCTTGGTGGACTTTCTACACCGCGGCCAAAGAACGATTTGACATGGAGGAGGGCTAAGCCGACTGTGATCAATGAAGAGGGCAGGGACGTTACGCCGGAGTTCTTAAGCGGTGCCGAAGAGACCTTAAAGATCGCAAGGCTCGTCGGTGCCAAACGTGCTATCTTCAAATCCCGCTCCCCTTCCTGCGGTGAAGAGGGGGTAGCCACGAAGCTCTTACTTAAAGGGGGGATAGAGGTTGAAGTGATCAATGCAGAGAAGAAAGACTAACGATATTCTCCGGATTTACTTACAACAACTTGCGAATTACAGGGTATCGCTCGTGATCGATATAAATCTCGAACCCACATGAAAGAAATAGACTTAACGGCCCTTGCCACACCTCGTCGTCCGATTCAACCTGTTCTGACGCAATCTTACGAGGATAACCTTCGACAGTTTTAATCCCCTTCCTCTTAAATTCCTCCAGGGCCATTCTGAGCAGGGCTCGTGCGATTCCTTGTTTTCGATATTCTTTGACAACACCGAAACAGGTTATGGAGGTAACGTCATCTCCAGCGGTTTCTTGGTATCTATCGTAGCGATTTAACTTGGCGAAATAAGAGCGGTGTCCGTACTGCATCCAGGCGATGGGTTTATTTTCAAGGTAGAGCAGGAAGCCGTGGGTTTTACCTTCCCGAACCAAGGATTCTTTGAATTCTATTATCGCCGGGTTGCGGGTCTCGGTGAGCTTGTTCCACTCCTCATTGCTACCCATGAACTCCCAGTAGGTGCAGTAGCACCCCTTCCACTCTATGGTTCCTTCCTTTCCTTCATGGAACCTCTTAAAATCCTTCCACGTGTCTAGACTGAGTTCTTTTATGGAAAGTCTGGATTTATCTATAGTAACCTTGGTCACTAACCTCGCCTCTCCGAAATGCCAATCGGGGTCCCCAACTGAAGGCGTAGCATTCGGTTGGGGTGAATATTATTTCGCGTGTTGCAGAACGCGGATCTCGGTCTCGGCAGGCAGGTTATCCTTCGTGACTTCGGTGAAGGTGGAATCCATCCGCACCACGTTCGACTTGCCTCGAAGGAACCCCTCCACCCCGGCGATCGGGAAACCCAGCACCTTGGTCTTGTAGTGCATTGGGATTACTACCTTAGGCTTGATGCGGTTCACGATCGCGGTGGCCTGAGTTGCATCTATAGTGAAGTGACCGCCTACAGGGACCATCAAGATATCTACCTGGCCGAGGCTCTCAATCTCCTCCTCACTCAACGGATGACCTAAGTCACCAAGATGACAAACACGCAGCCCATCGGCCTCGATCACGAAGATGGTGTTTCGTCCGCGCTCTGCACCGTGGCTTTCGTCATGGAAGGTCTCGATACCCCGGATGTTGAATCCTGCGGCCTCGGTTGAGTCGGACTCGCGCACCACCGTGCCGGGCGCGTAAATCAACCCGGCCACACCGTCGTGATCCGGGTGGTCGTGGCTCACCGTCACAACATCCGCCGCGACATCAATCTCTTCATAGCCCACGGCCCCGTCGTAGGAACCGGAATCGTAAGGATCGGTAACCAGCTTGCGGCCGTCCGCGGTCTCTAAAAGAAACGATGAGTGACCCAACCATTCGATTTTCATTTCACCTCCTTAGTTATTCCGCGGGGACGACTACAACGCGCTTCTTTTGCTTGGTCACGTGCTCGAAGCGAATCACGCCGTCGGCAAGCGCGAAGAGTGTATCGTCCTTGGCGCGTCCAACGTTGCGCCCGGGCATGATCTTTGTGCCGCGCTGACGGATGATGATCTGGCCGGTCTTCACACGCTGGGACGCGTGAATCTTAACGCCTAGTCTTCTGCCTGCGCTGTCGCGGTTGTTTTTTGCAACGCCGCCGCCTTTCTTATGTGCCATACAATTCCTCCTTAAGAGAATCCGTTTCCAAACTGAGCTTTAATTGTAGGCGAGATTTATGCCGTGTCAAACCAATATCCCTCACCTCTAACTCCTATCCCAAAGAATATGTAGGGGCACGGCATGCCGTGCCCCTACAACTATTTTGAATGAGACAATGGAAGCGATCAAACCAATGAAACCTCCCTTTGATAATGAATTTCATCCCATCTATAAACTCTGGAAACTATTTGAACGAATCAAGAATAAATTGGAGTCTCGACAATGATAGGTAAAAGTAGGGGCCGACCTTAAGGTCGGCCCGCATCTGTTAAGTGCTACTTTGATGAAAACCTCTGCTTCGCTTCTTCCACTATCGCCCGGCCTGCTGAGGTGCCGATGCGGGAAGCACCGGCTGCAATCATCTCCATCGCCTGATCAAAAGCCCTTATCCCGCCTGAAGCCTTGACACCGATGGAGCCGTCCACCGCCTCGTATAAGAGCTTTATGTCGGCAACCGTGGCGCCAGGGGCTACGATACCTGTAGAGGTCTTCACGAAGTCTGCACCCGCGTCAGCCACGATGCGCGCAGCCAGCCGCTTCTCATCGTCACTAAGCCAGCCGGTCTCGATTATTACCTTGAACACCTTGCCCTCAATCGAGCGGCGGCAGCGCTCTATCTCCTTGGCAACCGCGATGCCCTCGCCCGACTTCAAACGCCCGATGTTGGCAACCATGTCGAACTCATCGGCACACAAATCAAGACCCTGATCGATCTCAAGCAGTTTGGTTTCTGTAAGATGTGCCCCGTGCGGATAACCTATTGCTATGCCGAGCCTTACAGGTGAGCCCTTGATGATCTGGCGCGCGTCACCGACCCACGCCGGATGCAGAAACACAGCGGCGAAGTTGTAGAGGATCGCCTCCTCAAGGAAGCTTTCAACGTCTGAGCGTGTGGCTTGGGGCCTCAGCATGGACGCATCTATCATCCGCGCCATCTGTTCCGCGGATTTAGGAAGTTCAGGCTTGCTCATTTGAATCTTATCCGGGTGCCTTCTTTTGTATCCTCGATCACCAGGCCGGATTCCTGCACCATCTCGCGCAGCTTATCCGCCCACTCAAATTCTTTTGCCGCTCGAAGCTCGCTACGGAAACGTACCAGCAGATCAAGAAGGGTCTTGACATCCCGCACGCCCTCCTCACGCCTGGGTTTGAACCCAAGTATCTGCAAAGCAAGGTTTAGCTTTGCGGTAGCCTCTGCCAGCTTGTCCTTGTCACCCGAAGCGAGCGCCTCGTTGCCCTGATGCACCAGGTCAAAGACCAGGCCCATCGCCTTGGGTGTGTTGAAGTCGTCGGACAAAACTGCATCCAGTTTGGGATACTCGGTAGCAAGCGCAGGTTCACCCAAAACCTGCTGTGCGGCGGAGAGGAAGATAGTGATGCGCTCCCACGCGGAGCGGGCTTCGTCCATGCCCTCTAAGCTGTACTCGGTCTGCGCGCGGTAGTGAACGCGCAGGGTGAACATTCGCAACGCGTTGGGGTCGTAGGCCTCAATGACGTCGCTTGCCACGACAAGATGGCCGGTGGACTTGCTCATCTTCTCACCGCGCAGGTTGAGCATCTCGACGTGCATCCACGCCTTTGCAAACCCCTTGCCGGTGGCCGCCTCGTACTGGGCGATCTCGTTCTCGTGATGAGGGAATACCAGGTCCTCGCCGCCCGCATGAAGGTCGAACTCCGACCCCAGATAGTGTGCCGACATTGCCGAGCACTCGATGTGCCAGCCAGGTCGTCCCTTGCCCCAGGGCGAGTACCAGTAAGGCTCGCCCGGCTTTGCAGCCTTCCAGACCGCGAAATCCAGAGGGTCGCGCTTGTTCTCACTGGGCTCGATCCGCGCACCGGACTCAAGGTCGTCTATGTTCTTGCCAGAAAGCTTGCCGTATTTGGGGTAGGAACGCACGTCGAAGTAAACATCGCCTGCGGATTCGTAGGCGTGACCTTTCTCGATGATCTTGGCGACAAGGTCCACTATCTCTTCTATATGCTGGGTGGCGCGCGGCATAACCGTGGGTCTTTCTATGTTCAAAGCATCGGTTACTCGAAGAAGCTCTTCGGTGTTGCGCTCGGCAAGCATGCGCCAGTCGATGCCCTCGGCGCGTGATTTCTCTATAACCTTGTCGTCTATGTCGGTTATGTTCTGGACCAGCTTCACATCGTAGCCCTTGAAGCGTAGAAAACGCCGCAGCGCGTCCATCACGATGTAGCCGCGCAGATGCCCCACGTGAGGACGTGATTGAACGGTCATCCCGCAGTGATAGATGCGGACCATATTGTCGCGTGGTTCCAATGCCTTTTTACGGCGCGAAAGCGTGTCGTAAACCTCTACCTGCATGTGGCTATTCTAAAGGAAAGAAGGCAGATGTCAATAAAAGGTAGGGGCACGGCATGCCGTGCCCCTACATATTCTCACGTTCCTTTACATAGTGGAGGAACTCATCGACGATACCTTCGGAAGATGCGGGCTTGCGGCGTGCTATCTCGTCAGAAACCTTAGCCCACTCAAGAAGCAGGGGCGTGATCTCAAGGTGCTCCTTGCCTTCAACCTCCGCAAGCGGGGTGAAGCAAAATCGGCCATCCGGCCAGGTTAGTGCCGTATAGACCGCGAGCTTGCCCTTCTTGATGCCGCACTCTGCGAAGACTATCTCGCCCTCGGAGACAAAGATCCGGGTCTCTTTATCGCCCTGGTTAACTCGCAGTTCACCTTGCTTCTGGCTCAACTCGAGTATCTGAAGGACATCTAAAAGGTTCCGTCCCGCCAGGCTTCCGGAGATTATCCCATTGCATCCCTTGCTCTCCTCAACCTTATCAAGCCAACGCAGACGGGCGTCGAGGCGGGCAAGAAGCTTGTCAACGTCTAAGGGCTTGGTTATGTAGTCATCCGCACCCACCGAGAGCCCTTCTATCTCGTCCTCGCGAGCGTCCTTGGCGGTAAGGAAGATGAATCGAAGCGACCCGAAGCGGCCGTCCGCCCGGATGCGCCGGCAGAGTTCAAACCCATCCATATGTGGAAGCGCAACATCGGCGATAACAAGGTGAGGGTTGAATTGGTGGATTACCTCCAATGCCCTGCGACCATTGTCAGCGACCTGAACATCATAACCCTGCTCAGAAAGCACCCTTGTAAGGATGGAACAGAGTTTTGGTTCGTGATCAACTACGAGAACCCTCTTCTTCATGCTCCACCTCGTTGAAAGATGTGTGGGATGTGGAATACGAGAAGTCGACGCGACTTCTGAAGCTGGGCGTTGGCCTTGTCTTTCTCGGATTGATTAAGCGGTGCAGAGCCGCGTAAGTGCATGATCAGAATGTGCGGCTTATCTGGAAGTGGGGGCGGAAAGCCTGGGAGAACGTAGTACCTTTGGGGTAGTCAAGGCCGAATCCAGCGTCGAATCCCAGAACACCCATAAACGGGATCTCGAACCTTATACCCGCGCCCACGCCCTTCTTAAGCTCCGAAAGGTTTACCTGGTCTATCCTCTCCCATGCATTACCTGCGTCGAAGAAGGCTATCAATGCAAGCTGCGGGATTACCTTCACCTTAAGCTCGGTATTGAAGACGGTCATCGCTCGCCCGCCAAGCAGCGCTCCCCCAGACACTGTTCCGAGCGAAAGGTCATCGTATCCGCGCACAAAACCGTCGTAGGATGTTCCTCCAGGCCGGAATCGCTCGTAGAGAGGGACAGTGTCCGCAGCGGTGTAGCCGGTTACGTAGCCCAGACGCATCTTCTGCGTTAAGACGATCCTGCGCTCCCAGGCTATGGGGAAGTGAATATGAACGTCAAGTATCTCCTTGATGAAGTTAATATCCCCGCCAAGGGGCCCGCCTGCGAACTCAATTGACTCGCTGAAGTATGAACCTGATGAGGGATTGATGAAGTAGTCTCGCGAGTCGCGCACAAGGCCGAAGGTTGCAGAGATTGTGGTCTTTGGATAGGAAGCGGGATCGAATCCAAGGATCGGATCGGAGGGGAATGGGTGATTTCTAACGGAGTCAATGAACACCCTCTCAACCCTTAATGTTACCCCGCCTCGCGTATAGTCAAGTGGCAGGGGGGTTGAGGTTTGAACAGAGCCGCCCAGGGAGCGTTTATTGTATGCGGTAGCCTGGGCATCACGGAGGTCGTACTGTCGTGTAGTATAGTAAAGGTCCCCGCCCAGCAGGATAGGCGTATCAAAGAGCCAGGGCTCGGTAAGGCCGATCGAAGCCTGGGTTTTCTTTGTGCCCTTCTCGAAAAGCAGACGGCCGTTCTCAGCCCCGCCGAACACATTCGGGTGAGCGATCTTCACGTAACCCGTGATGCCTTCCGAGGCGTTGAAGGTCACTCCCGCTCCGATCTGACCGGACTGTTTTTCCTCGACTACGAACACAAGATCGATATCGGGTTCCCCCTCTTCCAAAGGCTCTGGATAAAACCGAACGTCGCTGAACAGAGCCAGGTTAAAGATATTACGCTGACTGCGCTCCACCTTTGAGTATTTGAAGATCGAGCCGGGCAGAAGTATGATCTGGCGGCGGATTACGTTCTCTCGAACACTGCGGTTGCCCCCTATCACCACGCGCCTGACCCGTGCCGGTTCACCCTCACGAATACGATACAAAACATCAACTGTATCCTCACGGAGGCTTTCGAGTGGGTCCACAACCGCGTAGATGTAGCCTTGCTCCCAGTAAGCACGGCGGATTCTCTCAAGAGAAACCTGGGCCCGCGTAAGGCTGTAGGGTTTGGCCTCCTCCAGGACCACCGCCTTTGTAAGGGTTGACTCTGCAATGACCTCACGTCCATCAAAAGAGTAGTTACCGGTGTAGTAACGACGCCCCTCATCGATGTGCATAACGATATCGAGGTTACCGAGCGAGTCTATAGGCAGATCGGTCTCTGTAACCTCGGAGTCTATCCACCCCCTGTCGTGGTAGTACGCCTCTATGCGCTCAATGTCTTCCTTGAACTTCTTCTCGTCGAAGCGGCCTGACCGAATGATGAACCATCTCGAGCGGTTCTTCATCTTTCGCTTGAGCTTCTGCTCGGAAACATTCTCGTTGCCCTCAAAGGAGATGCTTGAAATCTTTACACCCCGGCCCTCCTCTATCTCGATTCGCGCGACCGCATAACCCGGCCTCTCGCCTTCAATCAGCTTCGTTGAGACCTTGGCCAAGAGATAGTTCTTCTTCTTGTACTGTTCGCGTATCTTGCGTTCCCAATCAAAGAGCTGACGTGCTGTGAGTACCGTGCCTGAATCGGCTTCGAGTTCCTTCAGGATGGCTTTGGTCTTCAACCTCCGGTTGCCTACGATATCTATCCGCTCGAGTCTTGGAGGCTGTTCTACCTGTATCGTGACCTGGACCTTTTCCTCGAGGAGGGTGGTGTCTACGGCTACGTAATCAAAGTAGCCTGTAGAATAGAGCCTGCGGACCGCCTTTGATGCAAGCTCGTCACTGTAAGGCATATCAGGGTTAAGTTCCGCAAGCGAGATGATCAAATTTGCATCCACCCCTGAGGGCAAAACCCGGACCTCACCTATGGGTAAGGCAACAAGACCGAGGATCAGTAAAAGGTTCATCCGGCGGTCTCGAAGATGAGCTTGGAGCCGGAGCGGTGTATCTTGATCTGGCGACCACCCTCCAGCTTCTTGCGCAGTATCTCCTCTGAGAGCGGATCCTCAAGCAAGCGGCGCAAAGCACGCTTTAAGGGCCTTGCCCCATACTGGGGATCAAAGCCTTGTTCTACCAGAAGCTCGCGGCTTTCAGCGTCGAGCTCAAGGGTAAGCTCCTTATCCTTGAGGCGTTCCTCCACTTCCACCGTAAGGATATCGACGATCTTAAACATTGCATCACGATCAAGCGACCTGAAGACCACGGTTTCATCTATTCGGTTGAGAAACTCCGGTCTGAAGACTCGCTTGAGCTCATCAAGAAGCCGATCGCGCATCCGCTCGTACGCGTCCGCCTCCTCTGCGTCCTCGCGTGAGAATCCGAGCTGACCGGAATGAGTGATATCCGAGGTCCCTATGTTCGAGGTCATGATGATGACCGTGTTCTTGAAGTCCACCTTGCGGCCCAGGGAGTCTGTGATCTGTCCGTCCTCCATGATCTGCAGAAGGACGTTGAAGACGTCAGGGTGGGCCTTCTCAATCTCATCGAAGAGAACCACAGCGTATGGCCTGCGGCGAACGCGCTCCGTAAGCTGACCGCCCTCATCGTATCCCACATAGCCGGGAGGTGCTCCGATCAGTCGAGATACGTTGAACTTCTCCATGTATTCTGACATATCGACCCTGACCAGGGCATTTTCGTCTCCGAATAGGAAGCGAGCCAGTGTCCGGGCAAGCTCGGTCTTTCCGACCCCGGTCGGTCCTAGGAAGATAAAGGAGCCGATCGGGCGGCGAGGGTCCTTTACCCCGGCACGCGAACGCCGGATAGCCCGAGCAACCGCTGCTATGGCGTGATTCTGCCCCACGATCCGCTTGGCAATCTCTGCCTCCATGTGAAGAAGGCGTTTGGACTCCTCCTCTTCCAGCTTAGAAAGTGGTATGGAGGTCCAGCTGGAGACAACGTAGGCAACCTCCTCAGTGGTAACCTGTGGATACTCTCCCTTCGATTCCAGCTCCTCCTGCTTCTCGCGCATGGTCTCCTTAAGGCGCTCTATCTCATCCCGCAGTTGTGCCGCTTCCTCAAAGCGTTGCTCGGTGACCGATCGCTCCTTTCGGCGCGAAAGTTCGGCAATCTTTTCTTCAAGTTCGGCTATCTCAGGCGAGAGCACAGGATTTAAGAGCTTAACCCTTGCGCCTGCCTCATCTATAACGTCGATGGCCTTGTCCGGAAGCTGGCGGTCCGAGATGTAGCGATCTGAGAGATAAACCGCGGCATGCAGTGCGTCGTCGGTGTAGCGAATCCGATGATGTTCCTCGTAACGCTCCTTTAGACCCTTGAGTATCTCAAAGGTATCTGCAACCGTGGGAGACTCGACCATCACCGGCTGAAATCTGCGCTCAAGTGCGGAGTGTTTCTCTATGTGTTTGCGATACTCCTCAAGGGTGGTCGCTCCTATACATTGCAGTTCGCCGCGAGCCAGTGCAGGCTTAAGTATATTGGAGGCGTCGATCGCCCCCTCTGCCGCACCGGCGCCTACGATGGTGTGAAGCTCGTCTACAAAGAGGATAATGTTCTCACTCGCAACTATCTCCTTGAGTATACCCTTAAGCCGTTCCTCGAATTGACCGCGGTACTTGGTACCCGCAACTATAGAAGCCATGTCAATGGCAAGTATCCTTGCCTTACGCTGCGCCACAGGGACCTCGCCCGCCACGATCTTCTGTGCCAGGCCTTCAACGATAGCGGTTTTGCCTACCCCGGCCTCGCCGATGAGGGCCGGGTTGTTCTTCTTACGCCGGGAGAGGATCTGGATAACACGCTCGATCTCCTTTTCCCTCCCGATTATCGGATCAAGCTTTCCTTCTTTGGCAAGAGCGGTAAGGTCGCGCGCAAAGTGATCGAGTAAAGGTATCTTTGACTTGCGCTTGCGTCCCTTCCCAACAGGTGCTCCAAGGATGCGAGCTATCTCTTCCCTTATCGTATCCAGATCAATGTCCATCCCCGCAAGGACCTGCGAGGCGATACTTGTCTCGGTACGCAAAAGGCCCAAAAGAACGTGCTCTGTCCCCACGTAGTTGTGGTTCATGGCACGCGATTCCTCGATCGAGTAGTTGATCACCGCGCGAGCGTCCTCGTCAAACGGGATCTCGTTGAATGGTATGGTTACATGGCCCTCTTCAAGTGAGGCAGCGAGATTCTCACGTACCTCATCGAGATTGACCGATAGGTTGGCAAGAACCTGGGCCGCAGCGCTTTCTTTTTCCTGAATCAGGGCAAGAAGGATGTGTTCCGGCCCTACATGATCGTGTCTTAAGCGGATCGCCTCGCGTCGTGCGTTGTTGAATATCCGACGCACGCGCTGGGTGAACTGTTCATACATACGAACCTCTTATCCCGAAGGACGCAAAACCCACCAAGAAGGTTACCCCTTAGTGATTATAGCGCTAACTTCGAGGTCTGTAAGGCTATCGCGATAGCCTATCTTGCGTCGGTATCCCTTGCGACGCTTGAATTTGTAAACAATCACCTTCTTCCCGCGGTGATGGCCAAGCACCTTTGCTTTAACCGACGCCTTGGGGGATAACCTCAATTCTTTCTCGTCCCGAAGAAGCTTTACCCGTGAGAACTCCAACTCTTCCCCTGCTTGATTGGGCAGATGAGGGACGGTAATTCGATCTCCGGGTTTAACCTTGTAATCGAAACCGGCTATCTCTACGATTGCATACATCAGTTGCCTCCAGCCGTGTCGGGAAGGATAACCCGTCCGGGCACTTCCTGGGGTGCTTCTTGCTTTTGCCCCTCAGCCGGCTCTGCAAGCTGAGGGATAGGTGCTGTCTGTTGCGGCTGACCGCTTGCCGCAGGGGCTTTGCTAACACCCCCTGCAGTCCCGGAGAAAAGCACCAATAACAGGCTTGTCATAAGGAACACCGCTCCAAGAATAGTCGTTATTCGGGTCATGAATGGTGCAACCCCTGAGGAGCCGAAGATCTGCTCAGCTCCTCCTCCTCCGCCTCCTCCTCCCCCAAACACACCAGCCATCCCGCCTTTGGTGCGTTGCTGAACAAGCACTATCACTACGAGCAATAGGCTGAGCAGTATGTGTAGAACGAAAATCACAACAAATACGGCTTGCATAGCTAGTGATTCCTCCTTTCAATAGCACGAGCTATAAGCTCGGCGAACGATGAGGCGGAAAGTGACGCTCCGCCCACAAGTCCGCCGTCAAACTCCTCACTTGACGCGAGTTCGGCAACATTGGCAGGCTTCAGGCTCCCTCCGTAGAGTATGCGAACACCTTGAGCCTTTGAACCGAACCTTGCAGCCAATCTCTCTCTTATAAAACGATGTGCCATCTCCATATCGCCAATCTCCGCACGCTTGCCTGTCCCTATCGCCCACACAGGTTCGTAAGCGACCATGGCCGGCGGTTCCTCGATCCTCTCGAACGCGCGCTCCAGCTGCCTCGTAAGAACCTTCTCGGTTTGCCCCAGTTCCCGCTCCGCTTCGGTCTCGCCAACACAAAGTATCGGAACAAGGCCGCTTGCAGTTACCCCCACGAGCCTTTTGGCAACCATCTCATCCGACTCACCGAATATGTGTCTTCGCTCCGAGTGACCCACTATAACGTATGTGCATCCCAGCTCCCGCAGTGCCGAGACCGAGATCTCACCTGTGAATGCCCCGGCTTCTGCCCAGTGGGCGTTCTGCGCACCCCAGGCTATGTTTGAACCCGCAAGGGCGTCGGCCACTGCCGCAAGCGACGTAGCAGGAGGGCAAACCGCTATATCTACCTCTTTTACACCCTCCAGGCGCTCGCGCAGCTCGCGGGCGAGTTCACGCGCCTGCGACGGGGTGGTATGCATCTTCCAGTTCCCGACCAAAGCCAGTCTTCTCATTTATGATTATATGTTACCAGAGCTAAGTGTCAACCTAAGACAGCACCGCAAACGGACCCCCAGTGTTCGTTGGGGGTCTGCGTAGACCTAGGATTTCTTTGGCGGTTCTTCCTTAGATATTTTGGATTTTCCTTTCCGCTTCCGGGATTTCTTTTCAGTTTCCCCAATATATTCTTTTAGTTCCTCCTTCAAGCTTTCTATACCCGCCCAACTCAATTCGTAGCGCAACCGCCGAATGTCCTTGATGTCAAATGGCACCTTATCCTTGAATTCACTTTGACAAAGCACAATAACTTTCTTTCTCGTGGCAAGCGCCCAACCTAATTCAAACATAACGTTTGGGTTGTTATTGGAGACATCAGCGATTACTACATCTGCATCTTTTAGGTTCTGTTTAATGTCTTCGGTTATGAAGGAAGAAAGCTTGATAGTGTCAACTCTAAGAGGCTCATACTTTGTTTCTTTGCATGCTCTTCGGATAGCTCCTTCCCATACATCTGAAAACGAACTCTCGAAAGGCATAATTATAAAAGCTTTCTTCTCAGCGTGTTTGTACTTCACTAACTCATCCTTAGACTCTTCATTTTCTGGAGGTGTAGGCTTCTGCAGTTTTTTTTCTATCAATTGGTCGATAGTAAGATCCCAAACGCTACACATGAGTGAAAAGTTTTGTACTTTCTCAATGACTAGCTTAGCACTAGCATTCCTTCCCTGTGGACTGTTAAGCCAATTTATCAAACTCGTTGCTTGATCCTTACCGAGAGGATTCTTTGATTCAAGCGCCACTTTACTTATTTCTGAGATTATACCTATGAGTGCAGAGTCATGCAACGGTTCCGAAAGAGATATTCGGGTTTCCCGTATAGCCTGAGTAAGAGCCGTCAAGTAAAGCATAAGATCGCTACCTGATGACATCGTTGCCTCCTAAACTTTTTAACTCTTAAGCCGCAATCTCTCAAGTTAAACTATAGTTGAGGTGAATGTCTTGTCAAGCAGACGGTGTAACCCTCCAGATTTGCTCAACATAAATAAACTGGCCGACCTGAAGGTCGGCCCCTACGTTTTCATACTGCGATCTTTTTGCCGGAGGTAAAAAGGAGCGCTAAGGAAACTTTAGCTGCAGCTGGGCTATGATCTGGTCGTTATCAACCTCGGTTCTTTCTTCCGTAATCATCCGATAGCACAGGGCAAGTTTTGCCTGATGCTTGGGAAGGAAGTGAAGGTTGATTCCTGCGGTGATGATGCTGCGGGTGTCTCCAGCTGTGTCAGTATTGGGATCGATTGCCTCGTACCGCACCGCAGGCTGAACACCGTGAATCCAGTCGAGAGGAACGGAAAACATCCAACCCGCCTCGGCGTAGTATGTAATGAGAGAGATGGTATCGTCCCTGCCTCCCATGATCTCTGTAGCGAACCAAAGATCCCAAGGGTTTAAGGCAAACTCAGCGCCCCAGCGATTGAACTTCCAATCGTTTGTGGGTTCACCCAGGGTGTCTAACGTTGAGCGCTTGCCCATCTGGTAGGCGCCACCGATGTGCATATAATCTATCGGCTTAACCGTCAGCCTGGCAGTGATATCCTTGGCCTCATTGATGTCCACCTTAACGTTGCGGCCTTCGCCGTTGAAGATGCCCACCTGTGCACCTATGGACTTGACCTTGCCTGCAAGCATAACACCAAGATCACGATCCATTAATGGAAAATCATGGCAACCTGACGAAAAGGTGCGTTCAGGGAAAAGGATAACCGACGAGGAGCGAAGCTTCTCCATACCGATAGGAGTCTGGAATTGGCCTACCCTAATGATAAGAGGTTTGAAAGGTTTTACATCAACATAGGCGTCGTAGAGCTCAACCGACGGTCCGGGCATTGTGAGAAGCACTTTGTAGGAGAAACATTTCCCCACATTGCCTGAGGCACCAAGATATGCACGGCGAATCCTGAAGGCGTTTGGGAACTCATCCCCAGCCAGGGTTCCTTCCCAACGGGCCTGAACGTAGCCTCCTATATTTAAAGCCTGCTGCTTGTATTGATGGGCTTCCTTGAGTTGCTTCTCCCCAGATTTTGCATCCGCCATCACCGTAGTTGCTGTAACCAGCAATCCCATCACTACCGCAAAGCATCCAGTCTTGACCATCATTCCTCCTCTGGTTAAGAGATCGGATCAGAACTAAACTAGTTTAGTCGGTGAAAAGGGGTTGTCAAGAAGCTATGGTCTGTGCGCCAAGATGACGGGCAGGCTCAGGCTTGGCAGCTGATAACGATGTCTTGATCATACAGACCTAACAGTTGACCTTCCTCTTAATCTCTATATACTTGAGGGTTAGGAGAGGTGTCCGAGCTGGCCGAAGGAGCACGACTGGAAATCGTGTACTCCGGGAAACCGGGGTCGCGGGTTCGAATCCCGCCCTCTCCGCTATATTTAAGGTAAGCGGGCCGACCTTTAGCTCGGCCCCAACTCGTCAGGTTTGAGTGGCACTCGTCGCCAAAAAGCTGGTCAAAAGCTGGTCAAATGCTGGTCAAAAGGTGGACAAATTGGGGGAATTTTGGGTGTTTCGGGTGAAAAACGGATAATTGCTTTACCTCTTGACAAAAAAGAGTATTTATGTAGCATGTTTTTGTAATGGGCGATAGTGATGTTAACAGAAGGGGCGTCAAGGAGTGGATAGGGAAGCGCCGCTAGCCCAGCCCGTAGTAGCCCTGAATCTCAATAAGCTTGCCCTGCAGTTCCACATACTCCCACACCCGGATCAGGATGGGTTCGGCGCGCTCCGGGGCGATCACCTTACTCGAATAGAGGTGCGCGTCAGGCTCCGGGGCGATGATGTAGGTATAGGCTGCTTTCCGCGCCTTGTTGCGGGCCAGCTTGTTTATGCTGCCGTATTTCGTAACGTAGCACGCCGGGGTATGTTCCAACGCCAGCCAGCGCAGGTCGGCCTGCGTAGGGTTCTTGATGTATGATACGTTGAACGGATGCGGCTCCTCGTAGGGCTGCACCCGCTTGACCTTGGCCATTCTTCCTCCTGGATTAGCCTGACCCGATTTCGTTCAATCGCCGGATGATACATGATTAAGGAGTAAAATCAACCCCTTAGAACTTCTAAAAACCCAATCTCTCCGGGTTTTAGAGGGTTGACTCTTACAATGGGTATAGTATACTTATTGGATGAGTATCGTTGAATCCAAAACGACCACGCAGAGAAAGTCCCCAACAAAGAAACTGGATATTGGTTATACTAGGACTTGCAACTGTGGTCCCACTCACATTAACTGCATGACTGCTAAAGAGTGGCTTAAGAGCCAACTGGGTGTGTGGCAGTTCTTCTATGAAGGAAGAGACGTTCGAGATAAAAAAGTGCATCCGGCGACTTTCCCGATCTCTTTAGCCCGAAAGGTCATTGAGCTATTCAGCCATAAGGGAGAACTCGTTTTAGACCCATTTGTGGGAAGTGGAACCACATTAGTTGCCGCGCAGGATTCTGACAGTAGCGTTGTACAAATTTGCAATCATTGCGGTAGAAGTGTAAGGCTTGGCTCCGGCTGGTTTGTAAACAGAGTACCTGATCTTAATGACGTTGAAACAAGAATAGCAAACGGATTATTGTTCCCGCATGGCGACTTCGTCTGTTTCGAATGCGACGAAATGACTTCTGATGATGCCCCTCTTTACTCTTTGAAAAACAGACTGTGACTACTTCCATTTCCGAAAAAACAATTGAAGATATACTGACAGCAGATAAAACAATTCTAGCTGAGATCTTATCTGTCAATTTCTCAGATTTAAGCCTGGTTGCTAGACAAAAAACTTTAGAATCAGGCAACCTCGATTTACTATATCTTCATAAGAATGAGCTACTCCTCATAGAACTGAAAGTTGTTGATTTCTATAAAGAGATAATCAACCAGATTAATGGCTACTATGAGGATTTAATAGAATTACAGAGCTACAATCGCTTAATCAAGGCTCCCATAAAAAAGACGGTTATGGTTACAGGGGCAAAACCTTCTGACCTCAAGTTGTGCGATCGTAACGGAATAGAATTGATAGTTTACAAACCAGAAGATGTACTCTCTAAATTCTTTGATAATTTCAGAGAAATGGCCTATTTCCTAAAGATTGAATCCGCAGATTCTGGGGTTGTCCGTTTAGGCTTATTAAAACCAACTTTATTGCTATTAGTAAAAGGAGGATCCCTTGATCAAATCAGTGCTAACTTAAAAAAATCCAAAAAGACAATTGGGAATAGACTTACGGTTGCGAGTCGGTTAAATCTTGTTACAAAATTCCAGAAACAGTATTTCTTAACTGATTTTGGGAGTACCTTCCTCGCAGAAGGCGATTCAACGATCAACGATAGATTTAGCCAAGAGCAATTAGATCTTTTAGCCAAATTCATCATGGAGAATCCGTTCTTTTCTTCCGTTACCTTTACAATATTTAGTATGGTCGAGTCCGTATTTGTCCTGTCCAAAAGTAATTATCCTGTGCCGTTTCACAAATTGCGCGACTACTTCATTGAATCAATCGGTAAATCAAGCACCTGGAAGCGCGAACGAGCTAAAGATACAGCTACATACATATTCTCAAATTATGCGTGTGAACTTCAATTATTATCAAAAGTTAGTAACCATTTTTATCTTACACCACTTGGCATACATGCAGTTCTGTTATTGCAGTTGAATCGCTCGATCAAACTCATTGAATCTCAGAAGTAGGAGCCGATTTTTAAGTCGGCCCGTTCAATGTCCGGGCTGACCTAAAGGTCAGCCCCTACGATTTCCCTTATACGGCTAGCCTCATCAAAAGGCTGGGACAAAATATCCTTCAACCGAGATGAGTTTTCGGCAAACAATCAGTGGTTCATCCCGCTCGGATCGTGGCTTCACAGTCATCATAGATCCTGATGAATCCAAAGTAAAAATCTCCTTCGATTCAAAAGCCGTCGCTGAAAAACATGCTGAATGGTTAAAATCCGTTGGAGAAAGAGTAGGTTTAAGTGAGTTAAATCCTCAACCTTACTGGGGGTTTACCGACTTATTCCATAAAGCAGGCACAAAACTCAAGAATTGTTTTTATCTCAAGGCCGAAAGGAAACGCATCAGCGGCAGGGAACATTTCTGGTATAAAGAGATAACGATATTGAGTGAGTTCAATTTCGATAAATTCTTGAGTGCCATAGAGCAAGGGTTCATATATGTAGATTTCGATGCCCGAACCGGTCATAATCACGGGACTAAATTCAGGCTAAAACAGGATAAACTTCCTTATCTTTACGGCGAAATCCAGCAATACTGAAACACAAAATACCTGAATTAGACGTTAAGTTTGCTGAATTCCAGTTACCTCCTCTCAAATCCAAGTAAAAATCTCTACGCTTGACAATGCAGGCGGGCGGGGTAAGCTTTCCCTTTTAACCAGCCCGAGGAGGAGTATGTGGTTTTAGTGTACTTGACTGCGCTGCTCTTTGCCCAGCCCGTGTCTGACGCGAACGCGGCGACACCCGTGGTGCTCCGGCCCGTAGAGAACCTGCGGACTCAAGACACACCCAATGACGCCGGGCAAAGCATTGATCTTTCATGGAAACTCTCCCCTGACTCGGCACGCGTAAAGCGCTACGAGGTCTACCGGGCGCAGTCGGCAAAAGGCCCCTTCGAGAAGATAGTCGAGTTCCTCGTCCCCACCACCGCATACACTGACGCCGATACCCTGCTCCGCAACAAAAAAGACTACTACTACCGTGTGGATGTTGTGGGGGAGCTGGAAAGTCGCGCTTCCTCCGAGATTGCGGGCCCGGTTCAGGCAAAGCCGGAGTGGTTCAACACCAATCGCATACCGGTGCTGGTGTTTGCTGTCGTATACGGACTGCTGCTTATTCTTTATATCGAGTTCGCCAAGCGCGACCGCGAGATGTTCGTCCGCCGGATAGCCGGTCTGGACGCCATAGACGAGGCGGTAGGACGCTCAACCGAGATGGGCAAGCCTATCCTTTTCAGCTTCGGGATAGGATACCTCACCGATGTTGCCACCCTTGCCGCTTTATCCATCCTGCGCCGAGTCGCCAGACGCGCGGCAGAGTATGAGACGAGGATACTGGTTCCCAACTACGATCCCATAGTGATGACCGCTGCCCAGGAGACGGTCAAGCAGGCCTTTTCTGAAGCCGGACGACCCGATCTATACCAGGAGGGTGACATCACCTTTCTTACCGCGGATCAGTTCGGTTACGCGGCAGGTGTTAACGGCATCATGCTTCGCGAGAAGCCGGGGACTGTATTCCTGCAGGGTGTGTTCTACGCCGAGGCGCTTATCCTTGCCGAGACCGCGCACTCGGTAGGTGCAATCCAGATAGCCGGAACCAACATGGCCACCCAGCTTCCCTTCTTTATTGCTGCCTGCGACTACACGTTGATAGGCGAAGAACTCTTCGCCGCCTCGGCATACCTTGACCGCGACCCGCAGCTTCTTGGCTCCTTAAAAAGTGAAGACATAGCAAAGCTCATCACCGTTGGGTTGATAGTGGTAGTCTCAGTTGTGGGAACCATCGGTGCTGTATTGACCTCCATCTCCGGTGAAAGCGGCATCCTTCGCTCCCTGACCGAGTTCTTTAACAGCGGGTTCGAGAGGCTCGTAAGCTTCCTCACCACATCCTGAGAGAAGGCATGAAACGTACACTGCCCCTTATCATAACCTTCCTTGCAGGGGTGTTCGTGGTCGTTACCTTCTTTATCCCCCGCGAGCCCTTCGGAAGCCTTGAGCAGCGAATGCTCGTATGGTACTCGATCCTTGGAGGCTTCACCCTTCTTTTGGGGATAGATAGCCTTATCAAACACCACACCCGCAAGGTAGCACGCAGGGAGAAGGACTGGTTTTACAGCCTTGTTACCCTTTTCGGGCTTTTCGGAACCCTTGCCGCTGGCATCGTTACCTGGGCAAAATACGGCACCCCACTTGAGCTTGCCTCGCTGAATGAAGTGGGCGGCTTCTTCTGGGTCTACAAGTGGATAATGGTTCCGCTTCAGGGAACGATGTTTGCGCTTCTTGCCTTCTTTATCGCATCTGCCGCCTACCGTGCCTTCCGCGCCCGGACATTCGACGCTACCCTTCTTTTGATCGCTGCAATCCTTGTGATGATCGGGCGCTTGAGCATGGGTGTGGTTCCCGCGACCCTGATCCTGGCGGTTCTTCTCGTTGCGGCCGGCATCCACAGGCTGATTATAAGGAAGCCGGTGTTCGGAGCCGTTCTTGCTGCCCTCGGAGTAGGCCTGGGCGTTTTGGTTCTTGCATTCCCGCAGGATGCGATTCGGCTCGCGCCCCAGGTTCAGGAATGGCTCATGTCGGTGCCCCAGACCGCGGCACGCAGAGGCATACTTATCGGCGTGACTCTAGGTACAATCGCTATGTCCATTCGCATCATACTGGGCATTGAACGAACCTACATCTCTTCGACATAGGAGGGGAAGTGAAGTTCCTAAAGTGGCTAACCAATATTGACCGCCGGATCATCTTCCTTCTTATGATCGGAGTGGTGCTTGTGCCTATGCTTTTTACCATACCTATCCCCTTTGAGATCGGAGAACCTGTTCAAAAGGCCTTCAACGCCATCGATACCCTGAAATCTGGCTCTGTTATCATGTTCTCGGTGGATTACGATGCAACCAGCTACCCTGAGTGCCAGCCCATGATCGTGGCGATAACGAACCACGCCTTCCGCAAGGATCTGCGGATAATCCTCCTGGGTCACATCCCTACCGGCCTGCCCCTGGGCCAGGAGGCCGTGGAACGCGGCGCTGCGGAGTACAATCAAAACCATGAAGCAGAGTATCAACAGGCGGTGGAACACGCCGGTGAGGACCTCGATAAGTATACTGCCGGATACCGGGAGGTATTAAAAACTGCCGCAGCCGAGTTCGATCAAGAGTATACTCTCCAGCACCAGGAAACCCTGGACAGCCTCGTCTTCCATTACCTCGAGGAGGTGGACAGTGCCGCCATCAAGTTCCAGAAACATATCTTTGAGTATTGGAAGGCGGTGAAGTATGCTGGTGAGGAGTTCAACAGGCATGCAGCCGAGTATCAGAAGAGATTAAAAGGCGACGTCCGCGAGCAGAATCCAGGGTATGTGCGGATCCTGGAACGCGCCGCCGCCGAGTACAATAAGCACATCACCGAATACCAAGAGGCCCTGGGGCACGCCGCTGATCAGTATCTTAAACGATATGGAATTGACTTTGTCAACCTCGGCTACCGTCCCGGTATGGTGCCGATAATAGTAGGAATGGGACGTGAGATACGAGACTTCTACCGACAGGATTACCAGAACATCAATGTTGACTCTCTCCCTATGATGGTCGGTGTTCATAACTACGATGATATCGCGATCCTGGCGAGTTTTGCTCATGGAATCCAGGTCGAGACCTGGATCGCTTTCGCCGGCGCCCGTTTCGGCCAGCAGATCATAGGAGGAGTGACCGGTGTTGTTGCTCCTGATCTCTACCCCTACCTTCAGTCTGGTCAGCTTGCAGGGTTTCTCGGCGGACTGAAGGGCGCAAGCGAGTACGAGTCCCTCATAGAAAAGAAGGGCCTGGCAACCCGCGGGATGCCTGCACAGTCAACGGCACACATACTTGTCATCATCCTCATCGTCATAGGCAGCATCGCCGAGTTCGCTATGGACATTGCGGAGAGAAGGAGGAGGAGATGAACTTCTCCACAATCCTCGGCATCTGGATCGCTGCCACGCTCACTATCGCCATCCTCTCCTTTCTCTACCGAGATAATCCACTCTACAAGTTTGCAGAACACCTCTACGTGGGTGCCTCGGTGGCCTATTGGGTGATCTACGCCGCCAAGTTCACCATGGAGCAGATGGTGGTGAACGTCTTTGCCGACAACTGGCAGGTTTTTCTTGAGACCGGTTCCGCTACCGCGTTCTGGGAGGCGTGGATACTAATCATCCCGACCGCCCTGGGATTCCTTATGCTTACCCGCTGGTTCGGTCCTCGGGTAGGATGGCTATCCCGCTGGCCTATTGCGTTCACCATAGGACTTGGCGCAGGTCTGGGTATAACCGGAAGCATCCAGGGTGTGCTTCTGCCCCAGGTTCAGGCCACCTTCCTTCCACTCTGGACCCCTGATCTCTGGCAGGTTGTAGCCAATCTCCTGCTCTTTGTGGGTGTGATCTCAACCATCATCTACTTCTACTTCTCACGTCCTCACAAAGGTCTCCTCGGCGGGGTATCGCGCGTGGGCATCACCTTCATCATGGTCTCGTTCGGTGCCGCGTTCGGCTACACGGTGATGTCTCGTGTCTCGCTTCTTATCGGCAGGCTCTACTTCCTGGTCTACGACTGGATCGTCGGCACGGTGGATTTCTTTAAAGCACTCTTATGAGCGCCCGTATCCTCTGTCTATTCTCCGGCGGGCTTGACAGCCTGCTGGCGGCGCGCGTACTCAAGGAGACAGACGCGGAGGTCGAAGCGCTTCACTTCATAACCCCGTTTACCGGGAGTGCGGAGAGGCTGCGAGGAGAAAACTATCTTGAGGAGTGGAGCATCAATCTGCGGCGTATAAGGATATCTCTACAGGAGTTTCGCCCCCTTCTTGAGAAACCGCCCCACGGTTTTGGCCGCGCCCTTAACCCGTGCATAGACTGCAAGATACTTTTCCTGCGCAAAGCCTGTGAGATCGCTGATGCCGAAGGCTTTGATGCAGTAGCCACGGGAGAGGTTCTGGGCGAGCGTCCAATGAGCCAGAACCGGCAGTCCCTTGACGTGATAGAACGTGCTGCAGGACTGAAGGGCAGACTTCTTCGACCTCTGTCAGCGAAACTGCTTCCCGAAACCGAGGTGGAGAAGCAAGGTTTAATAGACCGGGAAAAACTTCTCGACATCCAGGGACGGAGCCGAAAACCCCAGTTCGAGCTTGCCGAGCGATGGGGCATAACTGAGTTCGCTACGCCTGCCGGAGGCTGTCTTCTTACCGAACCCCAGTACTCCAGTAAACTAAAAGACCTTCTCGATCATCCCGGCGAGGCAACCGATGAAACGGTTGCTTTGCTCAAGACAGGCAGGCACTTCCGCTATCCAGAGGGCCCCAAGTTGATAGTGGGACGGGATAAGGAAGAAAACGAAGAACTCCTGCAGCACGGTGGCGAAGGACGCATCTTCCTAGAAGTCGGTGGGGTTGGCAGCCCAATAGGATTACTCTTCGCCGAGGGGAACAGGTTTAAAGCGGGGTCCCCGCAAGAAAACGAAGTTTTCTTGTGGGGTGCAAAGATAGTTGCCAGATACTCGGACGCCAAAAAAGAACCTCAAGTTACCGTCACCTGGTGGAATAAAGAAGGTGCCGAGCAAACCCTGTTCGTGGCTCCTGCGAAAGACTCCGAGTTGGAAGGCTGGCGGCTTTGAAGAAATCATGCGATGTGTTCTATTTCGTCCTTCGCAATTTGCTCCTATCACGTATTCTACAAGTGGTGTGTTACGGGGTGTGTTACGGTTGACAAAACAGCGCGTCGGTGGAGAATAGAGCTGTTATGATGCAGGAAAGCTCTTTGCGTAAGGATCTTCCTCCCAGGTTCACGGTGAGCCAGCGCTCGGCGGTGAATCCGGGAAGGCTCTTGGCGCTGGGCTACATAGCAATGATAGCGGTGGGCACCGGGCTGCTCTCGCTTCCCTTTGCCTCGCACGGCTGCTCGGTTATCGATGCACTCTTCACCGCCTCCTCGGCTACCTGTGTAACCGGACTCATCGTAAAGGTAACGCCCTACGACTTCACCCTGTTCGGACAGATTGTGATCCTTATTTTACTCCAGATCGGCGGCCTGGGTTACATGACGCTCTCATCGGCTTTCTTCTTCCTTCTCGGCCGCAAGACATCCCTCAGGCAGCGCATGCTCATGAAGGAATCCATCAACTTCCTCAACTACCGCAACCTGAGCCGCTTCGCGTTCACCATCTTCAAGGTGACCATCATGGTGGAAAGTATAGGTGCGCTGATCCTGGTTGGATGGTTCCGCTTCATGCACGGGATGAGCTGGGCAGGTTCCGTTTACCACGGTGTGTTCCATGCGGTCTCGGCGTTCTGCAACGCCGGGTTCTCGACCTTCCCTGACAACCTCAGCCGGTTCTCGCAAGACCCTGTGGTCGGGCTGCTTATACCCGCCCTGTTCATAACGGGCGGTGTCGGATTCATCGTTATAAGCGACGTAGCCAGACGCATCAGGCGCGAAACCCTGCGGTTGGCCACCCATACCCGTCTTGTTCTTACAGCCACCGCGACCCTTATCATAGCCGGCACCCTTTTCGTGCTCATATCCGAGTGGAACGGGGCGCTCGGTTCTTACCCGCTTCATGTAAAGTTACTTAACGCCTTCTTTACCGCGGTCACCCCACGAACCGCAGGGTTCAATCTTGTAAGTATCAGGGGGTTGCGTACTTACACTCTCCTGGTATTGATGTTATTTATGTTTATTGGCGCCTCGCCCGGTGGCACGGGTGGAGGGATCAAAACCACATCATTCGCGCTCGCGTTTACAGAGATAGGCAGGGTGCTTCGTCGCCGCAGAGAGGTGGTGATGCTGCGCAGAACCATCAAGTCCGATCAGGTTCACCGCGCGACATCACTCGTCATACTCGGAGGATTTGTGGTCTTGACTTCTACTCTTCTGCTCGTAATATTCAAGCGTGGAGATGATGTGATGCGTTGTGCGTTCGAGGCGTTCTCGGCGTTCGGAACGGTTGGAATCTCGACGGGCTCAGCCCTGTCCCCGTACCTTTCGTTTGCTGCCGATCTCGGGGTATGGGGCAAGTTGGTCTTGATCCTGACCATGTTCTTCGGCAGGATAGGAACCCTGACCATAGGTTCCGCGCTCATGAAAGGCGCCAGAGCATCACGTATACGTCCTGCTCAAACCAACATAGTGGTGGGTTAGATGCCCAGGATATTCGCAGTTATCGGTCTTGGCACTTTCGGCTCGGCGGTGGCCTTAGAGCTTGCAAGACGCGGCTACGAGGTCTTTGCCTGCGATCGTGACCCGGACAAGATAGAAGAACTCGGCTCGGAGCTCGCCAACGCCGTGGAACTGGACGCCACCGATGAGAAGTCACTGCGTGATGCAGGTCTGGATGAGGTGGATACCGCGCTCGTGAGCTTCGGCGACTCTATCGCAGACAGCCTCCTCGTAACCATGCTCCTTAAAGGGATTGGTGTCAGGGAGGTGGTGGTCAAGGTCACCGATGAGCGCCATGCCAGGCTTGTGAAACGCATAGGTGCCGACCGCGTTATCTTCCCGGAACGGGACATAGCGATACGTCTGGTAGAGAACCTTCTCTCCCCCCACATCTTCGAGTTCATCGAGCTGTCTGAAGAATACAGCGTGGTGGAGATAGCCGCGCCAAAGAAGATGATCGGCCGCAAACTCCTGGACCTACACCTGCGCAAACGCTTCGGGGTGAACGTTATTGCAATCCGCAGCAAGGTCCCGGTCGTCAACAAAAAGGGCCTCCCTGACATTGAAGAGAAGGTAAACATCGCTCCCGGCGGAGAGGACGAGATTCGAGAGGGCGATACCCTGGTCATTCTGGGTCGGGATCAAGACATCGAACGGGTTAAAAAGCTGTAAGGGAAAATAATGAATGACAACGATCAGCAAGAACAGTTTAAGGAACTGCTTGAGAAGGCGGAGTTTTACATCCTTAATCAGAAATACTCCGAGGCCGTAAAGATCCTCAAACAAGCAATAGCCACCGATGACGAAGACCCACACGCGCACTACCTTTACGGTCTGGCCCTGGAAGGTTCAAACGAACAGGAAGAGGCCAAGAAACACTTCCGCCGGGTTCTTGAACTTGATCCCGAGCATACCGAGGCACGAGCGCACCTCGACCGACTGATAGGCGAGTAGGTTGGCCCTGCTAAACGCAGGGAGCAGATAAAAAACTGAATGGGTATGGATTTCAGATTCAAAAGTTTCCGTGATCCTCATGCAACCATCCCGAATGGGATCTGATCGGAGGTGGCGATGACAGTCCGGAGACCTGCGTGGGGCAACCAGTTCTATCCGACTGACCCTGACGAGGCACGTGGGATGTGGGAGGAGTTCTTTAAACGCTGCGAGTCTTCACGGATAGAGGATACGATCCGTGCGATCCAGGTCCCCCATGCAGGATGGATCTACTCGGGCCAGGCCGCAGCCGAAGCGTATAACCAGTTGAAGGAAAGGGCCCTCAAGAGCGTGGTGCTCATCGGTCCACAGCATCACATGATGGTGCAACACATCCAGGTCTTCCCCGAAGGGGTCTGGAAATCGCCCATTGGAAATCTTGAGGTAGACTCACAGCTGGCCGGTCGATTCCTTGAGTTCGACGAAGCGTTCCAGGCCGATATACCCGCTCACCAGACCGAGCACTCGCTTGAGGTTCAGATCCCGCCGCTTGCCATGGTGCTGCCTGATGTAAGGATAGTGCCTATACTTCTGGGTCATTATCAGAGAAGCCATCCGGAGATAATAGCGGATGCGTTGGCTGAGATAGTCGGGACAAAAAAAGACGTGCTGGTGCTCATCTCCACCGATCTTTACCACGGCGAATCTTATGAGGCATGTAAGACTAGCGATGCCCGCACTATCGAGTTTCTGAAAAACCTCGATGCAGAAGGATTGCAGCAGGCTCTTGATTCAGGAACTGCCGCCGCCTGCGGTGGAGACGGGCTTACCGCGCTTCTTTACGCTGCCAAGCGGCTGGGGATTAAAAAAACTCACCTGCTTGCCGCCTACAACTCCAATGATATGACCGGCCAGCGCGGCGGCTACGTGGTCGGCTATTCGGCCTTCGCATTCGTATGAGACCGGATACGGTGCGGTTCCACTCTATATTCTCCCCCTTGATGGGGGACGAAGTGCCACCGTCTGGTAGAAAAAGAGGGGGTGAAACAGTGATGCGATATAAGTTTCCCTCTGATGAGGTCTAACGATGGAATTGGAAGATGAACTTACTACCGAGGAGCGTGCCGAGCTCCTCCATATAGCCAGAAAGGCCATAAAGGAGAAGCTCGAGGGAAGAACCTGGAACCCGGAGGAACCTCTTACAGAACGTCTGGCCAGGGTGCAGGGCGCGTTCGTTACCCTGCACGAGGAGGGCATGCTGCGAGGATGCATAGGCTACATCTGCGGGCTGAAGCCATTGTATCTTACGATAGCGGAGATGGCGCGCTCCGCGGCGTTCGGGGACCCACGTTTTATGCCGCTCGAACCGCAGGAGTTTGCAAAGATCGAGATCGAAATCACCGTGCTCTCGCCATTGCAGAAGATAGATAATCCAGAGATTGTGGAGGTCGGCAAACACGGGCTGGTTGTTCGGCAAGGTCCTTATCAGGGGGTACTCCTGCCCCAGGTTCCGGTCGAGCAGGGCTGGGACCGCGAAACCTTTCTTGAGCATACCTGCATGAAGGCCGGCCTGCCCCGCTCCTGCTGGAAGGATGAAGGCACCGAACTCTTCTGCTTCACCGGCGAGGTGTTCGGGGAGAAAGATTAATGGGAATTGACTTAGAAGATATAATTGCCACCTTAAATGGTGATTTAATAGCTCTTATCCGACTTGAGAAAAACCTCAGGAGGGAAGAATCTCGTACTCCTATGGAGTCATACTCTATTGTGCAAGGCGCTTCCACAAAAATAACAGACTTTAAGAGGGATATTTCGCAACTTCTTATCGAGAATGACCTTAAAGAATACGCAGATAACTTCCTTAAATTACCTTCTCCTTCAGATGATTTCTCTGCTAGGAAAGCAAGAGACATTGTGGTATCCTATATTGCGGAGTTGGAATATATCATCAAAGAGCTATCCGATTCTGCAGAAGACCTGGAAAACAAAGGAGAGAAAAAGCCACGTAAACGGAGAGGCAACAAGGTCTTCATCGTCCACGGCCACGACACCCCAAATCTAAAACGATTGAAGAACTTGCTAAAAGACAAGTTCGGATTAGACCCTATCGTTCTAGCTGAAAGACCAGGTGGTGTAAAACCCCTCATTAAGAAATTTGAAGATGAGGCTAAACAAGTTATATTCGCATTCGTTTTGATGACACCGGACGATTTGATAGGAGGTAGAAAATACGCTCAAGCCAGACCAAATGTCTTTTTCGAGCTCGGTTGGTTCTTCGGGTGGTTTCTTTGCAAGACAAGTGACCCCGACAAAAGGGGGGTATGTATTCTTTATCAGACAAGGGGGAAAAAGGTCCCCCCGAAGATTAATACTGATCTCGACGGGGTCTCACGAATAGAGTTTGAGCATTCCATTGAAAATAAAGAAACTACAGATGCTATAGGGAGAGAACTTCGCGCCGCCGGGTTGATAAAGTAGTTATCCACCCTCCCCCTACCCCCTCCCGTCAAGGGAGGGGTAATTTTATATGGATCGCGTTTCCTTTTTATCACCTCCCCCTTGATGGGGGAGGATAAAGGAGGGGGTGAAAACAATCACCCTTCCCCTACCCGACGGCCCCAGCCTGTGGGATTAGCAAGGCACGCTGCCCCGTTAGGAGAGAAGTGAAGTTTTTTTGCTTCGTAGCCGCGCGGGGACCCCGAAGATAAGTATAATGTGGCACAGGTGCTCCAGTCTGCGCGCAATTAATGAACAGACTGGAGAGTCTGTTCCACACTCGTGCAGCAGCTCGATGGCCACTTTCACTTCAACACCTCTAGTTGGTATACGCCCTCCTTCACCTTGAACAAGGTAACCTCCGTCTTTGCCTTGGAGGGAATGAGATTGATGAACTCCGATGCGTCCAGGTACCAGTGGAAGTGAGGTTTGTCAGGCCCGCGGCATTTGCATGAAACTTTGTGGATACGCACCTGGAACTCCTTTCTCTTCACGTGAAGTGTAAACTTCTCACCCGGCGGAGGAAAGAGCTTCAGACTGCCCTTGAGGATCATTATGAAGCCTGCCTTGATCTCAGTTGCAGAAAGCCTGCGCGTGTAAACCGGCGGGGACATTACAGCATACCTCTTATCTTATCCAAGACCCCTTCAATATTCTCCAGAACGTCATTATTCCAGAATCTCAGAACCTTAAATCCTTGAGAAGTTAACCACTTCTCTCTGGATTTGTCGTCGTTTGATCCTGCGTGCTGCCCTCCGTCGATCTCAATTACTAGTTTGGACTCGAAGGAAACAAAATCGACAATATAGTTTCCTATCGTGGATTGTCTTCTGAACTTTACCCCTAGTTGTTTATTGCGTAGATGTATCCACAATTTAAATTCGGCATCCGTCATCTTTTTTCGGAATCTTCTAGCGATCGACGTAAGTTTATTCTTCATCACCCTCCCCCTACCCCCTCCCATCAAGGGAGGGGTGATTTAGAGTAGCGTTCATCACTCTAGTCTTTGTATCACCTTCCACCTTGGGAAGTAGGTAGAACCTTATATTACCTCCCCCTTGATGGGGGAGGTTAGGAGGGGGTGAAAATCTAGGCATCCTTTTCACCGCTGACAATACGCGCAAGATAGTAAAAAGTCAGCGCCACAGCGCATATGGCAAGGAACAATGGGACCGAGGCGATCCATGTTGCTTGAATATCCCAAGTACCTTTCTTTAAGACGGATAAGAAAACCATCCCCACGGCGACGGTAACGGCGTATAGTGAGATGAGTGCTTTGAACCAAGGGCCGCGGGCACGACGGGCGCGGTCGATTGTCCTCAAAAGTTGTTCTATTCCATCGGCAGTCAAGGGGTTCTTAAGATGTTCAAATGTAATGTAGGCATTTACATTTCTTAGCAGAAAGAAAAGTTTATCGGTCGAAAACCACCCTAAGGATTCATATCGTCCCGGGATCTTAATGGGACGGTAGGACAACCCCAAATTCTCAGCGACTTCTTGAAGTTCAAGATGGGTTCGGTCAATAATAATCCCCCCGCTCTCGGAAGGCTTAACGAAGAGAGCTTTACTGAGGATATAGACTTTCTCAAGGGTTTCTAACGGAGATTCATTCAATTTATGTGCTATCGATAAGTCGTGTCTTGGGGTGAGATTTCCTTTCCCTGAGAACTCCTTGAATAGCAATTTTCTAATGGTTTCTATAAAAGGTTCCTTTTTCTTAGGATGTGGGTTTTGAAGAAGTTCTATATATTTGGAGCGAAGGCTTTCGAGCCTGTTTAAAGATTGCGACTCCTGCCCCCAAAGTATCGCCACGCCTGCGAATATTATTGCTAGGAGCGCAGCTAAGGCTTGGACAATAGCGGACAAGAGGTAGCGGGCGGAGTCGGCATCTATCCATTGGTTGCGGATGGCAAGGATAATGAAAACAAGGCCGCCAAGCGGAATAACAATCGGTAGGGCAACGCGGACGGTCGGCCACAGCCATTTTTTCTTCGGAGCTATATCACCCTCCCCTTAATCCCCTCCCATCAAGGGAGGGGTAATTTGGAGTGCCCTCTGGTTCATATTCCACCTCCCCTAACCCATTCCTCCCATCGAGGGAGGGGTAACCATCACCCCACTCATCCGCTTCGCGGCTGAGCGGGGACCCCGGATAAGCAAACATACCTAAATTCCTATTGCGATCTTTCGTCCTGCCGATGAAAGGAGCATCATTCCACCTCCCCCTTGATGGGGGAGGGTAGGGTGGGGGTGAGAATACAACCACTTACATTGTTCTCCTGTTTGACCCATCACCCTCCCCCTACCCCCTCCCGTCAAGGGAGGGGTAATTTAGGATAAACACCTCGTTCCTATTCCACCTCCCCTAACCCATTCCTCCCATCAAGGGAGGGGTAATTTAGGATAAACACCTCGTTCCTATTCCACCTCCCTCTTGATGGGGGAGGGTAGGGTGGGGGTGAAAATACAACTACCTATGTCCGTCCTCCGGTAAGATTCTGTGCTACAGCCCTTCCTACCACTCCTGCGATCCTTTTTGCCTCTGGCAAAAAGGGAGCATCTTTATAACCCGTACTTCTCCTTGCGGATCACGAAGGCGCGGCGGCCGCCTTCGAGAATCTTCTCCACCGTCTCCTTGATCTGGGGCGAATCTATGTAGCCGTAGCGGCCCTCGTGTAGATATCCGTGATCCACGTCCGCCTCAAGCGCTAAGATCTGTGATGCATCGCCCAGCACCGGTATGTTCGCGTTGTGGGTAGCCATCAGGAACTGCCGCTTATCCATCTGGTCGCGTAACCGGTCGGCGATCTCCTCCACAATGAAGGCGTTGTCCAGATCCTCCTCAGGCTGATCAACGATCAAAGGATAGGGAGATTCCAGAAGAAGGATGCCCAGGATGGCGGTGCACCGCTGGCCGTCGGAAAGGTGCGAGACGTCGCGGTAGTTCGGGTCTTTGTCGGTGCCGAGATTGAGCTTTATTACGACCTCAGGTGGGATGGAAACCATCTCCATGCGGCAGAGTATCTCCTCGTCAAAGGATGGAACCAGTTCCTCAGGCGAGAGCCCAAGGAGCTCGGCCACGCCGTCGCGGTCGCCTGAACGTGAGCGTCTGGCAAGCTCTGCAAAGCTGAACCGTTCGTCAGAGACAATACGAAGGGCATTCTCTTTGTTTAAGCCAGGCATGAAATGCCGCAGCTCCGCGGCCACGCGCTGCGGATCGCCCTTGGCCACAAGCCCCACGTGTATCTTCCCGCCGAGCTCGGAGTTCCATCCGTCCGCTCGCCCTTTGAGCATCTCGAACCGCGAAGCCCGCAGCTCCTGCACCTGACCGAGCAAAGCCCTGCGCTCGTCGCGCCGCATGGAAAGCTTTGAGGCCACCGCGTCGCGCTCGGCCTTGCGCTCGCGAAGACGCATAACCTCCTTCTCAAGGGTGATGTATTCGTTTACGTCCACGCCTGGGAAACGCTCCTGCAAACTGCGCAGGCTCTCCTGGAACCGCTCCTCACCCTCGTTATAGAGCTTTTGCCACTGCTCGTGGAAACCGCGGTGCTTTTCTTCGGTTCCTTGCAGGTTCTCCACCAGCCCTTGCACGCTGCGCTCGAAGTCCCCCACGAACTCGACTAATGAGCTTGTGTATTCGTCGAGAAGTTGGGGATTAAGCGGGGCCTTCTCCTCCTCCTGCAAGGATTTGAGCCTTGCCGAGGTCTCGCTGATGAGTCCGGCAAGCATCTTCTTGATATCTGCAAGCACCCCCTCGCCGCGCTCAAAGACGTGGGCTTCCTGCTCTAAGCCTCGTTTTTCATCGATCTTTGAAGGCATATCCATCTCAAGGAACCGGGAGAGCTTCTCCTCTGCCGCAGATAACTTGCCGAGCTCTGCGTCACGCCTGGAGAGCTCCTCGGCCAGAGCAGCTATCTCCTGGTTTTGCTCCTCAAGCTTATCGATCAGAAGTCTCTCCTGCGCCTCAAGTGCAACAAGGTCCTTCTCGCACAGACGCTCAAGCAGGTTAACCTGAAAATCCTGCTGTTTGGAGATCTCGTAAATCTCCTTGTTTCCGAATACCTCGGCCCGGAATATATCCTTGGGATTTACCTTTAGTTTCTCGCCTGTCTGTGCGTCGCGCACCACCGGATCGAAGGGGTAGATGCGTTCTATGAGGTAGCGCTTGGGTCTTGGTTCGTGTGATTCAACCAGAAGCGAGATCTTGGAACCGGGCAGGAACACGTCGCGCAGGATCTGCTCGTGGTTCTCACGGTTCCGGTCTGTTTTGGGTGGCTCATCCAGCGCGTAGCGCAGGGTCTCGATGACGGTGGTCTTGCCTGTGCCGCGTCCTCCGATCATGGCGTTGAAGCCGGGGTTAAAGTGAATCGCCAGCCCGTCGAGGAAGCCTCCTTCCCAGCGAGCTCCCAGAAGACGCGAGTAGAAGCGCTTCTCGATCTCGTGAGGGAAACGCACCTTGGCCTTGGAGTCAAGAAGCGCGATTCTCAGACCCTCCAGGTTGTGCGCGCCGAGTTTTATTGAGACACGCTTTGTTCCCACATCTTCAGGTCTTGAGGCGAAGGAACCGGCAAGGCGTGCAAGAGGGAGCTTACGTTCAAAGCCCTTGCGCTTGCCGTAGAGAACAGCGTCCTCTTCAGGGGAGAGAGCCTCGGGGCCTCGAGCAAGAATCACCCCCCACACCCAGGGATCGGAGACCACCGCCGGGTGCTCCTTAATGGCAGCGTTGTGGATAACTAGCACCATACCGTTGGCGGATCGCACTCGCGCAACCACCTCGCGCGGCGAGAGTGCCACCTGCACCGGCTTGTTGCTGCGGTAGAAACGTGCATTACCTGGAAGGCCAAGATCGGTTAGGAACTTGTCTATCTCCTTTTGGGGATGCCCAGGCTCAAAGAGAGCCACTAAATCCAACCCCTCCTCAAGCAACAATCGAACACCAGGATAAACACTCACCCCACGCTCGCGGGCTTTCTTCCCAAGTTCGTCAAGCCAGATTCCTCGTTCATCAAGCCCCAGGTTGTAGTCTGCTGTTCCTAAAAGCCTCACATCCTTATCCAGCGCGGCGGTGATGATCTTGTCTATAATCTCTTCGCGGGACTTTGCAGATGATGGATCGAAATCCTGTGGCCTCTTGTAGTCGGGTGAAGCCGGGGTCTTTACAGCAAGGTCCGCCCAGCATGAATTAGCCCCGTTGGACCTTACCAGAATTTCCTCGAACACCATTGATCCTCCTTAAGCTTTCAGGAGATTTTACCGCAACATAAGGCTTAGTCAAGTTGAAACCAGCGAAGGTGTGAGTAAAATCGGAGATATGATTCCAATCAAGGCAAATCCAGTGTGCCTCACCAGGAGTCAGTGAAGGTATGCAGATCTCACACGAGCGGGTGCTTTGCTTTCCCAGATCGTTATTGAACGAGCTTGGCGGCTTTCAGGGATTTCGCTCTGATGATGGCACGTTACTGGAGCAGATCCTTGCAAGCGGCAAGGCAAGATTCATCGAGCGGGCAAAGGCAGAAGAAGACCCATCCTTCAAGCAACTCATCCCCTATGTTGTGATGGTCTGGTCCGATAAGATCCTTTTCTACGTGAGGGGTAAAAAGACAGAAGAAGGCAGATTGAGGTCGCTGGGTTCTGTGGGGATCGGCGGGCACATAAGCGTAACGGATCACAGCCTTTTTGAGCGTGACATTAGGGAGGTGTTTGCCGCAGGACTCGGGCGTGAGGTAGCCGAGGAGGTGGACGTTCAAACCGAATTCGCGGAGCGGGTGGCGGGATTAATAAACGACGACTCCAATCCGGTAGGCAGGGTGCACCTCGGGATTCTTGTAATATGGAAACTGGCTAAACCAAAGGTGGTCAAAAAGGAGCGCTCCATCACCTCTCTTGAGTTCTTGACACTTGAGGAGTTACGGAAGCGAAGAGAAACCCTGGAGACGTGGTCGCAGATAGTTATAGATGCTCCTTTCTTCGCATAACAGGAGGGTGTCATTCATTTGTAAGGGGGACGCATGCATCGCCCCTACGGTTTATTTATCTCGGGGTCCCCGCGGCGTTCCGCAGGAACGGCGTGGGGTGATTATAAACCTCTCACTTTGACCAGATGCGTTGCGCATGAGATGCATGGATCGTAGGCACGTGCAACCATCTCAAGCTTGAGCTCGATGTTATCGGTATCACCCTCGTCGGTCAGATTCTTTGCAGCCACCCTGATATGGGATTCCATCATATCCAGGAACTGGGCGGTGGGGGTGATGATATCTGTGTGCACGACGCGGCCTTCAGCTATCTCATAGTGATGATAGAGCGTTCCGCGCGGGGCCTCGACAGCAGCTGAACCCGCACCCTTGTCACGGGAGGGTGCAACGATTGCGGGATCCTCCTCGTGGGTGAGGAGCTTGTCTATGATACGTGGAGCCTCCTCCAGCGCCCACACGGTTTCTATGGCTTGCGCCACGTTGTTGTACATCGGGTTGCGAATCCATGACAGGTTGTAGCAGCGGCGGAAGTGCTCGCCGGCAACGCCGTCAAGACGCTCGCCCAGAAGGTTGAAGCGCGCAAGAGCACCAACGAAGTAGGGCTTGTCCTGAAACCGCGAGCGTTTGGCCATTGAGTGCGGCACCACCCGCTCGTTGGTCAGCTTGTGGTAATCCCAGGCGTTGAACTCCTGGCCGTTGGAGACGAGTATCCTGTCGGCAACCCAGCCGTAGCGGTCGTGCTCAGGCTTGGTGCACATGAAGGTCATACCTTCTTCCATGTAGGTGGGCTGACGCAGGTTGCGAAGTATCTCCACCCCGCGCTCGGCGTCAGGGATCAAGGACTCGGCTTCATATTTGAAGCGCAAAAGCTCGCTCTTTGATGGATAGCGACCAAAGCCTCCGATCACCGGATTCTCACCGTGGATGGAACGTGCAGCAGTAAGCTCCATGAGTCGAACGCCGAAGCGCTTGACTCGCAGCCCAGCCTGAACATCCTCCAGATACTCAGGCGCCATGTGCACCGCCGAGGGGTAACCGAGGTAGTCGGGAAGGGCTAAAAGGAAGACGTGCAGCGCGTGGGACTCGATCATCTCGCCGCAGTGCATTAGATCACGCATGAGCCGGACTTTGGGGGGCACTTCTATCTCAAGCGCCTTCTCCATGGCGCGCAAAGCGGCGTAGCGATGCGAAAGGGTACAGATCGCGCAGATTCGACAGGTAAGGCTTACCACCTCTGAGGGAACCCGGCCCTGCGCAATTGTCTCAAGAAGCCTGGGACCCTCGTGGATGTCAACGGTGACCTTGGAAAGTTCACCGTCTTTGAAGTCGACCGTGATCCCTCCGTGGCCTTCAACCCGGGCAAGGGATTCGATCTTTATTCTGTTAAGGCTCATCCCAGCTCCTATCTCTTTTTAGTACGCGATTTAGCCTTGGGTTTCTTAGTACTAGCTCTCTTCTTTGCCTTGCCGGCCACGATAGGCTCACGCACCTTCTTTGGACGAGGCTTCCTGGCAGGCTCTTCGGCCTTGATGCCCAAAAGATCAGCAAAGCGCCGGACCATGGCGGCTCCACCGAATAAACGAAGCTTGCTCACGATCTCTTCAGAGGAGAAGTTGCGCTCCTTGAGGAGATCAATCTCGGAAGCCACGTTGGCTTCAGCGGCAGGTCCCCAGCATCCTATGCAGGGCAGATTGTGGCTGGGGCAACGCGAGTCACAGCCGCCTGCGGTCACCGGGCCCAGACAAAGCTGGGCATTAAGAAGCAGGCACTCGTTCTCGTTCCACTTGCACTCGGAACAAACAGGGAAGGTGGTGAGCTCTACAGACATCCCTTGAGCCAGACGGGTAAGCGCAAAGAAGAACTGGTAGCGGTCTATGGGACATCCAGGTATGTGATAATCGACCTTCACGTACTCATCGACAGGATGTGACTCAAAGGGCTTAGCTACCGTGTGTTTTACTGCGCCGTAGACCTTCTTGAAGCGTTCTTTCCAATCGCCGTAGCCAAGGCGAGCAGCCTGAGGGCCGCCGAAACATGCGCACGACCCAATAGCGACAAGAATCTTTGAACGCTTACGGATGTCGGCAAGTGACTCAAGTTGGTGGTCGGTTGTGATAGAACCTTCGAGGAACGAGATGTCCAGTTCCTCGTCGTCGTGGACCTCGCTTGATGCCATGAGGAACGAACGAACATCCACCGCATTGAAGATATCAAGGAGTTCATTCTCACAGTGGAGAATCGCAAGCAAATCACCGGCGCACCCGGTAAATCCGTAGAACCCGACCTTGGGCTTTGCCGCTTGAGTTTTGGATGCCATCATCCCCACTAGATCAGATCCTTCATGTGGAGAACGTCCCAGTATGAAAAGACCGGGCCGTCGAGACAGGTGTAGATCGAGCCTATAACGCAGTGACCGCACTTGCCGATCCCGCAGTGCATGCGCCGTTCAAGGGTCATGAGTATCTGGTGCTTGGGGATTCCCAGCTTGAGGAACTCGGCTACCACAAACTTGTACATCACCGGAGGACCGCATACCGTGCCGTAGGTGTTGTCCGGATCAAGCCCATCAATCTCCTCAAAAAGATCGGTAACAAGACCTTTGCGGAAGGGCCATTCTCCAACAGTGTCCTCGTCCACGGTCAAGAGACAATTCAAATCGTCGCGTTCCTTGATCTCGAAGAACTCCTTGCGGAAGAGCATCTCTGCAGGCGTGTGTGCACCGTGCAGGACGTAGAACTTACCGAACTGGTCGCGGTTGTCCAGGATGTATAGAAGAAGGGAACGCAGGGGTGCCACTCCCAGACCTCCTACCACGATGAGTATATCTTTGCCGACCATCTTCTCCAATGGAAAGCCGTTTCCGTAAGGGCCACGCACACCGATGATGGAGTTTTCTTTATACCTAAATAGCTGTTCGGTCAGCCGGCCCACCTTTCGGATGCAGAACTCAACCATCCCAGGACGGGAAGGGGTGGAGGAGATAGAGAAGGGCGCCTCACCCACACCGGCGAGGGAAATCATCATGAACTGACCCGGCTTGTAGTCTAGGGAGAGCGCCCGCTCCATATCCACCGGCCGCACCTGGAAGAAGCGAACGTCAGACGTAAGATCGTAGCGCCGCACTATACGCATCTGCTCGGGCATGAAAGGATTGGCAGGGGCGCCTTTAGCGGAAGTGTGGGGCATATTAATCATAGCTTCACCTCCTGCCCTTTGAGACCGCGAATGACCTCGGCGACGTTGATCGAGACCGGGCAGGTATCAATGCATCGGCCGCAGCCCACGCAGGAGGGCTTGCCGTACTCGGTGATGAACGCCTTGAGCTTGTGGGTGTAGTAGAGTTTTAACCGTTCGGCGCGCGCCTCCCGGAAGTTGTGACCGCCCGCAACCAGCGCGTACTCCTTGTTCATACAGCTGTCCCAGCGACGCTGGCGAACACCAGAGGTAAACGAGAGGTCGCTTACGTCACGGATGTTGTAGCAGTTACAGGTCGGGCAGACCATGGAGCAGGAACCGCAGGAAAGGCAGCGATCGGCCAACTCATCCCAAAGCGGGGAATCCCAGGAGAGCTCCATTATGTCAGGCATGCCGGTGAGGTCGAAGTTGAGCTTGTAGCGGGAGTCACGCTTGCGACGCCACTCGAGATATTTCTGCACGTCGCTGGTTTCAATCTCCTCGCTAAACAGATCAATGTTCAACCGCACCAGGTCATCACCAAGCGAGGAACCAACCCAGACAAGATACTTCTCACCCAGCTCGTTGAAAGCCAGGTCGAAGCCTCCCTCTACGGCGTGGGTGTTGGTGGAACGCGCCATACACTTATCGTCCGGGATGCAGGAAAGACCGAGGATGGCGGTAGCCTCGCGGCGCTTTTTATAGTACGGATCGGGAAAGCGGTCCAGGAAAAGCTCGTCAAGAATCATCAATCCGTGTATGTCACAGGGATGAATACCAAATAACACCCTTGGCCTAACATCCTCAAAGGTCTCTGAGTATGTACCCTGCGAGTAACGGAACATGTTGAAGCGAGGGGGAACAAAGAACTTCTTCGGTGGGATGATGGTACGCAGCGCCTGGAGTGCAACGTCACGAACGTTGGCTAGCTTGGCGTAGGAGTAGTGCTCGCCGCGACTCACCGGTCCCCAGAGCTCGCCGTAGCTCTTAAGCGACTCAAGGTAGGTGTAGAGATCCTCCTTCTTCAGCTTAAGTGCCTTCATCTAATCTGCCTCCAAGATTGCTGAATTGAAGATTTGCGAAATCCTATAGGAAGGATACGCGTGAAACCGAATTTGTCAACCCTGCCCTGTCTCCTAACTAGCCGGAAAACGGGGACTTAAAGTAACTGGAGGTTAGCCCATCCTGACTTCTATCTACCCATCCCCCCATCTATCGAGATCTCAGAGACAGCGCTACGTGATCTGCTGTGTTAAGGTTCAAGCGCCGAACTGTCCGCTATCGTACCTTTTATCTTCGCCGAAACAGGGAGAAGCACTGACCAGCGGCCTTCGCTGTTGGGCGCAAGATAGAGAAGAAACTGAGCAGATGCACGCTCCACATTGCGACCTCGCTCCTTGGTGCGCGCCGTAATCTGAAAAACCTCAAGTTCATTCTCCTGGGAAAGCTCAGGCATCCGCTTGATCTCGGTAACGCTAATCTTGGGGGCCTTCTCAGCCAGAGTTTTGTATGTCTCAAGATCCGGCCTTGCCAGAAAAGGCATCTCCTCACCATTCGCGGTTCTGATCACAAGAGAACGGTCACACAGATACCCGTAAGCCTCATCTATATCCCCCCTGTCAAGCGCGGCGAAGTACCGGTTTACCACGGTGAGGGGATCGGCAGCCCTATCCTTACATCCTGCAAGTATAGATAACGATAAAGATGCCGCGACAATCAAGCAGAAGGCTCTCTTCATTCAGACCTCACAGTTTAAAGTGGTCTTCCGGTAGATCGGGGTTAAGCTTCAGGTCCCTGTAGATTGCCCGCTGCACCTTCTTTCCATTGGCGTCGAAGCCGTTGGTTTTTCGAATGAACCCTGTTTTTTTGTCCAGCCACCAGCGCTCCCTGGCGATGCCCAGATTCTTATCCACAGAAGCGGTTTTGAACTCGATCACCGCACAGGAGGCCCCTTCGAAGGTCTCCTCCCCGATCCATTTAAGGCTTCCGTTGGCCAGATACCAGTCGGCGTGCTCGAGCATCTTCTCAAAGGTTATCGAGTATATCTTTTCGCCGCGCAGGCTTTTTGCAATCTTGGCGTCCGGTGAAAGATACACAGGCAAGGCTATCCCGGCCCATCTAACCTGGATGCGGTCCTTGTTGGGGTCATAGAGCCCTGCCGAACCCTTCTTGTCTCCTTCTATCACCTCGATCTTCACCCATCCGGGTCGCTTGTAGCTGAGGTTGATGGTGGAGTTGCTGGTTTTGCCGTCCTTCTCCAGGTGGGAAACCAGGCGCACAGTGTATTGGTCCACTGACTTCCACGCGCTACGCATCTTTGCAAGCGCCTCTTGTGCTTGGCCGCCCCGAATCGTGGTCACCGAAAGAACAACGGCTGCGATAATCAGTTTTGTTGCTAACTTCTTCATCGGTTCTCCTTTTTGTTGTTTTAAGCGGCCTTATAATAATGAGATATAGGAAGATGTCAAGTAGGATAATAAAAGCTCATCCGGCTAGTTACGCCGCATCTTGAACAACTAGGAGATGGATATCTCTTCTGCGTGATCCTTAATAATTACAGCAGAGTTAGTGTTTCTTTTCCTTGACGGAACCCCTGGGTCAAGTAGAATTATTGATGCGCATACATCCTGAAGGCAGGGTCGAGTTCGAGGATTTCAGCGTGATGCTGGATCATGCCGGACGCAACGCCGAACCGATCGTGCTTTCACACGCCCACGCCGACCATGCGGTAAGAAAGGGAAGGATTATTACCTCTCCTGAAACCAAAAGGCTGCTTGAGGTCAGATACGGGGTAAAGACTGCCGAGAGCCTTGATTACGGCAAGCGAATGTCTTTGGGGAAGATGCATGTAACTCTCTACCCTTCTGGGCACATCCTGGGCTCTGCACAGGTACTCGTAGAAACCCCTCAAACCAGCTTGCTTTACTCAGGAGATATCAAGCTGCGAGCGGGCTACTCCTGCCGATCGATCGAGATTCCGCAGGCGGAGAACCTCATTGTTGAAGCGACCTTTGGTACCCATCTCTTCCAATGGCCCGCCCGGGAGAGAATCGAGAAGCAGATCTTTGACTTCATCGAAAAAAGCCTGATCGGTGGCCGTACCCCAGTGTTCATGGCCTACTCACTGGGCAAAAGCCAGGAACTTCTGGCATTACTTGCAAGAGAAAAGATCCCTGTGTGGGTTTCAAAGACGGTCTGGCAAATGTCTAAAGTTTACGAGGAGTTTGGGGTTGATCTGGGGAAGTACAGATTGTATGCCGATGAGGGGAATGTGCCCGGTGTACTGATAGTGCCACCACAGAAAGCGCGGTACGTGGAGGCGGACAATCCAAGATTCGCTACGGTCTCAGGTTGGGCATTGACAAGACGCTGGAATGATGGGTCAAGCCAGATACCGTTAAGCGACCATGCGGATTTCGGGGAACTCCTGCGGTACGTAGATAAGGTGAGGCCAAAAAAAGTCTGGACAACCCACGGCTACGCCCGTGAACTTGCAACCGCCCTGCGCCACCGGGGGTACGACGCCTGCCCGCTCACCGCGCGCCAATTTGCATTTTGAAATGAGCAAGTAGTAGCAATTACGGCAACACCCTGAGAGGGTGTTCACCACGTACCCACTAGGAGCTGCCGACTTCCAGCAGGCAAATCCCACCCAATCTTCCACCGAAGGAGAGCGACCGTAGGGAGCTCTAATCTTTAAATCTTGTAATCTTAGAATCCTCCTTGTTGCGCTTGACCTAATCCCAGGCGTCTCTATAATTCTACCATGTGTATAGGAATTCCTGCAAAGGTGATAGAGATTTCCGGAACCTCTGGTAAGGTGGACTATCAGGGGGTGAAGCGCGAGACATCTTTTCTCATGCTGCCCGATGTGAAGGTGGGTGACTACGTTATCCTTCACGCGGGCTTCGCAATAAAGAAGCTCTCGGAGGTAGATGCCAAGGAGACCTTGCGATTGATCCAGGAGATGGTGAGGGTCGAGAAAGAGCTTGATGGCTGAAAACCTAGAAGAAATCCTTAAACGCATAGAAGGCGACGCCGATCTAATACAAGGATTGTTAGCGGAACTTTGTGCACACATCAAGGAACCCCTGACGTTGATGGAGGTATGCGGCACGCACACCCACGCCATATCGAAAACAGGCATCAGAAGAGCACTTGCCGGAAAGGTAAGGCTCCTATCCGGCCCGGGCTGCCCGGTGTGCGTGACCTCGGATGCGGATATAGACCGGTTTATTGAGCTATCGCGGATGCCGGATGTGGTGGTAACCACCTTCGGCGACATGCTGCACGTGCCCGGATCAGAGAGCTCCCTTGCCAATGAGAGGGATCAGGGCAGGGACATAAGGATCGTTTACTCACCGCTTGACGCGCTTGCGATGGCCGAAAGGGAACCGGACAAGGAGTTCTGCTTCTTGGGCGTTGGCTTCGAGACCACCGCGCCTGCAATCCTTGCCACGGTGGCCGAGGCCAGGAGAAGAGGTATTAACAACTTCTCGATCTACGCCGCGTTCAAGCTGATACCACCCGCGCTGCGGATGATTGCCGCACACCCCGACCTGGCCATCGAAGGCCTCATACTGCCGGGCCACGTGAGCGCGGTGATAGGCTCAGAGCCTTACCGGTTCCTCGCAGATGAGTTCAAAAGACCCTGTGTGATTACGGGCTTCGAGGGCGCGGATATCCTTCAAGCGATCCTGATGATAGCCGATCAGATCAAGGAGGGCGAGCCCTGTCTTGAGATCCAATATAAGCGCGTTGTAACCAAAGAGGGAAACAAAGCAGCACTCAAGATTATGGAAGGGATGTGTGATGTAAAGGATTCGATGTGGAGAGGGCTGGGAACGATCCCTGAAAGTGAATTGAAATTGAAAGAGGCCTGGAAGGATTTTGATGCGGAGCACAAGCTCTCCTTGCCCCCTATGGAGTATAAGGAAACCGCAGATGCCAAGGGCTGTCGCTGCGGAGAGGTGCTTTTGGGAAAGATAATTCCGCCTGACTGTCCTTTGTTTGCTGAAGCCTGCACCACTTCAAATCCAATAGGGCCCTGTATGGTTTCAAGCGAGGGCGCGTGCTCGGCCTACTACAAATATGAAAGATAACGTAATAGGCTTGGCCCACGGCTCGGGCGGCAGGAAGACGGCAAGGCTCATACGCGAACTCTTCCTTACGTATCTGGGCAACCCCATTCTAGAACGGTTGGAGGACTCGGCAGAGCTGCCTTCAGACAGGGGGCGAATAGCATTAACAACCGACAGCCACGTAGTGTACCCCTTGTTCTTCCCTGGCGGGGATATCGGTAAGCTTGCCGTGTGCGGGACATTGAACGACCTCGCGGTGAAGGGAGCGCGGCCGCGCTTTATGACCGCGGGCTTCGTTCTGCGCGCAGGGATGAAGATAGAAGCGCTTGAGCGAATCGTGCAATCCATGGCCGAGGAGTTAAACAAAGCTGGAGTCCAGCTTATTGCCGGCGACACCAAGGTGATCGAGAAGGGCCAGGTTGACGACTGCTACATCACCACCACCGGATATGGAACATTGGAACATGACAAGACATTTGCGCCTGAACGAATCGAGCCGGGTGATGCTATTCTTGTTTCAGGCACCATCGGTGACCACGAGGCAGCGGTGCTTCTGGCGCGTGAGGATTTTGGGTTCGAGCACAAGATTGAATCCGACGTTGCAACCATCTGGCCTCTTGTAGAGAAATTAATCGAAACGGATATTGACGTTAAGGCGATGCGCGACCCGACAAGGGGTGGCCTGGCCACCACCCTGAACGAGATGGCGTCGGCCGCCGGATTGGGGATGATCATAAAGGAGCAAGATGTTCCTTTCAACCCGGCGGTCAAGGGCACAGCCGAGCTTTTGGGGCTTGATCCCTACTACCTGGCTTCCGAGGGGCGACTGATCGCCGTTGTCCGTAAGGATGATGCAGGACGGGCGCTTGAAGTTATGAGGGTCGAACAGTTGGGCAAGGAAGCCGCAGTGATAGGCGAGGTGCGGGAAAAGCCTGAGGGGCTGTGGCTTGAGACGCTTCTGGGCAGCGAGCGCCCGCTTCTTACCCTTGAAGGCGAGCAGCTGCCGCGTATCTGCTGATATTGATGCTCCTTTTCTCCTGCGAAGAAAAGATCGCAATCCTAGACAAGAAACTAACCTACAGGTCGTTTTTGATCCCTTTGCGTCAATCCCTTCCCCGATAGGAAAATTTCGTAGGGGCCGACTTTTAAGTCGGCCCGCCCTATGGATTGTCACGCTTTCCTCTGAAAAGGGATAAGCACACAGGCTGGAGAGCCTGTGCTACATTGCTCCTTTTACCCGAGGGGCAAAAGATCGCAGGAACTCACCTTGAGATACATTCCACCACAAAATCCGCGAAAGGCTCGGACTGGGTGACTTTGACCGTGCGTAGCCTGAGCTGCTCAAGTACGGCCAGGAACAGGATAAGCATGTCAAAGAGACTCGATTGCCGCTGGCGCATGGTGGCAAAGAATTCAAACTCCCCCTGTCTGGCAAGGGTTTCCATCAACCAATCGCCGGCCTCCTCGATGGTCCAGTCGTCACGGGTCAAAAGCATGGGCTGACGCGGACGCTCGCGCTCAAGAAGAACGCTGAAGGATTGCAGAAGCTCGGTGATCTTGCCCTCGCCTTCCGGCGTGATCTTCTGCCCCCTGGGATAGTGCCGCAGGTTATGCTCACGCCGCTCCTCGAGGAACGCCGCTGTCTCCCGATATCGGGCAAACTCGGCAAGGATACGCGAAAGTGTAACCGGCTCGAGAACCTCCTCTTCCTCCCACTGTATGCTCTCCCGCAAGAGCACCCGCATCTTCCAGCGCAAGAGTATAGAAGCCATGAGCAGGAAATCGGCAAGCTCGGAAAGATCCGCACCCATAGTCTGGACGTAGGCTATGAACTCATCCGCCAGCCGGGCAACCGGGATGCGAAGCACATCCAGCTTGTCCCGATGAACGAAGTAGAGAAGAAGATCAACCGGCCCTTCGTAGGCCTCAAGCGAAACGCGGTAAGGACTCAACGCAGATACTCGTAGACCGTGTGTTTCTGGCCGGCAATCTCAAGCTCGCCGAATTCGGCGGCCTTGGAGCCGGCAGGTAGATGTTTGAAAACACCATCTTCGATGAGGATCATCTTCGTTTTTTGCTCGAAGTTCGTGAGCGCCAACTGACACGCCCATACGAGGGGTTCCCCGAACACCGCCAGATCCACAAGAGGCACCTTGCCCAGGGTGCTTACAAAGGTCTCGCCGCTGGCAAGTCCGATACCCAGGCTAAACTCGCCTATGCCTTCGGTTACGTACCTGGCGTTAAAGTTGGTAAAGAAACGCCGTATCTCAAGGCTGGCATGACACGCCTGGGCGCAGCAATCCTTACCTGTGAAAAGAAACCTGTTGGAGTTGCCTGTAAATGACACCCTGATACCCTCATGTTTACGGGTGATCTCAAGAAGCGTGGACCGGAACTCCTCGAAGCTCGCAAGCGCCTCCTTTAGGCTCCTTTCCTTCTTTTGAAAATCCAGGTAGACAGCCATCACCACAGACTCGCGATTGACCCTCAGATAAGGTAAATTCATGAACCGCTCGATGTAAGCCTTCTCCTGGTTCGGGGGGAAGTATTGCCCGACCATCTGTTTGACATAGGTGCGACGCCTCCCCTCTGCATAGTGATAGATAAATGCGCCGATCACCACCGCAAGGATGGATGCAAAAAGTGGTGTAAAGAATGCGATTCTTGTTCCGTTTGCAGCCGAGACGGCCACTACGATATAGAAGATTGCAACAAGCACTGCAAAAGCGGGAAGTGTAAACTTGCGCCAGGGGATCATAATCGCAAACGCCCCCAACCCTGCAAGTAGCAAGGTTATGATGAAGGTCGCCACGATATTAGGCGGAGCCGCCTGCCTGCGCTGGATAAGGTTTGTCAAGAGATTCGCCACAAGAACCATCCTCGGCATGGCACCGTCTACAGGCGTGGGTACGCTCATTGCGTAGGGTTCGAAGGAGGAACCTATTATGACGACTTTATCGGCAAAGGTATCCGGTGCTACCTCTCCACCCAGAAGTGCCGATACCGAAACCCGTGTGAAATGCCCAAGGTTTGAGGTGTAGTGGATACGATAGGCGTAGCCTTCGGCGAGCCTGATCTCCTCTTTGCCCAGCGTGAGAACCCGACTGCGCGGTAGATCGATATCCTCGCGTCCCTCTACGGCCTGCAGCAGGGTCAATGAGAGCGAGGTGTAGAAATTCCCCTTGCACAAAGCGATAAGCGGGACCTTTCTGACCACTCCACCCTTGTCATAGATCACCTCCATGTAGCCCATGCCGTTAGAGGCAAGCAGCCACCTCATTGGAGGGGCAAGGAAATCCGCTTTATCCAAAATCCCTGTGTTAGCGCGAAGCGAGTCCTTACTGCGATTGGGGATCCGTTCGGAGAAGGGCAGTATCTCATTCGAGTAGCTCTCATCAAGCATCTTGAACCCAAAGTAGATATTGTTGTTGGATCGGATGGTGTGTATAAGCGCCTCGTCCCACTCCGCGTAGGCAAAGAGGCTGTCCAGTATCTCGCCGGTGCGGCCAGCAGGCAGACGGAACCATCTGGAAAGGGAATCCGCCTTGGCCCGGCGGAGTATGCCCTGCGCTTCAGGGGGAAATGAATACCCGCGAGAGAGGGGTAAGGTTACCCCTACCGCCTTTGCGTACGCCAGCTGCTCAAACACCTGGGGCAGCCATAAGTCCGGCCAGAACAGCCTATCGCCAAGCTCAGCCACGCTCGCCTCATCCAGATCAAGGAGCACGATGTCTGAGTTGGGACGAAGTGAGGTGCGCTCCAATTCATCGTGCATGGGCCTGTCTAAAGCCTCGAAGGGATTGCCAACCAATATCTGGATAACCAAAAGGATGAATGCCAAACCAAATCCTACAATCGCGGCATCTCGCAGCCTACGTAGATCTATCACAGCTCCTCCAGTTCATAATCTCTTTTTCCCAACCCTATCCGCTCACCGTGAGCAAGTTGAATCTCTGGATCAACCTCTTTATGGGCTGAGCCTATCTCTTCTTCCACCATATCCAGACACGCCTGATCAACTGCCACCGGATCACGCGAGGCAAGGATACCTACATCCTCATGGATAGGCTTCATCTTCTCCCCGTAACAGTCGCACTCCTTGGTAATGTTAACAAGGAAGTTGACGTAGAAAGCCTCTTTGCCCGAAAGTGCTGCAAGGGCATACTCGGCCATCTTCTGTGATGCGGACTCGGACGCCTCGTTCCACTGGATGCGGACCGCCCTGGCAGTGCACACCCCGATGCATCCGGCGCATCCGGTGCACTTAGCACGAACTATCACAAAATCCCCACCCTTGGTCTCGATAGCATCTGCGGGACAGCGCTTCTGGCACTCGCCGCAGCGAGTGCAGCGCTCGACATCTATCCAGGGCTTTGAAAGGCTGTGTATCTGGAGCTTTCCGCCCCTTGCAGCGCAGCCCATCGAGAAGTTCTTGATCGTGGCGCCGAAGCCTGAAAGCATGTGCCCCTTGAAGTGCGAGAGGCCCACAATACAGGGTATGTTGGGAACGAGTGATGCGATCTGCGCCTCGCGGATGTGCTTGCCTTTTACCGGAATGCGGGCCGAGCTCTCGCCTCGCATACCGTCTGCTATAAGAAAAGGCGCCCCAACCTTTTCCAGGGAGAATCCGTGTTTTGCTGCGAGATTAAGGTGATCCACCGTATTACCCCGCTGCCCGTAGTACAGGGTGTTGGTCTCAAAGAGGAACGGGCGCGCGCCTGCTTCCTTAAGGAAACGCACCCCGACGCGTGCAAAATCGGCAGGCACGAAGGTTGTGTTGCCATTCTCACCAACGTGAACCTTCATTCCACAAAACGCATCGTTGGAGAAGCCTCCATCTATCAGGCGACCCAGCAGCAAGGGGAGGCGCTCAAGAAGCTCAGACTTCTCCTCGCCCGGCAAAAACAAGACCTTCGATCTCATTGGAGTATGATAAGGAGAGCCTGCCTGCTGTCAAGATGCTATCACCCCGTGACTTTACTACGTAAACTCACGGGGACCCCGAATAAACACCCCAAGCGAATGCTTCGCCTTCGTATGGGGACCCCGGATAAACATCCTAGTCGCATTGACAGAGAAAGCACGACGGGTATGCTTGTCTGAAATGGTCAATAAGAGCTTCTGGAGCAAACGCCGACTCCTTGCGTTCTCAGGCATCGTTTTTGTGATCCTCGGAGCCTACAAGACCTTACAGCACCTTACCTTCAACACATACGCCTACGATCTGGGGATAAGGGCAAGCATCTGCTACAACATCGCGTTCCGTGGCAGGGTGTGGGATTCGCTGCACTCTTTTCACGGGTTCAGCGGCCATTTTCACCCCATAAGTTTCCTTCTTGCCGGTCTATACCGGCTCTGGCCGAACGCCTTGCTCCTGTGTCTCCTTCAGGCGCTTGCCGTTGCCCTGGGGCTTTTCTTCCTCATCAAGCTGCTTGAGGGTTGGGTGAAAGATTCCAGAAAACATCTGGTTATCATCGCCATCTTCCTTGCCAACCCCTTCCTTCACCATGTGCTTCGCTTCGACTTCCACCCCGAGGTATTCGCTATCCCGCTGGTCTTGGGGTTCTTTTATCTCTTTGAGACAGAAAGAGCTTGGTGGGCGCTACTCCCTGCGTTCGCCCTTTTGACCCTTAAGGAGGAGATGGGCCTCGTATTCCTGGCCCTGGGGATTTACGCCCTGGTTAAGCGAAAATGGATTCAAGGGACGTTGATGACGGCGATCGGAATCGCCTGGCTGCCATTCGTATTATTCATCGTGCTGCCTTGCTTCCGTGCACCCGGCCAGGGTGAGTTGATCTCTGCCCACTACGCGAGCCTGGGATCGAACGCCGCAGAGATTATTGGAAGCATCCTTCGCAGACCCTGGGTGCTTATTACCCAGACCTTTGGACAACCTGGAAAACTCTTGACAGTGGCTTTGCTTGCTGCATCCGTTGGGGCCCTCGCCCTTACAAGATGGGAGGCCGCACTTATCTTACCCTTGCTACTCGCCCACCTGCTCTCCGATGGTCCCCACCAGTCAAGCCTGACCTACCAGTACTCGGCAGGGATACTGCCTTTGCTGTTCTTCGCTTCGATAAAAGGAATAAGGAGGATAAAGCTGCCAGTCGCCTTGATACTGGTCGGACTGGCCGTCCCTGCTTTGATTTTGCGATTTCCCAACCCGTTTAAGCTGGGGATAAACCTGAATAGGAGTCTGCAAACTCACCGGTTGATTGAAAGGATTCCTGCCGATGCTTCCCTCTCCGTAAGCAACAACCTGGCTCCTCATCTTGTGAACCGTAAGGACGTCGTGCTTTATCCGCAGATCGAGAATGCGGATTACGTGCTGATTGATCTTGAAGGAAACATCTACCCTGCCGAGTGGGAGAGTCGGTATGAGGATGCCCGCAGGCTAACCACAGGCTACGATACACTGGCTGCACAGGACGGCCTGCTGCTCTTGAAACACGAGAGGCTAAAAGAATCCCCTCCAGATTAAAGAGGACCAGATAACCAGGATTTAACAGGTAAGCGGACTACTTCTCGCCTACCAGCTGGACGTGCAGGGTGCGCTCGCGGGGGCGGTTGTCGAAATCTAAGAAGACAACCTGCTGCCAGGTCCCGAGTATCAGCTTGCCCGAGCTGAAGGGAATTGAGGCAGACGCTCCGATAAGTGCGGAGCGCAGGTGGGAGAAGCCGTTGCCGTCACCCCACGCCGCATCGTGATGGTAGGATTTGTCTGAGGGCGTGATCTTCTCTAACACTTCGCAAAGATCCTTTAGCACCCCTGGCTCGTACTCGATGGTGGTTATCCCGCCTGTGGAACCGGCAAGGATCACGCAGCATATCCCCTCTTGTAATCCGCTTTCGGTAAGGATCCCTCGCAGCCTTGGTGTTATGTCATGAACGTCACAGAACCCCTTGGTGCTCAAGGAGATCTTATCTGAGAAAACCGCCATACTCTAACCCTCTCCTAAGAGTTTTGCCGCCTGAGGACTGAGTTCTCTATAGCCCAGCTCGAATGCACGCATGAACTCCGCCCGTGCCTTCTCGTTCTTGCCGAGTGCCAGAAGAACCTCGCCCTTGTGGTATATGACCGAGGCGTCGGTGGGATCGGCTGCAAGCGCACGTTCGAGATGGTCGAGCGCCTTCTCGGTCTCGCCCAGATAAAGCAGTGCTATCCCGAAGTCACGCCACTGCCACGCAGCGATCTTGCCCTTCTTCTCTTTGCTTAGAGATTCGTATGCCTGCACCGCTTCGGTATATCGTCCCAGCTCGAACGCGGAAGAAGCCATCACCTGGATAGCGGTAAGGTTGTGCTCATCTTTTTTGAGGACATTGCTCGCCCTTTCCATCGCTTCTTCAAGACGCCCCAGATAACTGAGCGCCTCGGCATAGTAAAGAAGCGCCTTTTGATCCGAGATCCCGAGCGCGTGAAGCTCTCCGAACTCGGCAGCAACCTTGTCGTACTCACCGTGTTCGTGATAGAAGTAAAGCTTTGATAAAAGCACCTGGGGATCAAGCACCAGCATCTGATCCACCCCTTTGAACCGTGCAATCTCCGCCCCTTTGCGCGCGATCTCAAGGGCGCGCGAGCGCTCAACTCCTTCAGTTGAGCTCGTGAATAGCACCGCACTGAAGGTCGCCCCCTCGCGCGCGGCGAAGTTGCGTTTGAGTTCTGCTACCTTTTCCTTGATAGGCTTGAGAGCAGAAGCAGAGGGAAGGAAACCCAGAAACTCGCTTGAGATGGTGCTTACGACATCACCTGGAACCGAGAGCTTCTCAAGCTCCGCGGCAAGACTGCTGTATAGTTCCTTAATGGTTGCCGAGCCCCTCTGCTCGCGGATCGTGGCCAGATTGTCGAAGAAGAAAAGAATCAGTATGAACCTCTCGCGCCTCAGGCTCTCCCTGAGCCTTGCGTCAAAGAGCGAACGCGTAGAAAGCCCGCTTGCCTTTCTACGATCACGTTTTCTGCGGTCGTCTGAGACTCGCCTGCCCCGCTCGGACGGTGGAACCCACTCCAGGAAGAACCCCGCGGCAGGGATAAAGGTATCGCCTCCGCGCCTTAAGGCAAACGAGACCTGGGGCTGGCACATGATCACCTCAAGCTCGCCAAGAGCCAGTCGTGGGAAGTAGCCGATGATCTTTTGCTGCGAACCGGGCTGAATGATAGGCTCCGAGCCGGTGAACTTGCGGTTGTCGTAGACCCGGAATACGTCTCCCACATCCACCCCCATATCCGAACCAAGGTCAAGGGTAACTATGCCTGTGCGCTCGTCGTAATCGAGAACGGTGCCGCCCTCTGCAAGGATGCGCTCGAAGGCCATCACCCGATCACGTCCCAGCTTCTTGGACACGTAGGTGGCCACATCGGCCCGCTCGTAGAGCTGGTCGAGTTCCCCTTCAAGGACATCATCCGGTACCCTGAGTATAACGGCGCTGTCCGCTGTAGCGACACCGATGCTTGCCGTCACCTGGGGTAAGGAAAGGGCCTTGAAATCGGGATTGGCCCGCCGGTAGCGATCCAGCTCATCTACGGTAGGGATCTTTGCTTTTCTTATAAACTTACACAACTGTTCTCCCAGGGATTGGGCCTCGTTCGCGGAAAGATAGGGAACCAGTGCCCCGAACTCCTCGCCACCCAGGCGGGCAAGCAGAACCTCTCCAGATTCGCTCTCGGCAAAGAAGGAGCGGACCTGCCTGGCGAAGGAGCGCAGCACCTCATCCCCAAAGCGATGCCCTAGGGTATCGTTAATCCCCTTGAAGTGGTCAAGATCAAGGTGGAAGAAGGAAAGCGAGGGGCTTCGCGGTTTGCGGCTAAGATCCCTGGGGGCGGAGGATTTAGCATCCTTCTTGATCCGATTAGCCATCTCAAGCATCTGGATTCTGAACGACTCCTTCTTCAAGAAACCTGTAAGGCCGTCCCGATCTCGCTCCTCTTGCAAGAGGAAATTACGCAAAAATAAGGTAAGCAATCCGGAGATCTTTCCAGGATCAAACCCAGGCTCATCCTTTGCAGAAATGGCGGCTATAAGCCTGCCTCCCGCGCCCTGAAGTCCCAGCAAAAGCTTGCCTTCGTGAATCTTTTGCGAGGCGTGGCCCAAAACCTCACTTAAGGCCTCCATGTTAACACCTCTATCGGCGAACTCAGAAACCTCATCGTTGAGTATGAAGCTAACCCCTACAAGCTTCGCGTCAAGATTCCGAAGCACGCGGTTAGTCTCCTTGCGGAACTCCTCAAGTGAACGACTCACGACACAGTCTATCCTAACTCAAGCTCGCTGTCAAGTAAACAAACTACCATCAGACTGCCCAGGGGCTGGCATGATGTTGACAAAAACTACGCTAGCGTTATAATTCTCTACCTTATGAAGGAGGATTATCAATGAAGGTTAGGATTGATGAGGAAGCCTGCATAGGTTGCGGCGTGTGTGCGGACATCTGTCCACAGGCCTTCGAACAGACGGACGACAAAGCGATAGTCATCGCCGGTGCGAACTGTGACGAGGCAGGATGTTGCCAGGAGGCGGCTGATTCCTGTCCTACTGAAGCGATTATCATCGAAGAGTAGTTGTCTCAAAGGCTAGGGAAATAAAGAAGCGGGGAAGCTTTGCTTCCCGCTTCTTCTATCTATGTAATAAAAACCGCCCCCGGCTGGGGGCGGTACAGGAGGTGTTTCTGAGGAGGGCTATTTCTATTATAGTCACTAACATACCTGTGTCAAGCTCAGGCGGGTAACAAAACTCCCAGGTAAGATGTCCAAAAACCTAACTAAAAAGCCCCTATTTGTAGCCTGTTCGGAATCCCATTTATGGATTGGGTGATTAATGAGCAGGAGAAGAACTCCCCTTTTCAGGGCCTTGCCTTGCTTCGAGCATTCGAAAGGAGTTGTTGGCCACAATTGTGGCAATCGCTATGGCAAGCCACAGAAGGATGTGGTGTTGTGTAGAGAGAAACAGGTGGGCCAGAAGTGAGGCTATAAACCCAACAATAAGACCCTCGGTCATCAAAGAGCGGGAACGGTCCCCCTGTGTTGTATAGTGTTTGCGGGTAAGCCAGAGGTTCTTCAGGGAGAAGAAAATCACCGCTAAAAAGGGAAGAAAACCCACCAAACCGGTGCCTGAAAGAATCTCGAGATAGGAGTTGTGGATAACCTCCTTGGCAATGTGAGGGGTTATGGTTGAATAAAACCTGAACTTATGGTAAAAACAATCCGCGCCAACCCCTAAGATAGGATGGTCTATAAACATCCTTACCGCTGTTTTCGCGAAATAAAACCGCCACTCTATGGATGCCGCCCTAGCCGCAGTCAAGAAAGATTTAATGTTAAACCCGTAAGTGAAAACCTTGGCAAAGCCCAAATAAAGCAAAGCGATCGATGCTGCCGCCACCAACGCGAAGATATGGAGCTTCTTCTGACGCCAATAGAGGATGAACTGGACAGGAAGCAGAACAAGAATCATGCTGCGCGAATAGGTTAGAGGGATAGCCACAGTCATTACAAGGTAGGCCCCGAAATAGAGCAACTTTTGCCATCTTTTTCGGGCAGCGAGGCCAAAGTAAAAAGCAAAACACAGGAATGGCAACAGCCAGAATCCAAAGGCATTAGGATCCACAAGCGTTCCAGTAGCTCTTAGGAGCGGCGTGCTAACAATTTTTTGAACCACCGCTATGATCCCCTCTATTGCAAGCACTATGATCAACACATCTAAGACGGTCCTGAGACGTTTCTCAGTGGCAAAGATATTGACGAACACCCAGTAGGCCATGACGTTTCCGAAGTAAAGGCTAACTCCCCTGAAGGCTCCTTTGAGTTCAAAAAACGCAAGAAGTGAAAGCACGCACCCTGCAAAAAAAAGTAAAATCGAACCACCTAACGCGGTGACCTTGAATCTTGGAAAACGCTTGGATAGAAGAATCGAAGGAACGGACAGGGCCACCATAATCAACCCTCCGAAACGAACGAAACTGCCTGTGGGTAGAGACTCGCTGACCATGTAAGCGAACGGGACCACCGCAAAGTACAAGATCCAAAAAGGATATGGATTAAGCACGCATAAAAGTACCAATAGAAGAGCAACTGGAGCCACCGCTATAATAATACCGGTTATACCTGAGACAAAAACTCCGGCTGCAATGGCAAGCGACAGTGCTCCCACGAAAGCGAGTGCAATCCAAAAAGGCTCACGCGAGAATCGCTTAAGATTCATCTCTTTGAGGCCAGCCACTTGCTTCGTCACCTCGCTACGATAAACATACCTAACTCTACTGCGTTTGGCTTGGGTTGTCAAATTCCTGCAGTTCGTGCACCAGAAGATTGTTGCCAGGGTATGAGGTTGCTTCCTCGCAACGGCTGATTCCTCTTAAAGGGTCACCCTCCCACTAGCCCCCTACCCTATGAGTGCACCAGGCACTCAAGGGGCACACTGTCCCGTCAAGGGAGGGGGAATAAATATATGTAAGGGCGGTTGGCTTACCATCCCCTTCCCTCGAAGGAAGAGAACAGGTTTCCCTGCCGTCTTCATCCTTCGACCGGGGGAGAGTAAATTCCTTGCCGTCTTCTCGCCATTGATGGGGGACGAAGTGCCCCCGTCGGGTAGAATAAAAGAGGGGGTGACACCCCGCACCTTAGCTGCACGCACTTGGGTAAAGGCATTTCCATCAACCCTCTACTGCCTGGTAAGGATGTATTGACCATGGACACTCTCTGCTCAATGGGAGGCGAACAATCCCGACCGAACTCGATCGGATAAACCCCTAAAATAGAGAAGCTTGACGCGGCAATAATCATCCATATAATCATCGGATGATTTGGTCAAGATCGCTGGTGCCGACGCTGCGTGAAGACCCGCGTCAAGCTGAGAATCTGAGTCACCGGGTACTTCTGCGGGCAGGTTTTGTCAGACCCGTGGGGTCCGGGCTTTACAATCTCCTGCCATTCGGGTTGCGCGTGACGCAGAAGATCACCCAGATAATCCGCGAGGAGATGAACCGCATCGGCGGGCAGGAGATGCATCTTTCAGCGCTTTCACCGCGTTCTCTGTGGGATAAGTCCGGCCGATGGGATGCCTACGGCGACGATATGTTTCGATTGCGCGACCGTAATGCCCAGGACATGGCTCTCTGCCCGACCCACGAGGAGATCGTGGCGCTTATGGCATCCAAGGAGCTTCGTTCCTACAAAGAGCTTCCGCAGATCTGGTACCAGTTTCAGACCAAGTTCCGCGACGAACCTCGCCCCCGCGGAGGGGTGCTGAGAACCCGTCAGTTCACCATGAAGGACTCATACAGCTTTGATCTGGATTATGAAGGGCTGGATCGTTCCTTCAAGCTGCATCACGAGGCGTACTCGCGTGCTTTTACGCGTATGGGGCATCGCTTCTTTGTCGTGGAGGCTTCAGGTGGTATCATGGGTGCAGGGGAGTCGGCCGAGTTCATGGTAGAGGCCTCCTCAGGTGAGGATATCTCGTTTGTGTGCCCAAAATGCGACTACAGGGCAAACGCCCAGGTCGCTGAGGGAAGACCTCTTCCCGCACCCAAACTTCAAGCTAAACGCGAAAAGGTTCATACCCCTGGTCTGAAGAGCGTAGAAGAGGTAGCAGGTTTTCTCGGCGTCAAGCCCTCCCAGTTGGTCAAGAGCCTCTTGTATATGAGAGGGGGTAAACCTCTGTTGGTACTCTTGAGAGGGGACTACGAGCTGAGCGAGGAAAAGCTCAAGCGCACGTTCGGCGGCGATATCGTCCCGGCTACCGATGAGGATGCCGAACGTTACATGGGTGCCTCATTGGGGTTCCTTGGACCTCAGGGTGTTGAGATAGAGACCCACGCCGACAAGAGCCTTGAGGATTCTGATATCTATGCAGTGGGAGCCAACGAAGACAACTACCACATCGTGGGTATAAGCCTTTCACAGGAGGTGAATATCCGAGAGTATCTTGATCTGCGTAGGGTGAAAGCTGGTGATATATGTCCGAGATGCGATGAGGTGCTTGTCGAAAAACGCACTATCGAGCTGGGGCATATCTTTAAGCTCGGCACCAAGTACTCGGAGGTGATGGGTGCTACGGTAGCCGACGAGAAGGGTGCCGATCGCGCCATCGTGATGGGCTCCTACGGGATAGGTATCGAGCGCTCAATGGCCGCCCTTGTGGATCAGTATTACGCCGATGATTGCATGGCCTGGCCTGTGACCGTGGCTCCCTATGAGGTCGAGGTTATATCCCTGGGAGAAGCGGAGGTCTCATCAAAGATATACAAAGAATTGAGCGAGATAGGCGTACAGGCGGCTCTTGACGATCGTGATGTAACACCGGGCGTCAAGTTCACGGACGCGGACCTGGTGGGCATCCCCTACAGGATCACAGTGGGACCGCGTGGATTGAAGCAAGGAAAGGTTGATATAAAGAATGTGGCAACGGGCGAGATCATCACGGTTCGCAAGGAAGATGCGGCAACCAAGGTAGGAGAACTCCTCAGCAAGGAGAAGGAAGATGTCAGCGGTATCTGAGGGTTTGGAAAGACTGGTCGCCGACGTAATCAAGGAGCACGGATGCAGTCTTTACCATCTGGAGCGCAAAGGCAATTGGCTCCAGGTATACGTGGATAAAAAGGGAGGGGCCACGCTCGGAGACTGCGAGGAGATAAGCCGTGCCCTGAGCTTAAATCTTGTCGCCAGTCGCGATGAGTGGCGTAGGCTGGCGCTTGACGTCTCCACCCCCGGGATTGAGCGCAAGCTTTACACACCAGCACACTACCGCAGCGCCGTCGGGGAACGTCTGCGCATAGAGATTGAAGGGGAGGTGATTGAGGGACATCTTAAGGAAGCAAACGAAGAAGCCATAGTAATTGAAATCGAAGCCGGAGCAGGCCGTCGGCTTATATACAACGAGATCCTCTCGGCCCAGGTGCAGCGAGCCACCGAGGAACTCTTCAAAAGGAGATAGATGGAAACCGAGATCACCAGGCTAATAACCCAACTTGCCCGTATAAGAAATGTGGAGGTAAGTTACGTTTACGATACTTTGCAGGAAAGCATCGTAGCCGGTCTGAAACGGCGCTTCGGCCGCAATGTGCGGCATGAGGTCAAGGTGAATCCTGAGACGGGCGAGATAGAGGTAGCGATCGTCCAGACCGCGGTCGAGCGCGTGCAAGACATAAGTCAGGAGATCTCTCTCGAGGATGCGAGGCGGATCAATCCTGACGTCAAGGAAGGCGAGGATGTATGCATCGAGATTCCGCTGCAGGAGGTCGGGCGAGTTGCCATACAACGCACCATGGATGAACTCACCCATCGCCTGCGCGATGCAGAACGAGCCAAGCTCTTCAACGAGTTCATCAAGAAGAGGGGCGAGATTATATCAGGCACCATTCACAAGCTCGAGAAGGAAGAGATCCTGGTCAACCTCGGGCCTATCTATGGAATCCTGCCGCTGCGAGACCAGCTCAAAACCGATCACCACCAGATCGGGGCACCCTTCAAGTTCTATGTTCTCAGGATTCAGCGTACCCCAATCGGGCCCAGGGTCTATCTTTCAAGAACCCACCCAGAGTTCTTAAAGAGGCTTTTGGCCCGCGAGGTGCCTGAGATCCAGCAGGGGATCGTGGAGATCAAGAACGTGGCAAGGATCCCCGGGGTTCGCTCCAAGGTTGCGGTCACCAGTCACGACGAGAAGATAGACCCGATCGGCGCGTGTGTAGGCTACCGCAAGGTGCGTATCCAGAGCGTCACCAAGGAACTCTCAGGCGAGAAGATAGACGTCATCAAGTGGCATTCCGACCAGAAGGCCTTTATAGCAGGGGCTATGAGTCCGGCACGGGTCAACGAGGTTATTGAGGAGGAAGGAACCTACACGGTCGTAGTCCCGGACGAGGAGTTCTCCAAGGCGATCGGTCGAAAGGGACAGAATGTATGGCTCGCTTCGCTACTGTCCAGCTCGAAGCTGGATATCCTCAAGGAGTCAGACTACCGCAACCGGCTCTTCAGCCAGCGCATGGCCCAGATCATGGTCGAAACACTTGACTTCCTTTCTGAAGAAACGAGGCAAACACTGCTTGAGGCGGGCTTCACAACGGTCGTCTCGCTATTCGAACAACCGGCTACAGAGGCAGCCAAGGTTCTGGGCTGGGACCCCACGCATGTAGAGCAACTCAAGACCCAGATACGTGAGCAGCTTGAGAAACGTGAGTTTGAGCGCAAGCTCTTCGAGAAGAAGAAGTTGGAGGAGATGAGGGCGGCAGAGAGCAAGTCCTCAGAGAAGGCCATGACCGAAGAAAGCAAGGAGGAAGAACCTGCGGTAGAGGGACCCACGGAGGGAGCAGAAGAAGAACCTCTCTCTGAACCCCTGAAGGAAACACAGCCCGAAGTGCAGGAAGAGATCAAGGACACCGAAGCCCCCCCCCAGACTGAGGGTAGTGTTAAACCAGAGGAGTCTATGAAATCTAAGAAAGAACCAGAGATATCCGAAGCCGCCCCACAGTCTGAAGAGTCAGCAGCCGAGGAAACGCAGGCTGAAAAGAAAAAGGAGGGGGGATCGAACGAGGTAGAACCAGCACCGCAAGAGGAGGAGCAAAAAACTACCGCTGAAGAGAGCGAGGAGAGTGAGGATAAGGAGTCGGAAGAGGAGGAGAAGTAGTGGCGGCCCGCAAGCTAAAGCTCTTTGAGGCTGCCGAGAAACTGAAACTTTCAAGCGAAGCGCTCGGTCGCATGATGAAGGGGCTTGGCTTTAAGGAACGAGGATACACATCCTACATAACGCCTGAGGAGTTCGAGGCGGTAAAGGCGAAGCTGCGTGAGGAGAAGCAGAGGATAAAGCGCTCGATGAAGAAGTCAAAACCTCCCAGACGTCCATCCTCCGCACGTAAACCAAGAAGGCTTTCGGAAGAGGCGGTCCAGAAGGCAGTCAAACAGACCCTTGCCCGGATGGACCACAAACGCCCCAAAAAAAGGGGCGGCAAGCGCGCTCGTCCGGCTCGCAAGACTCGCAGAGCAGAGGAGCAAGCCAAGATATTTGAGCAGCAGCCCCAGGGACTCCCTAGGGCTTTAAGAGAGGCAACGGTCAGTGAATATATGAGTGTTTCAGAGCTTGCCCACGCCTTTGAGGTTCCACCGGCTGAGATCGTCAAACGCTGCGTCCAGATGGGTGTGTTCGTAACCATCAATCAGCGTCTGGATATGGACACGATCTCTATCCTAGCCGAGGAGTTCAACGTTAAGATCGAGGTGGAAGAAGAACCCGTTCTGCAGGAAACAGCCGAAGAAGAATCCCTTGATGTGAAAACTCGGCCGCCCGTGGTGGTGGTTCTGGGACATGTGGATCATGGAAAGACGACCCTTTTGGACTACATCCGCAAAACACGGGTGGCGGCACAGGAGGCGGGCATGATTACCCAGCGTATAGGCGCATACACCGCGCAGATAAAGGACTTTAAGATCGTCTTCATGGACACCCCGGGTCATGAGGCGTTCACCGCCATGCGTGCACGAGGCGCCTCGGTAGCAGATATTGCGGTGTTGGTTGTGGCCGCAGACGACGGCATAAAGCCACAGACCATAGAAGCCATCGATCACGCCAAGGCCGCGGACCTGCCTATAATCGTAGCCATTACTAAATCGGATCTTAAGACAGCCGACCCTGATAAGGTCAAGAGCCAGCTCACCGAACATAACATCTTGGCTGAGGAATACGGCGGCAATACAATAGTAGTCCCTGTCTCAGGCATAACCGGCGATGCTGTGGACGACCTTCTTGATGCCATTCAGGTTACGGCCATGGAGCTTGATCTCAAGGCTCCATACGAGGGTAGGGCAAAGGGGGTGGTGGTTGAGGCGAAACTGAACACCTCCAAGGGCACGATCACTACCCTCATCGTAAAGCGGGGAACACTGCATCGAACGGATCTCTACATATGCGGGGAGTGGAGCGGCCGCGTGCGGGAGATGACCGACGAGAACGGTAAACGCCTGGCTGAGGCTACGCCTGGAACGCCGGCTCAGGTCCTGGGGGTGGGTGGAATCGTAGAACCCGGTGAGACGTTCGAGGTGGTGGCCTCGGAACGCGACGCGCGCGAGCTGGCTCAGCGACGCAAGCTCATGCGACGTGAACGCACACTCGCCTCCTCATCCAAGCTCTCACTCGAGGCTATCCAGCAGCAGATACAGGAAGGAAGAGTCAAGGAGCTTCGTATCGTTCTCAAGGGAGACGTCTACGGATCGGTCGAGGCACTCACCTCTTCCTTTGAGGGCCTTTCCATTGAGGAAGTGAAGGTGAAGGTAATCCACGCCGGGGTGGGAGCGATAAACGTAACCGACGTGAACCTGGCTGAAGCGTCCGGGGCGGTGATCATAGGCTTCCACGTAACCGCCCATGCCGATGCCCGCGACCAGGCCAAGCGCGAGGGGATCGAGATCCGCAACTACAACGTAATCTACGATGCAATAGACGACATCCGGGCCGCGATGCTCGGTATGCTTGAGCCGGAAGAAGAAGAGGTAAGCCTGGGTCGTGCTGAGGTGCGCCAGGTATTCCACGTATCCAGGATAGGCACCATAGCCGGTTCGTACGTCACCGAAGGGAAGGTTACGCGTGACGCCAAGGTGCGCGTCTATCGGAGCAACGATCAGCTTACCGAATCCGAGATCGCCTCCCTGCAGCGGTTCGAGAAATCGGTCAAGGAGGTCGAGGCCGGATACGAGTGCGGGATACGAATATCAGAGTGGGACGATCTCGAGGAGGGGGACACCCTTGAATTTTACACTATCGTGAAGCGGGAAAGAACATGATCGGCCTTTTGGAGATAGAGCTTCTAAACAACGCCTCTCGTTCCCTGAAGGACAAGAGACGTGATCTCAAACGACTGGTGGATAATCTTCACTCCGAGTTCCACGTGGCGGTGGCCGAGGTCGATGGACAAGACACCTGGCAGCGAACCAAACTGGCGGTGACCGTGGTCTCAAACGATGCACGACACAACTCACAGGAGCTCGAACGCGTAGTCAACAGGATTCAGTCCAGGCACCGCGCCTGGCAGCTTCTAGACTATAGCATACGGGAGGTTTACTGATGTCTGTGGAACGAGCACGTCGGGTAGCATCATTAGTTAAGCAGAACGTGGCATCCATTCTCCTTGAGGATTCCACTCGCCCTGAGATGCGGTGGATAACCATTACCGACTGCGTCGTGACGAGGGACCTCAAACGGGCAGATCTATACTTCACAACCATCGAACAGAACCTGCCGCTCGAGAAGGCACGGCAAGCACTCGAGGAGGAAAAGGGAACCATCAAACGTCAACTGGCCTCAAGGATCGTCATCAAGTACATGCCCGATCTGCGGTTCATCTGGGATGAAACCGTAATGATAGAGAAAAAAATCAGAGAGATTCAAGATGAACGCTCGAGAAGTACTGAAAGAGATACGTAAAGGGAATAGGTTTCTGGTTGCGGGTCACATCGACCCCGACGGAGATACCATAACCTCTACTCTCCTTATGGGTCGGCTCCTCAAGCATCTGGGCAAGGGTTATACCCTCTACATTCGCGATTCCATCCCTGAAAAGTTTGCTTTCCTCGCTGGAATCGGCAAGATAAAGCAATCGATTGAAGGCCCTGAGCCGGACACGATTATAACCCTCGACGCCCCGAATCTTGAGAGGGTAGCGCTAGCAAAGCCCAGGGCCAGGGTGATCAATATAGATCATCATCAATCCAACGAGCGCTTCGGCGACGTAAACTGGCTTGAGATTGATCGCGGTGCGGCATGTCTTATGGTTTTCGAGCTTCTGCGCCTTGCCCGCGCACCGTTGGGGAGCCAGGAGGGCGAGATGGTCTTCACCGGATTATTTACCGAGACCGGTGGGTTTGTGTTGCCCAACGTATCGGCGGAGGTTCTAAGGATCTGTGCAGATGTTATGGAACATGGGGTTAACGCGTCCGAGATAGCGTTCAGGATGACCGCCCGCGACGAACGGAATCTGGCGCTGTTGGGGGAGATACTTGCAACCCTTGCGGTCGACGACGGGATAGCCACAATTGAACTTACCGAAAAGATGCTTGATGATGTGGGATTGGGACACGATGAACACGATTCAGACAGCTTTATCCGCTACCCCTCTTCCATTCCGGGCGTAAAGGTCGCCATCTTCTTCCGCGAGATGCACGAGCAGGGTATGGTCAGGATGAGTTTTCGGTCCCTGGGCGGGGTTGATGTGGACAGGATCGCCTCACGTTTTGGAGGGGGAGGTCACCCGGCGGCGGCTGGGGCCAAGCTCAAGGGTTCATACGAGGAAGTGAAGAAACGGGTAATAGAAGAAACCAAGAGGTATCTTGCGTGCGCGGAGGGCTAGCGCTCTACAAACCTCGAGGCATAAGTTCGTTCGATGTAATCCGAAGGCTGCGGCCGATCCTTTTAACAAAAACGAAGTTAGGACATACGGGCACGCTTGATCCGGCGGCTGAAGGACTGATTCTAATCCTCGTGGGGGAGGCGAGCAGGGTGCAACATCTCCTGAAGGATCTGGACAAGGAGTATGAGGCTGCGGTAAGATTAGGGGTAAGAACGGATACATTAGACGCTGAAGGTAAGACGCTGGAGGAGGTCGAGGTTCCACCTCTGGATGAAGAACCGATCCGCAACGCTCTGGATAGGCTCAAAGGGGAAAGGATGCAACGTCCACCTCGCTACTCCGCCGTAAAGATAAAAGGCCGCAGGGCATACGATTTGGCAAGGGCGGGTGAGGAGTTCGAGCTGCCCGAACGAAGGGTAACGATATACGAGATCGAACTTTTATCATGGCAAAACCCCTTACTCGAAATCCGTACAAGGGTCTCGTCCGGCACCTATATTCGGTCTCTTGCTCGAGAGATTGGCGAAGAGCTGGGGCTTCCGGCATCGCTTGCAGCCCTTTGCCGCACTCGGATCGGAGGATTCGAACTTAAGGATGCCTTGCCTCTTGACAATATCACTATCGAGGGTATAAGAGAGTCTATGATCCCGATCCGCAAGCTTCTTTCCCATCTGCCTCAGGCAGAGGTCTCGGAGGAGAACGCATCGCGTCTGATGCAGGGCAAGCCGCTATCTCAAGGTGTCAACCCCAAACTCCTTGATGCTCCGAGTTCTGTAGTCTTCTCCACGGATCACCGTCAGGCTTTCCTATGCGAACCTAGGGATGGCAAGCTCTGGTCGCGACGCCTTATATACAACAATGGAGAAAGCGTTGGCTGATCGAGCTGCAGTCATAGGCTCCTTCGACGGGGTGCATAAAGGGCACGCAACCCTTATTCGTGCGCTACTTGACGAAGCCAGGAAACGTAACATACAGTCTGTTGCCATAACCTTTGATCCCCCGCCATCACTCTACTTCAACCCCCACTTTAACTTTCTCTTGACCACAAAGAAGGAGAAGGAGGAGCTGCTCCTTGCTGCCGGAATAGCCCAGGTCCGTTTCCTTGGTTTCTCAGGGGTGGTAGACAAGGAACCCGAACGGTTCGTATCGGATGAACTTCTTACGATGAATATAAGACTCCTAACGGTTGGTCAGGGCTTCCGCTTCGGCCGCAAACGCGCAGGCGACGTTGAGGTGTTACGCAGTGCAGGCCAGGAGCATGGATTTGATGTGAGGGTCATTGCCAAGGAGGAGTTTGAGGGCGAGCCGATCAGCGCCACACGGATAAGGGAGCTTCTGCTTCTGGGGCACATCTGCCGCGCCAACGCTTTGCTGGGTTACGAGTACAGACTCAAAGGCGAGGCAGCCAGAGGACTTGGCAGGGCAGGTGCACTCCTTGATACCCCGACTGTGAACCTAAAACCTGACGATACACATAAACTGGTGCCACCGGACGGCATCTATGCGGTGAGGTTCGGAACAGGACGCCGGCCAGGTATATGCTACATCGGATCAAGCCCAACCTTCGGCGATTCAACGCACAAAATCGAGGCGCATCTGTTGGAGGGTTCCCCTGAGGAGGAAACAAAACCGATTATCCACTTCGTAGAAAGGCTGCGCCCTGACAGGAAGTTCTCATCACTTGCAGCCCTCAAGGAACAGGTTAAGGAGGATGTAGCGCAGGCAAGGAGGGTCCTATCTCAAAGATAGATACCAAGACGTTCTTTCGACTGTTCCGCAACCGCAACTTTGCCCTGTTCGTGGCAGCCAACATGATCTCCCAGATCGGCGACCGCTTCACCCAGATGGCGTTCATCGAGCTTTTAGGTGCCGAGTTCTTCGGTCGGTTCGCGGCGTTCGGGGGTATTGCTGTGATCTTCACGCTTCCCTCGATCATACTCGGTCCTGTGGCAGGACCCTTGCTTGACTCCTGGCGAAAGAAACGCGTGCTTTTAGTTAGTGATGCGGTGCGTGCCCTGCTCATCGCCTCCCTGCCTTTTGTATACCTCCTCTCAGGCCACCTTATCTGGATGCTCGGGGTTGCATTCGTAGTCTACATCTTCGGTTTCTTCTTCTCCTCGGCCCGCCTTGCAATCGTGCCCCTGATCGTAGACAAGAAAGAGCTCATGCAGGCCAACTCCGCGAACCTTACCCTTTTGCGCGCGGCCACCGGCATCGGAACCTTCGCAGGGGGGTTCCTCGTAGCCTGGATAGGCTGGCGGCTGGGGTTTGTCATAGACGCCATCACCTACGTGATCTCGTTTGTACTCATCCTCTTTATAAAGGTCGATGAGAAACCTATTATCCTGCATGCGGCGGATACCGTGGTAGAAACAGGTAAAAAGGTCTCGGGCTACCTGAAAGAGATCAAAGAAGGTATCCGTCTCATGACCCAAACCCGCATGATGCGTTTCGTTATGCTCTCGATAGTGGCACTTTTCTTTGTATCAGGCGTGGCGTTCACGGTGATCGTTCCGACCGTTCAGCAGACGCTTTCGATGGGAACCATAGGGGTAACGCTCCTTGCCGCTGCGGCCGCGGGTGGTATGTTCCTGGGCCCCTTGCTTACCGGCATCATTGGGCCTGCGTTCCGCAAGGACCGCCTCATCATAGTCAGTTACATCCTCACAGGGCTGCTCTTCGCTATCGGAGGAGGAAGCTATCTCTTGGTAGGCCTTGAGCGGGTGCTTGCAGACGCCACACTTAACCTTATCATGGCTGTTATAATGGGGTTGGTGGTGTTTGTGGCAGGGATACTCTTCTCCGCCATCAACATCAGCCAGGATACCATAATCCAGGAGCGCATCCCTGCCCGGGCCAGGGGTAGGCTATTCGCGTGGCGCGAGACGCTTGCCAGCCTGGCGTTTCTGGTTACCGCGGTGCCGGCAGGGTTCATCGCGGAAAAGGTCGAGTTTACCTATGTCCTGCTGGCTACAGGTGGGATACTTGTTCTCTTTGCCCTGGTATGGATTGGGATCTTATGGCGCGGTAACGAATCAGAAACTCTTTCAATAAATGGAGGTAAGTTATGAATTTTTCGCTTCTTATGTTAGGAGTTCTACTTGTAAGTGCGCCGAAGATCGAGGCTTCGGAGCAGAGCTTCGACTTCGGCTACGCGTTTGTAGGAGAGCACTACCGCCACACCTTCTGGATATACAACCGCGGTGATGAGCCTCTTGAGATCAAAAAAATCCGCACCTTCTGCGGCTGCACCGCTACCGAGCTGCGGCGCAACCAGCTTGCACCCGGTGACAGCACGTCATTCGACTTCATCTTCGACACCCATGGTTTCTTCGCGGAGCGCGTCAAGTGGGCCTACATACGTTCAAACGACCCTCGAGACTCCCTCTTGAAGGTTAACGTAACCATCCGCCTCTACGGGGACTACTCCCGCACACCATTCCAGGTGGAGCCTGCCTATCTGCACTTCAACCGGATAGACTCACTCGCAGACGAGGTTACACTTAAGCTGGTTAACTTCTCAGATACCGGATACAACCTCCAGCTTATAGAGGCGCCAGCTGTACTTAAGGGAGTTGAGCTTACCAAAAGTGCTATCGCGCCGGATGAAGAATTCGAGCTTCCGCTTCGACCTAGGGATGGCATCCGTGACCCCGCACTTTTCAAAAGCTCGGTGACCTTCGAGGCCTGGACCCCTACCGAGATAGTGCGTTTCTCTGTGCCCTTACATATCCGCCGCTAAGAGGTAAATTTCTTTACCATTTCGGGGTCCCCGCGCAGCTACGAAGTAGATGCGTGGGGTGCTAATAGGTTACACAAAAGGTTAATTGGCTGGAAGCATCCACTTAGACAAGTTAAGGTTTTACGTAAGATAAGTCCTAAATCAACCTGGCACGTTAATTGCTGTGTAATACAGGGTGAGGATTTTGGAAACAAGTTAACCAACGAAAGGAGGCAATGATGAAAAGATTCTGGTGTGTTATTATCTTGACAGTGCTTGCGGCACTCTTCCAAACAGCCAGCGCAGGCTGGACACGTACCTACGGCGGAGATGGTCACGATTACGGCCACTGTGCACAGCCTACCCCTGACGGTGGGTACATAATTACCGTTAGCACACCATCCTTTAATCTGCTCAAAACAGATTCCTTGGGGCACACATTATGGACAAAACTTTACCCTAACGGCCATGCTAGATGTGTACAAACTACCTCTGATGGATGTTACATATTTACTGGATCAATGACATCTAGTGTGGGATACGTCATGTGGCTGCTCAAAACGAACGCCGATGGAGATAGCCTTTGGTCTCGCGTGTATGACAGTGACTGGCGATTGCACTCGGGCGCCTGGGTAGAGGAAACGGATGATGGCGGCTATATTACCGTAGGGAATACGATTCGCAGTATGAATGGTATTTGGCTGCGCAAGACCAACCAAGTAGGCGAAGAGCTGTGGAACCAAATGTATGGAGACTCTTATGAAGAGTTTGAAGGAGTAAAGGAGGCCTCGTGTGTAAAACAGACTTCAGATGGTGGTTACATCGTCACCGCGTGTATCCCCCCCTCATTCTCCCCCCCGCCACGAGTGAGAGGGGCTATCTGGTTGCTCAAGACCGATTCCCAGGGTGACAGCGTATGGGCTAAAACCTACGGCGGCGAAAGTGAAGAAGATACGGTGGATATAGCCGCTCCTGGTAGTGTAATACAGACACCTGACGGCGGCTATGTTGTGGGTGGCACCCGGCAGTTAAACAACTCTTCTGCGGTTTGGTTACTTAAAACCGATGCCCAGGGCGATACATTATGGACACGAACCTACGGAGATGGAGCAGAAGTATGTGAGTGGCTAGATGTAACGAGCGAAGGCGGTTACATCCTTGCCGGTTGGACCACCTCCTTTGGTGCAGGTGGAGCTGACTTTTGGTTGATAAAAACGGATGAGAATGGGGATACCATTTGGACACGAACTTATGGCGGAACAAGGTTTGAGAGATGTCATCACGTTCGGCAAACCCCTGATGGTGGCTACATTCTCATCGGAGAGACGGATTCCTATGGTGCAGGATTAAACGACGCCTGGCTCATCAAGACCGATTCGCTAGGCTACATTGATGTAAAGGAAGAGTCACATACACAGGTTAATGGAAACTGGGCGGTGATCACTTCCATCGGTCCGCAGATAGTTCTGCGTTACGAGAATCGCTCTGATGGCTTCCACGCTTCCATTTTCGACGCCACAGGCCGCAAGGTGGATGAGCTACACGCGGCTGGCGCGTCAGGAATGATCACCTGGGGCCAAGGTTACAGCCCTGGCGTCTACTTCGTCCGCGATATGGGGGAGAGCAGGGTTACGAAAAAGGCAGTATTAGTTAGATAATCACCCCCTCTTACCTTTCCTACGGAAAGGCATTCTCCCCCGTCAAGGGGGAGATAATCGGGGGCAGACGCATCCGAAGACAATACCCCTCCCCTGGTGGGAGGGGATTAAGGGGAGGGGGATTAGTTATTACCCCCAACCTTACTCCTACCAGACGGTGGCATTGCACCCCATCAAGGGGAGAGTAAATGGATCATTTCCGATCCCCGCACGGATGCGGAGCAGTCTGTGTACAACAGACACTCTTGTCTGTTCAAAAGTTCCAACAAAAAAGCTCTTAACATTGCTTTTCTTCGTCAGACAAGTTTCCGATCTTTCGCCCGCAGGGCGAAAAGAGGATCTGTGGTTGACACCCTGTCTTGACCACCTATAATCACCAAACAAACCCTTACTTAGCCGACTGGAGGATACGTGTTTAAGAAGATTCTACTCCTTGCCTTAATCGCAGGACTACTTATCGGGGCACAGGCTCCCGTACCCAACCCCGAGAAGCCGCAGGCAGGCCAAAACGTCTCATGGAAGATCAAAGAGTTCGCCTACGAATCCCGCAAACCGGTTATGCTTCTGGCCGCCTACACCCCGGATACGGTTTTTGTCCAGATAATACCCGGCAGGCCCTCCCAGGACGAATGGTACTTCTCATATACCGTGCCTCAGGAAGCAACCCTCCTCACCTATAAGATAGAAGACGACGAGAAACCCCTCCTTGACGATGACGGAGTGTTCTTCGCCACCCCGGTCTACGATTCCTCAGGCAAGCCGCGCTACGACGCAAGCCGCAGTTATGCAACGCTTTATCTTGGCCCTCTTGCCGATCGAGGAGGCCGTGCGCGCGAGCTTGTGGAGTTGGAACTCAAGCATTATCCCACCAACTGGGAAGCGTTGGTGTTTTTGCGCAGGTTCGAACTCCAGGCGGGCGAGACCACCGAAGCCGCTATCGCTGCCGAGCTTGACTTTCTTCTGGCCGCGGAACCTGACTCTCTCGAGGCCCTACGCTTTGCCGCGATGGAGTTCTTCATCGCATCGCAAGGCTTCAAGGACAAGGGCGAGGCACTCATGGCGCTCTGCGCTGAGACCTATCCTGAGAGTTCTCGCTGGACAGACTATCAGAATAGCATCTACGCCTTCATTTCAGAGACACCACAGCGTCTGGGTGAGTACGAAAGGGCGGTATTCCCATTACTTAAAGGGGATGCAAGGGAAACCGCTTACTTTCTACTTATGACCTACGCCCTTGCTGGTCGCCGCGAGCAGCGAGTCGAAAGCCTAGCAACGGATTTCATCAAGGAGTTCCCGAGATCAGAGTTAGTCTCTGCCTTCATAATCACCATGCTTCAGGTCAAGTATGAACAACCAACCGTTCTCTGGGCCGCGGAGATGATCGAGTGGCAAAAGAAATATCCCGATGATCCTGAGATCAACATTCAGTTGGCTGAATACTACAGGGACCGCAGCTGGAAAACCGCGCTTGGCTACTATCGCAACGCCGTAAAGAACTCCGATGACCCCAAGGCCGCGGCGCTCTTTGCAGAAGTAGCCACAACCAAGGGTAAGAACTTCGCAGAGGCATCAAAGTACCTGAAGAAGGCAATAACGGAAACCACCGCGGACCGTTACCGTAAGCTCCTCTGGTGGCGCGACTTCAGCGAACGACGCGCCATGCTCCTCAAAACACAGACAACCCTCTACACCACCCTCGGCTGGCTTTCGTTCAAATACGGCAAATACGAAGATGCACTCGGAGAGCTTCTGGTAGCGGACTCCCTGCTCACCAGCATCCCGGATTACGAAGAGGAGCTCTACAGACGCCTGCTTACGGTAAGCGAGAAGGCCGGTGATCTTGCCGCACGCCAGATCGCGCTCCTTAACATCATGCTCGTTGAGCCCGAGGATCGCACCATCCAGAAGGCTCTCCAGGATATCTATCTTCTGGATCACGGCGACATCGAGGGCTTCGAGGAGTGGCTGCACGCAGAAGAACTCAAGATCGCACTGCGGCGCAGAATGAACGTCACGGTACCGAATTTTCCGCTAACCACCCTTGCCGGCGATACCGTATACGCCAGTGAGTTTGTAGGAAAGGTCGTAGTTATCAACTTCTGGGCAACCTGGTGTGCTCCATGCAAGGAGGAGATACCCAAGCTCAACCAGCTCGTGCGGGACTATCAGGGCCGCGACGATGTGGTCTTCATCGGTATCTCCAGCGAGGAGCCGCAGACGGTAGATAGCTTCCTGGACGCCAACACATTCCTCTACGAGGCTTACATCGACCCATCAGGGACAATCTCCACCATGTTTGAGGTCTCGGCCATCCCCACACATACGGTGATCGATGCTAAGGGCATGCTTCAGTTCCACCACGTAGGGGCCATCCTCAACATAGACAAGATCCTGGCCATGGAGATCAACTCGCTGCTTGAGGAATAGACTCACCCTTATCCGGGGTGTGCTGGTGATGGGGGGGATGCTGTTGATTGTGATGTGGTGTGTTACGGGGGCAGGATGCGTGCCGCGAACCACACGCACGCCACAGCGCGACGCCCTTGTTGAGGAGATACGCCGCTTCAAGGGAACCCCTTACCTCTACGGAGGCTCGACACCTAAAGGAACCGACTGCTCAGGCTTCACAATGACGGTTCTTAAGAGATTCGGGGTGAAGCTGCCGCACTCGGCAAGCAAACAGTTCAAGATGGGCAGGTCGGTTTCGAGGCGCAACCTGAAGATGGGCGATCTGGTTTTCTTTCGCAGAGGCAGGAAGGGCAGCATCAACCACGTGGGCATCTACCTGTGGGACGGCAAGATGGTGCACGCATCATCCTCTAGGGGTGTGATAGTAGTCAAATGGGAAGGCAACATCTACTATGAACACCGATATGCAGGAGCAAGAAGAATAATAGATTTCTAACCCTGATGCCTGAAAACCCATTTTTGTCTTCTGAAAAACTCAAGCAAATCAATGCACTCCACTTTATGATATGCGCATACGTCAGGTATTTTGGGGCGTGCATTTAAGTTTGGTGGGTTAGAACTCTCCGAGTTAATAACCACCCACCCTCTAAGTTTTGCCAAAGCGATTACAAAAGGATCAGCGTCCTCTTTTTCTTTTTCTTCATCAACTAAAGTTTTACCGTAGCCTGGTATTATTTCATTAATAATTTGCGTTGCAATACCCATGTAGTTGTTTTCACTTTCATCAGGGTTTATAAACATCTTTTTATGCCTTTTCGCCCACTCAAGGAGTTTATCCGGTTCTTCGGTTTGCTCTTCTCTCTTTTTTCGTTCTTCGTAATCCTCAAGTTCGCGTAAAACCTGTCTTGGTGCAACCAAGACCCCTTCTTTAACAAGCGTTTCTATTTCAATCAACACACCCGGAAAAATATCAGGTGGGTACTTCCTCCGATATAAATCGATCAACGGTGCTGTATCTATACAGTATCCTTGAAAAAGCTCAGGCATGATTAATCAACAGCTCTTAATAGCTGTTCTAATTCAGGGATATACTGTAGGCGAGTTCCTAAATAATCGGCAACGTCAGCAGATGTGATCCTTTCGTTCCCATAAGCACTCAAAACTAAAGAAACGAATGTCCCACCGTTGTTTCTAAGACACTCTTTAGCCATATTGCGGCCACCCCCACCCCCGCCTGATTTGTATGGTTTCCACTCCTCTAATTTCATGTTGTAGTAATCTTTAGGCGTACGGCCTAAATCCAACAGTCTTCTCAAAATAACTAGTTTGCTAACTTTGAAATCCCTCGATACTTTTTCCAAAACATCATCAGCCCATTCTACTAAACCTTTAAAAGGCATTATCAATTCATGTTTTAAAAGAGCTGAACTCGGAACTAGAAATGCACCTGCAAAACGGTTGCAGAACATCTCTGTATCTAAGTTGCTTCTTAACATTTCACCACATATACCTGTATCATTTAGCATAAGATGGCAGTATTCGTGGAAAAGGGTGAATATTCTTCCATTGTGGGAGTCCCTGCCGTTAAGTACAATGATTGGTATATTCCCTTCTGATAAAGTGAACCCCCTTGTTTGGTCTACAGGCATTCGAATCTGGATAATAAAAACCCCTAAAAGTTCAATTACAGTTCGCCACTCATCAAGGGCATTGAGACTGCTCTCCCAATTAAATTGATCTTCTACTTTGACCCTTAACCTCTCTCTTTCTTCAATTGCTATTATTTCCGCTCGTTCAGCGACATTCTCACGGTCAGGCAACTGTATTTCTCTGATGTTACGTATTATCTCATAATCAAGTTCTCGTACTAATTCAGCCGCCAAATTTTGAAGTCGCCTAGCGCGACGAAGAGCAAGGAAAGTTTCAGAAGTGAAGGGTTTTTTATAGGGTAGGGTCCGAAAATCCTTTGGAATAGGGTATGGCTTGGGAGGGGAAGATAACAAGAGCGCAGCAAGCGGCCGCTTATAGAGGTTGGCGAGTTTCTCTAATTGTGTTAAACGTGGTTTCCGCGCCCCAGATTCGAATTCTTCTATTACTTCCCGTGTTGTCTTTAGCCGTTTAGCAGCATCTTCTTCTTTCATGGCAATGCTTTCCCTGGCCCATATTAGGACCTTAGGTTCAACCTTTACCTCAATGGTTGGCATAACTTAAATATATAGAACCTACCCTTCTTGTCAAGCTTCGACAGTCGTACATCACGCTTGACTTACCCCCAACCCCTTTATAATCGAGGCCAATGGCAAAGAAGCGGAAGCGCAAAAAGAAGAAACCAGTCTGCGAGGCCGATTTAGCCGACGATCTACTTTTACCTGTTGACATCCTCTGCAAGCGGACTATTATCTGTGGTGATTTACAGGATCGAGGTTTCCAAAAAAGGCGCCGATCCTCAGGTGGAGGGTCTTGCACGCTTGCTCTCCGAGGAGGGGCTACCCTCAAAAGGGCTTTCCATCATACGCGTATACTTCCTTAAGAGCAAACTTGAGAAGAAGGAGATCGAAGCCCTTGCTGCAGAACTTTTCGCCGACCCTGTAAGCGAGGTGGTTTCCCTCGGGCGCTCCCAGCCACCGGGCATGCGTGCGGTTGAGGTTTGGTACCATCCTGGCGTAACCGATCCTGAATCAAACTGGGTCTTAAACCACCTTAGGAACCGCCAGATCGCGGTAGACGATGTTCGCAGGGCCACGCGCTTTATGTTCCCGGCGTCGGTACCCAGGGCAAAGCTTGTGCGATTTGCGGAGCGCCATCTCTTCAATCCGTTGATCCAGCATCTGGCTGTAAGGGGCGAGGAGCCATTCCCAAGGCATAGAGGGACAAGATTCAAGATAGAAGAAATCGAACTTGCCGGGCTTTCGGATAAAGAACTCCTCGAACTTTCCACAAAGCGCGACTGGCACTTTAATCTTACCGAGATAAAGGCGATAAGGAATCACTTCGCAAAGCTCGAACGCAATCCGACCCTTACCGAGATGGAGACCTTGGCCCAGACGTGGTCAGAGCACTGCGTGCATAAGACATTTAACGCCGCCTTTGAGGTGGAGGGTGAGAAGTTCGGCAACCTCCTTGCTGATACCATCATGAAGCCCTCGCGGGAACTCGATCGTCCATGGTGCCTTTCGCTGTTTACCGACAATGCAGGGGTGGTGGAGTTTTCTGCTGACGTAGCAGTGGCGTTCAAGGTAGAGACCCACAACCATCCCTCGGCGATCGAGCCTTACGGCGGCGCGGCTACGGGAATCGGAGGTGTTATAAGGGACGCCTTGGGAACGGGGCAGGGGGCTGATCCCATCCTCAACACCGACGTCTTCTGCTTCGGCCCACCCGGCTTCCCATCGCGAAAGCTCCCCAAGGGAGTGCTCCCGCCGCGCCGCATACTTGAAGGGGTGGTGAGAGGGGTACGCGACTACGGAAACCGCATGGGCATCCCCACTGCATCAGGTGCTCTTTACTTCGATGAACTCTACCTTGCAAACCCGCTGGTCTACTGCGGGACACTTGCTATTATACCGAAAGCAAAGGTTGCAAAGAAGGTCTCCAAAGGGGACGTAATAATCCTTGCAGGTGCGCGTACCGGCAGGGACGGGGTGCACGGGGTGACCTTTGCCTCGATCTCGCTTGCCGGCTCCTCACATGCCAAGCACGGCTCCGCTGTCCAGATAGGCAATCCTATAGAGGAGAAGCTACTGCGTGATCTGGTGATAGCTGCGAGGGATCGCGGATTGATTGCCTCGATCACCGACTGCGGTGGCGGCGGACTCTCATCCGCGGTGGGCGAGATGACCAAAAACAAAGGCTGCGTTGTTGATCTGGACCGCGTACCACTGAAGTATGCCGGTCTTGCCCACCACGAGATATGGATCTCCGAGTCCCAGGAACGCATGGTTATATTCGTTAAGCCTGATAAGGTCGAGGGGTTCATGAGCCTGGCAGACGAGATAGGGATAGAGGCAACCGTGATCGGGGAGGTCACCGACGACAAGGTCTTGCACCTGCGCTACCGGAATAAAGAAGTGGCTGCTCTTGATATGGGTTTTCTGCACAATGGATTACCTTCAAGAAGCTTCAAGTTGAAGCCACCTGGACAAAAGCCGTGCAAGGAGAGCGATGTCGTGGCACCTCGGGATCTGGGCCAGGCGCTCCTGCGCCTTCTGGGTCAGATCAACGTTGCTTCCAAGGAATGGGTGATTCGGCAGTACGACCACGAGGTCAAGGGCGGGACGGTTCTCAAACCTCTTATAGGCACAAAGCACGACGCTCCTTCGGACGCGACCGTTGTCCAGCCCTTGCTGGATGATAATTCAGGAATCGCAGTTGCCGCAGGGCTCGCGCCGCGCTACGCACTCATTAACGCATACGCTTCGGCCGCGGCGGCAATAGACGAAGCGATCCGCAATCTGATCGCGGTGGGAGGACGCCTTAATCGCATCTCCTTGCTTGATAACTTCTGCGCAGGCGACGCCTCGGACGAACGCATACTCTACGAACTGGTTCAAGCCGCAAAAGCATGCAGGGACGGGATAAGAGCCTACGGAACGCCCTTTATCTCTGGCAAGGACAGCCTTAACAACTTCTTTGCCTCCGCCAAAGACGGGAAGATAAACATCCCAACCACCCTTCTTATCTCAGGCCTCGCACTTGTACGCGACGTCCACAAAACCCTTACCACTGACTTCAAACAACCGCGCTCGCGCATCTATCTTGTTGGCGAGACAAGGCTGGAGCTGGGAGGCTCGGAGTATCTGCGTATGCACAAGAAGCTGGGCACGAGGGTGCCCGTGGTCGATATGAAAGGTGCACGCAAGCTCTACCGCAAGATCGAGCGAGCTATACGAGCTGCTCTTGTGCTTGCGGCACACGATCTTTCCGACGGCGGGCTGGGGGTGGCGATCGCTGAGATGTGCATGGGGGGGGAGCGGGGTGCGCGCATACATCTTGCTTCGATTTCCACCGAAAAGAAGATTGATCGTGCAGATTACCTGTTGTTTTCAGAAACCCAGAGTCGGATGCTCCTTGAGGTCGCAGAAGCCAACGCTGCGGAGTTCGAGAAGATCATGGCAGGAGAGGCCTTCGCGCAGATAGGCGAGACAACCAACGATCAACGTCTTGTGTTTACCGACGACGGTCGCCGCACGGTGGCAACCGCCTCCGTTGATGAGATACGCGCAGCATGGACCCAGGGGCTTGCGCGGTTTCTTGACTGATGCACGCAGCCCTCCTGCAGTTTGCGCCAATCCGGGGGGATAAGGAATCCAACTTTAGAAAGATTAAAAAGCTGTGTGGAAGCACACAACTTGATCTGCTTGTGTTACCGGAGCTTGCCACAACCGGCTATCTCTTCGGTTCCAAAGCCGAGCTTGCCCTCCTGGCAGAGGCCTTCCCAGGAGGCCAAACGAGCGAGTTCCTTACCGAACTTGCCGGAACGATCGGTGGGCATGTAGTCTGCGGGGTGGCTGAGAAGGAGAAAGAGATTCTTTACAACTCGGCGGTGCTCTTTTCTCTACAAGGACATCTGGGGACTTACCGCAAGGTGCATCTGTTTGATAAGGAGAAGGAGCTATTTGAGCCGGGCAACGTGGGCTTTCCTGTATTTGATCTGGGGGAAGCCAAGATCGGAATGATGGTCTGCTTTGACTGGATATTCCCGGAGTCAGCCCGTTCCCTGGCTCTTGCTGGGGCCGAGATCATCTGCCACCCGGCGAACCTTGTCCTGCCATACTGCCCTCGAGCCGCCCTGACACGAGCGATTGAAAACCACGTCTTCTATCTGCTCTCAGACCGTATAGGTGCAGAACAAAGCCAAGGTGAAGAGCTGCGTTTTATTGGACAGAGCCGAATACTGGGGACTAAAGGAGAGATACTGGCGTCGCTCGGCGAGGAGGAGGCGCTGATAACGGCAGAGATTGATCCTTCCATTGCCGGAGACAAATATGTTACCTCCTGCAACCATCTATTTTATGACCGTCGGCCGGATTGCTACCGTTTGGGATAGGGTTCGTTCACCAGACGTTCAAACATCCTCGTCTGGAAACCTGAAAGCCCCACTTGACAAAGCAGGTATACTTCAATATAGTGAGTCCTTAAAAGTGGAGGATAGATGCTCGGACTAGAAGGGAAACTGCGCGGTCTTCTATTAAGACTCAATCAGGCTGCCCCTGAGATTCAGGCCTCCGCGGTGGTAAGTATGGACGGGTTGATGCTTGCATCCGCCCTGCTGCCAGGAACGAACGACGACGACATAGCCGCCATAGCCGCTACCCTTCTGGGGCTTGGCGACAGAACTGTCCAGGAGTTCCGGCATGGGAAACTTCAACAGGTCTACGTGAAAGGCGATAGGGGCTATACCATCATAACCAACACCGGTCAGGATAACGTGCTGGTGGTGGTAACAGACGAAAACGTCAAGCTGGGCCTCATCTTCCTTCACATCAAACTGGCGGCGAAGGAGATCACTCATACGTTCCTGCATCTTTTGGATGCATCGGATCAATCCGCATCGCCGCCTACATACCCAGGGTAACACCCCGTAACACCCCGTACCCCTTCGGGGCAGAGTCTGCCCCTTGAGATACTTATTGTATCTCATAGGGTATTCTCATTATTACTTGGAGCTAACGCTCCAGAACATCTAAGGATATAACACCCGTAACACCCCAGATATCCCTTAGCCCTTTAGGCCCCCCCACCTATTTTTTAGAGCGGGTGATGGCGGCCTCACTTATATCTACAGCAAACGATCATGCTTTCCTCAAGAGCGCCTAGCTGAATCGGCTGCAGGCTTCCTTCACAAGATTGGATAGGAGAAGATACCCGTCCGGCTTGCCACGAGACTCCCCCCGCGTGTGAGAAGGATGCTGCTGGGGCAGCATGAACCTCTCGGGATGAGGCATCATGCCCATAACCTGGCCGGTGGAGTCGGTAATCGCTGCAATGTGATCCTCGGATCCGTTGGGGTCCTCAGGGTACTTAGGTGAGGCACCATCTCCGCCACAGTAGCGGAGTAAAACCCGACCTTCAGCTTGCAAACGATGCAACACCTTCTTGTCACGGGCAAGAAAGCGCCCCTCGGCGTGCGCCACAGGCAAAGTGATTATCTTGGGCAAACCACAAGTCCAGAAGCTCTTGCCTTCGGACTTAAGATGCACCCAGCGATCCTCAAAACGCAGGGATTTGTTTGCCTCAAGCGTGACCGAAGGCTTCTCGAACGGTTTTTCAAAAGTCGGCAGCAGTCCGCTTTTAACAAGCACCTGGAAGCCGTTGCAGATTCCGAGGATAAACTTGCCTTCCGCAAGAAACCTTAAGATCTCATCGCCTATAGTGTGGCGCAGATCCGCGGCGAAAAGCATCCCGGCACCCACGTAGTCGCCGTAGGTGAATCCGCCGGGTAAGATCAAGATTTGATACTCGGCAAGCTTTTCAGGGTGACGAGAGAGCATACGCAGGGTCTCTTCATCGGCATTACAGCCAAGATGACGGAACGCAAAGAGCGTCTCCGCGTCGCAGTTTGTGCCGGGTCCGGCAAGAACAAGAACCTTGAGTGAGGATGCCTCCACACCCGAGTCTACCTAACTCGACTTGTTTGTCAACACTGTCTTCACCCTTTAACGAGTGGGATATGAATAATCACTCAAGAGCCTTCCAACATACAGATATTTACGTTGACAACGTACATCCCTTAGGTATAATTCGGGCTATGAGAAGTATTGACTTGACCAGGCTTCAGATGCCGTCCGACGGTAATTTTGGGCTGTGCCTTGCTGTGGTGGTAATCACCACCGCTGGCGCCGGTCAGGTCGAGGCTCCTTAACGGGATAGTAAGGAGATTCTGCCCCCGCCGGCGATGAAAACCGGCGGGGGTAATTTTTTTCACCCCACACGATTGCTTCGCACTCGTGTGGGGACCCCGATCGGAAGTCGGGGAAGACAAACAAACCACCTAACCGAAAGGAGATAAATATGGCGTGGTGGGAAGAAGTGTTCGATGAACGATGGGGCAGACTTGGCCTTGAATCCATCGACCCCGAACAAACCAAAAAGGAGACGGATTTCATAGTCCACGTATTAGAGATAGATAAGGATTCAAAGGTCCTTGACTTGGCTTGCGGTATGGGTCGTCATGCTCTGGAGCTGGCACGCAGAGGTTTTGCGCACGTTACCGGCCTGGACTTGACTGGGCTCTATATCGAAAATGCCGGGCTCGAGGCAAAGAACGAAGGGCTGAACGTTGACTTCGTGCAGGCCGACATGCGGGATATGCCCTTTAACGAGGAACTGGACGCGGTCTTCAACTTCTACACCTCGTTCGGCTTCTTCCGCTCTCGTGAGGAGAACGAGAAGGTGATAGCCGGTGTCTTTCGTGCACTCAAGCCGGGCGGTCGTTTCCTCATGGATATCGTGAACCGGGACTGGATCGTGAGAAACTTCCAAAGGCGCGGCTGGTCTGAATACGAAGGCGACTACATTCTGGAAGAACGAGAGTTCGACCTCGCAACCTCTTACGCCACCGCAATCTGGACCTTTATGGGCAAGGGCAGGAAGGTCGAACGAAAGATCAAACACAGGATATACTCCCTGCACGAGCTCGTTGATCTGTTTGCACGACATGGCTTGAAATTCAAAGATGCGTGGGGAACCCTGGATAAGGAACCCTTAACCTGGGACAATCGCCGGCAGAAGGTTCTGGCTATAAAGGAGTAGGCATGGAACAAGAACATGTGTTTGACCGCGTAGCAGAGGTATACGATGTTGAAACCGGCGATGTGGGTGACGTCGATTTCTACCTGGATTTAGCGCGGGAACAAGGCTCGCCAGTGCTTGAGTTGGCATCTGGCACGGGCAGGGTATCAACAGAGCTTGCCAGGGCAGGCTTCGAGGTGGTGGGATTGGAGATATCCGAAGGGATGCTTGAGATTGCCCGTAAGAAGGCTCATGAACTGTCTGAAGACGCTCAAAAGCTTCTGACCTGGGTACAGGGTGACATGAGGGAGTTCGATCTGGGTCGGACTTTCCCGTTAGTGATCATCCCATTCCGCTCCTTCCAGCATCTGGAACCCCGGGCCGATCAGGAGGCTTGTCTAGCATGCGTGGCAAAACATCTTGAGGTGGGCGGACGCTTCGTTCTCTCCCTGTTTGCCCCCTCATACGAGCGGCTGGTCAACAAGAGGATGTTTTACTCACTAGGGACCAAAGAAACGGACAATGGATTCCTCACCCGCATCGAGCGGGTAACCCGTGACCACGTCAACCAGATGATTAACGTAGAACGTATCTACGACTGGACTGACAAGGATGGCAATCTGCGCCGTAAAGTATGGCGTTTCCCGGTTCGCTACCTGTGGCGGTTCGAAGCGGAGCTCTTGCTTGAGAAAGCAGGGCTGGAGGTCGAGGTCCTCTACGGCGATTATGAGCGGTCTGAATTCAGACACGATGGGGAAATGCTATTCATCGCCAGAAAACCTTGAATTATTTCTATCTGCGATCTTTTTGCCACAGGCAAAAAGGAGCATAAAATCGGGGTCCCCGCATGGATGCGAAGCAGCCGTGTGGGGTGAAGGGCGAGATGCTGTTTATTGCCAGAAAACCGTGATTCCTTCTCAGGGTATAAGGAACATTCAAGCCTTGACATTCCTTGAAGCTTAACTAGGATAGAGGAGTCGGGAGGCGGCCGCAGGGTGACGTGGGATTGCGGGAATAGGCCGCTTCCTTTGCCCCGCGGTGTTAGGACCTAACACCGCGGGGACTATATAATGCTCCTTTTTCGCCCTTTTAAGGGACGAAAAAGATCGCAGGATAAAATCGGTAATGGCCGCAACAACCGGTCATTTTCGTTTTCCAACAACCCGCGATCTTTTAACCGGAGGTTAAAAGGAGCTATATGAGTCGATCTTGTCCAGGTACACCCCGTCGAAACCCTGGGCCATGATTACGTCTAGATACGAGGAGTCGGTACCGAAGATTATCTGCTTCCAGGCATCCTCCCAGTAGCGCACCAGATAGTTGCCTTCCCAGTCGGGATTTTCCTCCTCGATCCACTCCGGCCGATCCTGTTTGCGGTCCCACTCCTCCTTCCAGTAGAAGCGGTAGTCCTCGGCCTCGCCTATGGACATATATGCCAAGATTATGGCGCCGGATTTCTCTTTGAGACCAGAGATCTCAGCGGATGTGTAAAGTCCGTCGTCGTCCGCATGATCCATAACTATGAGGTCGAACCACAAAGAAGCCAAAGAGTCCAAGAACTTTGATCGGCTTAACGATTCCCCATGCTGAAGGATGTAGATGGGGTCTTTAACGTCGTCAAGGGAGGTGATCGGTTCCATATTCGGCTCCGGCTCGTGTCCGGGATTTACGGTGATCGAGATCAATTCACGCACCGCGCAGTAGGAAACGAAACCCTGAGTCTGCGATCTGGAGTAGGCACTGTCTATCTTTGATCTGATCTGGGGGGTGAAGGATGGAGTCTCTGGATCGTCGAATGGATAGTCCACGGTCAGCACCAGCTTGCCCGCATCCCGGAAGTGTCTCAGTTCCTGTTCCCACTCTGATGTGACCTCGGCAGGTGTCGCAACGCCGTCACCGTCGTATCCGTAGTAGAGCTCCTCCTGTCCGATGCCGTCCACTGCGTCAAGATAGCCCTCTTCGGACCAAAGATCAGGGTTGTTCTGGGGGAAGATGAGGAAGGTAGAGTCTTCTGACTCAGCGTAATCAGAGATCTCGATAACGAAATCCACCATCTCCTGGCGAAAGTCAAGATCGGGAAGATCATCCCCGCATCCTGCGAGCAGCAGAAAAACAAACGCGGCTCTAACGGAAGATACAAATCGGTTCATCAGACACTCCAGATTGTTTTGTCTGCGATCTTTTGTCCGTTAGGACAAAAGGAGCACTTCTTTGATTCTTTTCAGCGCCCAGTCGATCTCTTCGGCGGTGATAACCAGAGGCGGCGCGAACCGGATCACCTGGTGATGGGTCTCCTTGGCCAGGATGCCCTCATCTCTGAGCTTCTCGCAGAAGGGACGAGCTGTGCCCGAGCTTTCCTTGATGACCACACCGATCATCAAACCCTTGCCGCGCACATGGTCAACGTGTGGGGAGTCGATCTTGCGGAGTTCGTCCATAAAGTAGGAGCCAAGCTCAGCCGCGCGCTCGGGGAGCTTTTCTTCTATAAGAACATCCAGCGCTGCCAAGCCGACGGCGGAGCCGAGGGGGTTCCCCCCGAACGTGGAACCGTGATCGCCCGGGGTAAAGACCTGCATGATGTCGTCGTTGCAGATGATAGCGGAAACCGGATAGACCCCGCCGCCTAGGGCCTTGCCCAGGATGTAGATATCGGGAACAACGTTTTCGTGCTCGCAGCAGAACATCTTACCAGTGCGGCCCAGTCCGGTCTGGATCTCGTCGGCGATGAAGAGAACGTTGTGCTTTTTGCAGAGTTCAGCCGCTTCTTTTAGATATCCCTCAGGTGGAACCACAACCCCGCCCTCGCCCTGGATGGGCTCTACGAGAAAGCCGACCGTGTTCTCATTGATCGCGTTCTTGAGTGCTTCGATGTCACCGTAGGGGATGGTCACAAATCCAGGGGTGAAGGGGCCGAATCCGTCGCGGTACTGAGGCTCGGTGGAAAAGCCGACGATCGTGGTGGTGCGGCCGTGGAAGTTGCCTGCACAGGTTACGATCTCGGCTGCGCCCGGGGGAACGCCCTTGATCTTGTATCCCCACTTTCGGGCCGCCTTGATCGCGGTCTCCACCGCCTCGGCACCGGTGTTCATGGGCAGGGCCTTCTCTTTACCTGCGACCTTACAAAGCTTTTCGAGAAATTCTCCCATTATGTCGTTGTGGAACGCCCGCGAGGTAAGGGTGATGCGCTCGGTCTGCTCGATCATCGCCTTAAGGACCTTGGGGTGTCTGTGTCCCTGATTGAGCGCGGAGTAGGCGGCCAGCATGTCCATGTACTTCGCACCATCTACGTCCCACACCCATACGCCTTCGCCCTTACTTAAAACCACATCCAGCGGGTGGTAGTTGTTGGCACTGTATCTTTCTGTCTGGGCAAGAATTTCTTGTGTCTTTGACATCTTCTCTCCTTGATTTAGGGACTTTCGTGAGCCTGCAAAGTCTAGCCAGGGAAGGCGCGTATGTCAACCGAACCTACCCCACGCCGTCGCTAGACAACGCCACGTGGATTTAATCGCGATCTTTTATCTTAGTGCACTCCGTGCACTAAGATAACAAGTGTGCCCGTAGGCAAAAGGAGCATTTTAAGGGATCCCCGACCAGTTGCGTAGCGACTGGTTGGGGTGTAGGAGGCTGAATATCCTGCGCCAGAGCCGGCCGGTGAGATAAACGGTTATGTGTCCGCCGGGAAGTATATCCTCGCCGCACCCCCAACCCAACGAAAGTTCCCTTAAAGAGTCCGGTGGCGCAAGCGGGTCCTCGTGCGCGCCGATAAGATGGATCTGCTCTGGATCTATCACCGGCATTCCATGCACAGGTAAAAAGAGGTGGCGGAGCTTGTTGAAGACCTGAACCCTGTCTTGCTCTCGCACGCCGTTGCGCAGGGCACTAAAGAGAGGCGAATTAAGAAAGAGCTCCTCAGGCCGCACGACCGGGGTGAGGAGCAGTGCTTTTGAAACCTTAGGTTCTGCAAGTGCAAGCAAAGAACCAACCCAGCCGCCCAGGCTGAAACCCAGAATCGCTATATCCCTTGATCCCAACTCCCAAAGTGTGCCTATTAAAACGCGCGCATCGCAAACCGCCTGTCTGACGGCTCGAAGGGTACGCACTACATCTGCGGTGATGGCAAGCTCGCCGGAACGGGTTTCTCGAGGTGCGCGGCGCCCATGGTAGGGAAGGTCCATCGCCCACAGATTGCGGCCGGAAAGTCCGATCCAATGCGCCAAACGCGAGTAATCGGTCGCTCCCTCAAGCCAGGTTGAAAGCACTATCACCGCCGGAGCAGAGAGGTGATGTTTGGGAAAAAACTCTCCTTGCGCCAAGTCGTTCTCACCGTATCCTGAAGACAAGGGGGAGTCGAAACGGAACGTATAGCTTAGGGGATACTCCGAGGTTCTTTTGAGTTCAACACGGGTTCGTTTGGATAGAGAGAAGAACTCCTCAGGGCTCGCTTTCTCAGCGCTTGCGGTGAAGCGGCGAAGCTTTATGGGATCGGTGCGGTCACCACGCTGGGCAAGCCATCGGTTGATAGCGCTGAATAGGCGTCGATCTACACGCCGGGAGTAAGCACGGAACATTGATTTATTGTATTCAAGAGGGGAGCGAACGCAAGGGTTGACGCGAGCTCTGGGAGAAGGTCGGAGCGAGCGGAAGCGACGTAGTTGCTTTATCAAAGAGTGCCGACATCGAACTTGCCGAGATGGAGGTCGTGAGTATGGGCCGTAGGTCGAGGCGAGTGCAACCGGCTAAGCTGCTTGACTTTCCGGCATGATTGTATAGACTTCTTTTCTCGAAGCTGATAGAAGCCGAGATGGCAGGACGTGAGCCACGGGTATAAGTCGTGGCGAACGCAAGCGACGCAGTTGCTTGACCAAAGGGTGAAGCCATCAACATAAAAAGATTTAATAATAGCCGAGATGGCGGACATGAGCTGCGGACGAAGGTCGCAGCGAACGCAGGCGACGAAGTTGCCTGAACTAAAAAGGAGCCATCTACCGAAAAGATTTGTAATAATGCCGAGATGGCGGACATGAGCTGCGGACGAAGGTCGCAGCGAACGCAGGCGACGAAGTTGCCTGAACTAAAAAGGAGCCATCTACCGAAAAGATTTGTAATAATGCCGAGATGGCGGAACAGGCAGACGCGCTAGCTTCAGGAGCTAGTGGGGGCAACCCCGTGGGGGTTCAACTCCCCCTCTCGGCATTTAATTACCACACGCCGTTACTTCGTAACGCCGCGGGGACCCCGAGAATAAATGCTCCTTTTGACCAGAGGTCAAAAGATCGCAGGATAAAAAACGTAGGGGCCGACGTTAACTCAGCCTCACTTATAAAGGAGTGATCCCCTTGACAGCAAAGAAGCAGAGGGTATCCTTTCTCGTTAATCGGTAAAAGGAGGCCTTGTTGCAAAGGAAAGTCTCGCTTTTTATAAGTTTTGTCTTGGCAACCGGCTTGTTTGTCCTGGCCTGCGATAACGACGACTCTACTACGCCGCCTGATCCTACTGACAACAACACCATCGAGACCGCCTGGGACGTCAATCTGCCCTATGTAAAGGAATTTACCATTCCGGCAGACGACCCTGCAGAGGTCTTTCACTTCGGCATCGGCCCAAAAAAGGCCTTCGCTTCAGTAATCGTTGTAAAGGTCAAACTCCTCGAACCGACCGGCACCTCCTTCTACCTTAAAGCTGAACTCTTAAGTGAAAACCAGACCCCGCTTGTATCTTCACGTGATTCTAAACTCCTGCCCTCAGCCTGGGTTGCCAGCCGCCCCAGCCAGACCTACTACCTTCGCATAACCCCGATTGGCGATCCTGCAGGCGACCGTTATAGATACAGCCTCGAGATAACCTCATCCAACATCAACGATCCCCTTGAACCTGACGACGACACCGCATCGGCCACGCCGGTGCTTTTGGGAATAGAAACAACCGGAGCTTATCTTTGCGATGCCTTCTCAGACACCCTTACGCCTATGGCTTCACTTCCTGACTTCTACCGCTTGGAGCTTGAGGATACCACCTATCTTTACGTAACAATCAAAGACCTTGGAGGCGACTGCAAGCCTTTGATGAGTCTTTATCTGCCCGATGGAGAGCTGTTCGAGGAAATCAAGGATACTGTAGCGGTCTTTGATCTTACCGGTTCTGGCTTTTCGCCAGGCGACTGGTTCCTTGAGGTAACGGACGCCAGAGGTTTCTATCCAACATACGGCGAGGGCGAGGTAGCGTTCAACTATCTCGATCCTTATACCGTGCTTGTCTCAACCTACCCTCAGTGAAGGAAGGAGGAAGTGATGAGACAAAAGCAAGTTTGGATGATCCTTGCTCTTTTGAGTGTGCTTCTTTTTGTGCTTTTCTGCGAGCCTGTGGGTCCTGAGATCGAAAGGGTCACGGCTGATAACCCTTCTCTTGCGCCGGGTGAAAGCACACTCCTGCACTGCTACGTTTACAATCCGCTGGGGGCTGAGTTAACCTATGTTTGGCAGGCCGATTGGGGGAAGATCGAGAATTTCGGCGAGTTGGCTCGTTGGACAGCCCCTGAATCGGTAACCAGCAACTTAATCGTGACGATTACCGTAACCGTGAGCGATGGGGAGGGGTGGATAGACTCTGAAAGCATCTCCCTTGAGGTAAAGGCAAGTCCCTAGAAGCGCCCCCGAATTTGATTGTCAGCGATACTATCTGCTAAGTACGGACTTGGCGCTTGAGGTGCGATCCGCCGATTCAAGACGGATGAAATAAACCCCTGCCGGGAGCCCGGTGGAGTTGATAGGAATCGAATGCTGGCCTGAGTTATAGACACCTGACGCAAGCAACCGCACCCTGCGGCCTACGGCGTCGTAGAGGTCAAGGCGGATCAAGGAAGCCTCAGGTAAGCTAAAGTGGACAGTCGATCCACGAACCCTCAGATCAAACGGATTGACCTCATTCGGCTGCTCGGCTACAAACAAGGGGGCTTTCGATTTGGCATATGCCAATTTACTGAATTCTCTGTCCCAGTACTCGTACACCAAATGAGCGTACCCTGCTTTATCTATTTTGAAAAAGTTATGTTCTCCGGGAATCTCAACAACATTAGGGGTTTCTGTAACTGTTTCTTCGAACCAGCCATTTTCAAGCTGACGTGCATAAGAGATATCGGTTTGTTGCCTATTTTCATTTGAAGTACCGTGTGTCCAGACAAAACAAGGGATTCCATCAGGATCTATATCTATACAGGTTATGTCGTAGCCCCACCTGAAAGTAGCTATGATGTGTTCGTCAATCCATTCTCCCTCTCTATTGTGGGCGTAGCGGATGGACCAATCCCCTGACCTGTAGATGACGTGAATAAAATCATCGGTATCCATCACTGCTGAAGGCCGTAACGGAAGGAAATACCAGATTCTCTCCTTATCCCAGACCTCGTCAGTTTTAAACGCATGATATAATCGGTGTTCATAACCTACGTAGATGATATGAGGCGTGCCGTCCTTTTCCAAAAGCAGGTTTCCCAAAGATTCATTATCTACGCTATCTAAAACTACCCTTTCGGATACAAAGCTATCCTGCTCAAACCAACCGAAACGTAGTTCAAGTTCAAAAGTGTTATAGTTGAATTGCAGAAAGGCTATGAAGGGATTATCATTCCCATCTAATTCAATACTTTGTGAACCTTGAGAATAGGGAAAGGGGGTTCCTATCCGTTCACTTTCAAATTCCCCGGAGGTATCGGTGGCTAACCAAAGATAGATCCGGAACTTGCTGATATACTCAATGTAAGAAAGGTATCGGTTACCCTGGCTGTCCACTTCGATATCGTAAAGGTCACCCCATAGAATGGGATAATTAACGGATGCAACAGTCTCAGATATCCATTCACCGCTTTGATTGGAGATGACATTCAAATTACCCGTATCAACGGCATGATCCCAATGGATGTATGCAATATGCACCTTGCCTTGATTGTCTAAAGTCACCATCGGATTGTAGTAATAATAGTCTGGGTCTTCCAGAATGTACTGTGTTTCCCATTCTACACCAACAGATATGCCTATCAGAAGCAATGATGAAAGCAATACTCTCAATGACATATACAAGTCCCTCTAAATCAACGAATCAGTAGAAACTTGGCAGTAGTTTTCTTTTCCTCGATTCTGGCTTGCACGAAATAAACACCGGAGGACAATCCAGTAGCCTCAATGGGGATTGATTGACTGCCGGGGGAACAGGTTCCGGAGAAAACCATCTCAGCTAAACGTCCCGACGCATCATATAGATTTATCTGAACGTTTGATTCCCGCATCAAAGCCAACACAACGGATGAACCACAGATTTCTAGATTATCCAAAGATTGAATTGGAATGTCTTCACAAATGAAACTGCTTTCAAGGGGTTCGGTGCTCTTAGCATAGTATATTTCCGCAATCTCGTCTTCACCTGCTAATTCATAGCCTGTAAAAACCATATGTCCATAACCTGCAGCATCGATCAGGAAGTAGTGGTTGTCCTCAGATTCTTCGTATCTTTCCGGTGTCTCGGTTACCGGCTCTTCTGTCCAGATGCCAGAAATCTTTCTTGAATAGTGGATATCGTAAAAATCATCCTCTTCCGGGGCAAAAGACCAGACCACGTGGGGATTACCTGTGGGATCTAAAGCAACACACGATTCAAGATTATACCCATAGGTTTCGAAGCTGTCCGACACCCACTCATCCTGTCAAGACCCGCTTTTATCAGTAGCATAGAGTATGTAACTCGAATTGAGATCCCAGGACACGTGAAACTTACCGTGTTCGTCTATAGCTGCGGACGGGTTATAAGGCACCACCCGGGGATGCTGTAGGATTATTTCTTCACGCCACTCTGCTGAAACCGAACGGAAACTGTGCATTAAACCTTTTCCATCGCTATCGGTATAGAACCCATAAAATACATGAGGTATTCCGTCTGAGGAAAGCACAAAATCAAAATTGTAGGTTCCGATCATGTGTTCAGCCACAACCTCAGATCTGAACTCACCTTCTTCAAAATACCCGTAATGGATCCAGTCCTCGTGAAATTCACCCACTTCGCCTTCTGAATAGGCTATGTGAACATTGTCATTTTCATCGAGTCTGATCACAGGAAATCTATAGTTAACGGCCTGTTCGGTTAAACGATGGACTACCATCTCTCCGCTGGTGTCGGTGGCAAGGAATAAGTCATTTTCTTCGTACTCTCCGACCCTGTCAGTAAAGGCTATATAGAGGTTTCCTTCAGAGTCCATGGCAAAGTTATACAAAGCTGCATCGAAATCCAAGACCTCTTCGGTAACCCATGAGCCGTTATCCTTATAAGCCAGCTTGAGAAAATCATAATCAGCATCGTCAAATTGTTCGAACAGAATGAGTGGATTCTCTCCATCCAATATGATCGACGGCTCATAGTTATACCTGTCAAGATCATCAGTCACCTGCTCTATCTCCCACTCCACGGCAGACAGCATTAATACACCTGCCAGTAAGATCAATACGATCTTTCTCATGTCCAACCTCCTCTGGTTGAGTTTGCTTATACAGGATAAGCTAATAACTTAGTCTGTCAATCCCCGGATGATCAGTGCGTAACTACAAACTTAGCGCATGCCGAGTACCCCCCGGCCTCCATCCTGATGAAGTAAACCCCTGCCGAAAGATCGGTGGAGTTGATTGGGATTGAGTGCTCGCCAGCAGCATAAGTCCCTGACGCGATGCAGGTAACCCTGCGGCCCAAGGCGTCGTAGAGATCGAGGCGGAGAGGGGAGGTCACCTGCAGGCTGAAGTGAACTGATGATCCTCGAATTTCCAGATTGAGGGGGTTGGACGAAGCAGGCTGTTCGGCGATCGCACTCCCGGTCAAAGGCTCGGTGGACTTGGCGTGGTATATCTGCCACATGTAATTAGTGTCGGGGAAATCGTAGACCACATGTCCGTAGCCGGCAGCGTCTATGGCAAAGTAGCGATCGTAGCCCGGATACTCATCCTCATCCGGGGTGTCGGTTATGTCTTCACTCATCCATGAACCGCTCAGCTTGTTACCGTATGCCAGATCGTACCAGTCGTTTACCGATTTTATCCACACGAGGTGAGGATCGCCGTTGGGATCGAGATCGATACGGGGGGCAAACACCCAGGTGGTCTCCGTATCGGCAAGCACGGCGATCTCATCATGCCAATTCCCGATATCTCCGGTAACGTAATGGATGCTTGTCTCATCGGCATCGTAGGCTATGTGGATGGTTCCCGATGCATCGATCCGAGCCGAAGGATACTCGCTGGGAATATCGTTTATCGCTTCCTGAGCCCAGAACTGAGGAGAAGTGGCAGATATAGGGAGAGTATACGCGTGCCAGAGATAACCGCCCTCTCCGATGTAGAATACATGGCGGCCAAAAGGTGCTTCATTCCCGGAAAGTACAAGGTCGTAGCCGTAGAAATCCCAAAGGGAGAAGGTGTCGGTCACTGGCTCCTTGTCCACCAATGAGGTCCCACTAATCCAACCGTAATAGATCTGGACTACTCCTTCACCTTCCAGTAATTCAATGAAAATCAGATGGGGTGTACCCTGGGTATCCAGCCGCAACATCGGACACATCTGAATGTCCACGTCGTTGGTGAGATTAGTGGGTGAGAAAACGCCACCCTCATCAGTAGCGTAGAAGATATCTGAGTTTTCCATGCTCGTCCAATCGCTATAAGCTAGGGAAGTGTTACCCTCAGCATCAACGTCTATACTATAGAACATTGAAGCTTCTTCGCTCACCTGGGCTACATCCTTAATAACCCAATCACCGGCTGAGCCATAAGCCACTTTGAGATACAGCCGTTCCTCATTATTATCCCACTGGTTGAAAAGAATCCTTACGCTTCCGTCAGGGGCGACGGCAATAACCGGCTCGTAGCTATCTGCCCATCTTTCGTTGGTCACTTGCTCTGTCTCCCACTGGACAGCGGGGAGCAGAAGCACCGCCGCGAGCAGTATCAAAGCTATCCTCTTCATTGTCAACCTCCTCGGTTGGTCTTTTGTAGGGGCGAGGCATGCCTCGCCTCCTACTGCTCTAGCGCATCACCACAAACTTGGCGCTAGCCTGCTGATTGGTTGATTCAAGGTGCACGAAGTAAACCCCTGCCGGAAGTTCTGCGAGATTCAAGGGGATCGAGTGCTCGCCCACAGGATAGGCCCCTGACGCGATGCAGGTAACCCTGCGGCCTGCAGCATCGTAGAGATCGAGGCGGATCAGACCAGTCTGCGGTAAACTGAAGCAAACTGCTCCTCCTCTAACCTTTAGACTGAGAGGTGTTGACTGAGGAGGGTTTTCGGTAATCCCTCCAATCAAAGGCTCTTTGCTCCTGGCGTAGAAGATCTGGGTGACATAGTTCTCATCCTCGGCATGATAGACGAGATGTCCGTAACCTTCAGCATCTAATGCAAAGTAGCGTCCGTAACCTGGCAACTCGTCTTTTTCAGGCGTAACGAAAACGGACTCTTCAAGCCAGTTGTCTTCGGGTCTGCGAGCGTAGTAGAAATCGTATGGCCCCTCCGCATCGGCATGCATCCAGACCACATGGGGATTGCCTATTCCCAGGTAACCTCCGTAAACAATCTCAAGAGCAAGCGAGGGCCTTTCGTTACCGCCTTCCGGATCGCCGAGGTCAGAAACCAGCTCATCCTGCCAGGTGCCGCTCATATTGGTGATATAGTGGATGCTCGCGCCTCCCACATCGTAGGCCACGTGGAACGAACCTAAAGGATCGGCCACTGCCGAAGGCCACTCGCTTGAGAGTTCGTTAAGCGGTTCCTTTCTCCATATAATATCATCCTCATCAAGCGTAACGTGCCAGAGATAGCCGTCGTCACCGATGTAGAAAACGTGTGGCGATATTAGCACACGCGGCTCAAATACGAGATCGTAACCTAGATACTCCTCCTGATACACATTCTTAGCAATCAGTTCAGGGCTATGCAAACCTTCTTCGTCAATCGATCCAATGAAAAGCCTCATAGAATCATCAGGCGTAAGGGCCTCAGCGTAGAGTATAAAGGGGACTCCGTTAAAGGATACCCGAACATGCGGTGCTACCTGAAACAGTTCATCATCAGTGATGTTGACTGGTGCAAACGGGCCATCTTTATCCGAGGCAAAAAAGAGATCAGAGTTCCCTACTCCTACCAAGTCAAAGTAGGCTATGTAGGTATTCCCCTGGGCATCCACGTCGATGCTGTAATAAGGCATGAAATCCTCGCTCACAGTTGCCACGTCATCTATGATCCATAGATCGGTATCGTGAGAGGCAACCTTTATGTGAACTTCCTCGTTCCACTGAGTGAAGAGTATGTGCGGATGCCACTGGGCATCGAGGACAAGGATAGGATCAGTGCTCCACAGATCCGCCTCATCTGTGATCTGCACGGTTTCCCACTCTGCGGCAGAGAGTGCAAGGACTCCTGCCAGGACCATCAAAGCGATCCTTTTCATAATCGTACCTCCTACTTAATGGTTTTCAGGATAATAATCCCAAACGTCAGATTGTCAAGGAAGTGATTTTTGAAAAGGGCTTACGGGATCGGACACCCTCGAATGAGTGCTCGCTTTTGTTCGGGGGAGAGTTTTTTGATCTCCGCCTCTCTCTTCTGCGCGCTGGACCGGGTGGCGTGGCGTTCCATGAAACGCAAGAGACAGGGACGACGAGTACGGGTGTAACGCGCGCCCTTGCCTCGGTTGTGCTCGGCTAAACGTTTCATGACGTCCCTTGCGATGCCTGTGTAGAGCGAGCCGTCGGCGCACTGCAGTATGTAAACGTAGAAGGAATCTGGTGGTTTCATGCTATTCCTGGAGAACGTCGTTCTTCCACTTTTCCTCAAGCGCATAGGGCGTCAGATCGTAGACTTCGAGCAGGGCGTCCATGGGAGCAGATTGATCGGCAAGGAACAGCTTGAGCTTTTCAGAACCGTAGCGCTCGTGAAGGAATCGTATCAGGTCAGCCGATGCGAAAAGATAACGAATCATCTCACTGTGACGAGCGGCTCGCCTGAAGCCAAGCAGGGCAAGTGTTTGTTCCATGAAACTCTTACTCATCTCTCCATTTAGCAACAGGTAAGCGTCAGGGAAATCATAGTGTTTCGTCATCTCTGCCATTGACTGACTCGTTGAGCGCCAAAGCCCCAGCCGAACAAAGGTGGAGTGGTTGTGCTGCACCATGTAGGCCCAGCCCTCCAGACGAAGGACATCCTCGGGGAGGACCGCCTCACGCAGGAGATTCGCCGGGACGTGTTCTCCAGAAGAAAGCAGTTCGGCGAGCAGGGGTTCGTTAGACAGGTAGAGTAAAGCCAAAGCGTGTGCGACCTCGTGCGGAATCCCAAAAAGACCCACCGGACCGGGATAGGCAAGATCTATCCAGAGTGCATAACCCACCGTGTCATCGTGCCATATAGGTCTGAATCCGGTCTGGCCCCCTGAGGTGCTCTCGAACGCACCCAGATCCTTGCGGGTGGGGTGAAGCCTTAAAAGGATCTTTCCGCTGAATCCAGGAGGGAGACTATCTGTTCTTACGAGGTGGGAAAGCCGCAAGCGGGCGCTGGAATCGGGCGCAAGGATATCTGTGATCTGGTTGAATGACTGCTCGGCCACAGCCTCGATGAGCTTGATGTCCTTTTGGGCTGCACTTCCTGGATGATAAAGGTAAATGAAATGCTCGCTCTCCGCCTCAAGCCAGCCAGGCTGGGCCGTGCTTTGGCGCTCACAGAAGTCGTAGAAACCGAAGAAGAACTCCCCGAAGCGCTTGCCCAGGACCCCCTCAAGGGCGGAAGAAAGATCGTTTGGGGTATTCACGCGCCGAAATACTTTATTGCGTTTTTTCGGCCCCACCTCCTGCTCAAGATAAAGCCCGAACTCCTGTATGGTGCGCTCAAAGACCAAGGCGTCAACCGCATCAATCGCCCAACCCTCATTTTCTGCGTTCTCTACCCATTCGTGTGCAAGAGACCGGAACTCGGCCTGCAAAGAGTCTTGAGGCATGCCAACCGTTAAGAGAAAAAGATATATCACCTTCCTCACTTTAGCGACAAGATTGCAACTGTCAAGCCTTGACTTCGCAGCTAAAGGGACTATTTTAAGATCATGAGAGCGATGCAACTGCAATCAACTGCCGGGATTGAAAAAGATCCCTTGAAGCTCGTTGATCTGGAGATTCCAGAACCCGAAGAAGGCCAGGTGCGGGTAAAGGTCTCTCGTTGCGGGGTCTGCCATACCGACCTGCACACGGTGGAAGGCGATCTTGCGCTGCCCCGGCTGCCGATCGTTCCAGGCCACGAGATAATCGGCAGGATAGATAAGGTAGGTGAAGGGGTATCTAGAGAACGCTTAGGCGAGCGCGTTGGCGTTCCGTGGCTCTACTCGACGTGTGGTGAGTGCTCCTTCTGCAGAGAAGGAAAAGAGAACCTCTGTGCGAATGCAAGATTTACAGGCTACCACGTTGACGGAGGCTATGCGGAGTACCTGGTGGTCCCTCAGGATTCTGCCTATCAGATACCTGAGGGTATAGGAGACGCCGAGGCCGCGCCGCTGATGTGCGGGGGTGTGATCGGATACCGTGCGCTGGTTCTATCGCGTGCAAAGGCGGGCCAGATACTTGGCCTTTACGGGTTCGGGAACTCTGCGCACGTAACCATGCAGGTAGCCAGATACTTAGGGATAAGGGTGTTCGTTTTTTCACGGACACCTGCCAACCGCAAGCTGGCAAAGCGTTTGGGCGCGGAGTGGACCGGAACCGCAGACGAGAAACCGACTGAGCCCCTCCACGCAGGCATAATCTTCGCACCTTCCGGCCCTCTTGTCCCCATAGCCTTGAAGCATCTGAGACCTCGCGGAACGCTTGCCCTTGCCGGGATTACCATGACCGACATCCCCAGCTTCCCCTACGAGCTGATCTACCGGGAGCGAGCACTGCGCTCGGTAGCCAACAGCACGCACGAGGACGTTCGCCAGCTCCTTGAGTACGCTGGCAAGATACCGATCAAAACTGAGGTTACGGAGTTTCCGTTAGAGGACGCGAACAAGGTGTTACGGGCGATGAAAGAGAGTAAAATTCAAGGCGGAGCGATTCTTCAATGCTTCTTTTGCGCTCCGCGCAAAAGATCGCAAAATTGAGGCTGTGGTTTTGTGAAGAGATCTGGCAGATTTAAGACAATAGAGGTTGACATCAACTTCTACAAGGAGAGGATATGTTTAAGAAGATATTGATAGCCACCGACGGTTCGGAAAACTCACTACGTGCGGCTGAGGTGGGAAGGGACATAGCTGCGTGCATGAACGCAGAGGTGACGTTAGTCTATGCAGCCTACGTTCCGGCAATGTATTCCGCTGACCTGGGGTCGGAGATAAGGGAGGCGCTGCGAGAGGAGGGTCGGCGCATACTTGGGGCCACCGCGAGGCTCTTTGATGGCTCGGGGTTAGAGCCTCGCCGAGAGCTTCTCTTCGACGAGAAGGCTGAAGACGGAATACTACGTCTGCTTAAAGAAAGAGATTATGATCTGGTAATCCTCGGTTCCCGTGGGCTTGATGCCCAAAAGCGCAAGGCACTGGGCAGTACCTCGATGCGTGTGATCGAGTCGGCGGTCTGCCCGGTTTTGATTGTACATTAACACACCTTGAAAAAGTTATCTCCCCTCCCTCGATGGGAGGGGGTAGGGGGAGGGTGGCGATCTCATATGTGGCACAATCTTGGGACTTACCTCTAGGTGTCAGTCACCCACCTATCCGAATTGAGGGTAATCTGAAGTCGCATATATTATCAAACGGCCTGGAGAGGCCGTTCTACATTCTTACGCACCCCACACGTCTGCTTCGCATACGCGCGGGGACCCCGAAGGGCACCCCTCTTTTCTGCGATCTTTTGGACGTAATCCAAAAGGAGCATTGAACTGTTTGACATTCCACAAACCGCTGCTATACTGAGGCCATGAACGCGAAGAAAGCCGAGCCCCAAAAAGAGAAAAACCACTTGAGGGCGCAAAAGCGCGTATCCGCAGAGCGGCTGCGGGCAAGGATGGAGGCGGAGAAGTTTTCCTTTGAAACGACAGACGAGATCGAACCCTTGCACGGCACGATAGGCCAGCAACGCGGGGTGCGCGCCATAAGATTTGCACTGGCCCACGGCACCCCTGGCTTCAACTGCTACGTGTCAGGGCCCTTGGGCACCGGCCGCATGACAACAACCATGTCCCTGGTGCGCCGCCGTGCAAGCGAAGAAAAAAAACCGCTTGACTGGGTTTATGTCTACAACTTCGAGAAACCGTCAGAACCGCTCTCCATAGGCTTAAAGAACGGCACGGCGCGTAACTTCGCCTCCTCGATGGACTCCTTCATCAAGGCCTGTCGAGAGCAGATCCCCAAGGTATTCGAAAGCGAGGAGTATGCCGAGGAACGCGTAAAGGTAACCGCTTCGTTCGAGCAACGCAAGGAGGCCGAGTTCAAGAAGCTCTCCGAGGAGGCGCAGAAACGCGGATTCGTTATAAAAAGAGGCCCCACAGGCCTCTTCCCAATCCCGGTTCGCGAAGGTAAGCCACTGGAGCAGGAGGAGTTCCAGGCACTGCCCGATGGAGAAAAGGAAAAAATCCAGAAGAAAGGCAAGGAGCTTACCAAGGTCATGGAGACCATTCTCGGGGAGGTACGCAGGATAGAAACCCAACAGATCGAGGCTCTTACCGAATACGACCGCAAGGTGGCCTATTACACGCTGGGGCTGCTCCTCGATCCCCTCATCGAGAAGCACAAGGACGAAGCCAGAATAAACCGCTACTTCAACTGGGTCAAGCGCGATGTGGTACGCCACATAGACCTCTTTAAGAAGACCGAGGATGCGGAGACTCAGGCTCGTCTTCGTGCGCTTCTTGAGCGGTATCGGGTAAACGTCTTCGTGGACAACTCCAATCTCAGCGGCTCCCCGGTGATCTTCGAGGACAACCCATCCTACTACAACCTCTTCGGTGCGATTGAGTACCGCAACGTCTCGGGGAACATGGTCACCGACTTCTCCAAGATCAAACCGGGCGCGGTGCACCGAGCCAACGGCGGATACCTGATCCTGCCCGCACGGGAGCTCCTCTCAGAACCATTTGCATGGGATGCGCTCAAGCGCACCCTACGTTCCAACGAGGCCAAGGTCGAAAACATCTCAGAAAAGGTCAGAGGTGCGATCATCGAGACCCTGCGCCCCACACCTATCCCGGTCGACTTCAAGGTGATACTTATAGGTTCTGCAAGGATATATGGACTGCTTCACGAGCTTGACGAGGATTTCCGGCGGCTGTTTAAGATCCGCGCTGACTTCGACGTGGATATGCCGCGCACACCTCAGAACGAGCTTGCCTACGCCCGTTTCATCTCGGCGCGGTGCAAATACGACGGCTTGCGTCCCTTTACCAAACAGGCGGTGGCCCGAATTATCGAACACGGCTCCCGTCTTGCAGAGGATCAGCAACGACTCTCCACCCGCTTCTCGCAGATAGCCGAACTTGCCAGCGAAGCAAGCTTCTGGGCAATGGACACCAACTCACCGGTGGTACGCGCAGAACACGTGGCAAAGGCGCTTGAGGAAAAGGTCTACCGCAGCCGCATGATTGAAGAAAAGATTCAAGACCTCATGCTGCGCGGCACCCTCTTAATTGATGTGGAGGGTGAAAAGGTAGGGCAAATCAACGGACTCACCGTCCTCTCCCTGGGCGACTACTCGTTCGGCAAGCCGGTAAAGATCACCGCGCGCACCTGGCTCGGTCGCAAGGGCGTTCTGCAGATCGAGCGTGAGACCCGGATGAGCGGCCCTATCCATAACAAAGGTGTTTTGATTATCACGGGCTTTTTGGGCGCCAAGTTCGCCGCCAAACACCCGCTGCCGCTCTCGGCAAGCCTGACCTTCGAGCAGCTCTACGACGAGGTGGAAGGCGACAGCGCATCGAGTGCCGAGCTTTATGCGCTCCTTTCAAGCCTGGCCCAGGTGCCTCTGACCCAGTCTGTGGCCGTAACCGGGTCGGTGAACCAGTTCGGCATAGTGCAGCCCATAGGCGGGGCCAACCAGAAGATCGAGGGGTTCTTCCACTTATGCAAGGCCAAGGGGCTCTCAGGCGAGCAGGGGGTGATGATTCCTGCATCGAACCTTCCAAACCTCATGCTGCGTGATGATGTGCGTGATGCGGTAAGCGAAGGTAAGTTCCACATCTACGCGGTATCCACTGTTGAGGAGGGGATCGAGATACTCTCCGGCCAGCCGGCCTCCAAGATCTTCGCAAAGGTGCAAAAACGCCTGACCCAGATGTTCGAGGTGCTTAAAGAAACAAAGGAGTAACCCGGGGCTAAAGGTATCATAGCTACCAGGCAAGCCGGAAGACCGTCCTGCTGCGATAATTAAACTACTCAAAAAGAGATGGGCGCGAAAGCGCCCCTTATCTTCACCCCAACCGAATACTTCGTATTCGGCCGGGGACCCCGAGACTATCAAGGAAACGTGTCATCGCGAGTAACCGAAGGGAACGTGGCGATCTAATATATCTGACGCGTGTTGATGTGAAGCGACCGTTGGCCGCCATCAAGGTGGATAGGCGGGTGAGAAACATCTAGAGATGAGTTCTCGGATTATGCCACATATGAGATTGCCCCATCTTCGTCGCCCTTCGGAGCTTCATCCGGCCCCGCACAAGCTCAACCGTCCTCGCAATGACAAACAAGGAAGTACCTAGTGTTACTAGTTTATTACTGACGGTTAAATCAGAAGAGCTAAACCTGTAGAAGTAAAGTCCGGAAGGCACGGCATCCGTAGAGCATAAAATCTCCCGTGCTCCTGAATTAACCGAACGCCTGTAAACCTCTCGACCCAAAGCATCGTAGATTACAAGCTGGCCGTGGATAAGTTCTTCTCCAGCACGTTGCCTGCAGGGTCGCGGAATGCCGCGTATATACCTTGAGAGAAATCCTCGCGGCTCTTCGCTTGCGTGGCTATCTTTAACCTCGCCTCTCCCAGTTCGCGGAACTTCACCCTGTCTGACATTGGGCACCTCCTTCTTGTCTTTCATTCCCTACCGCATATTCCCCAGCCCCATTATCTGTCTACGGCCCATCCTGTCAAGCCAAGGAGAGATAATCGGCCCCGTATCGAATCCACCAGCGCAGCATGGGGATACCGAGAAAAATCACCAGGATGAGGATCACAATCAATAAAAAGATGAGAATGAACTTCAACATGTAGCGACGCACTTCTTTAGCGGTTGGGTTCTCGGAGCGAAACAGGACAAGTGAGCAGTTGCGGCATCTTCGTGCCGCTATCCAGCGGACCAGGAACCTTGGATACAAAAGCCGTTCGAACTTCCCGAACCATCTTTTTTCCTTGTACCAAAAGAGCATCCCGTGGGTATAGAAGCCGCTGTTGTAGATCCATCCTCTCTCAAGTCCTTTACCACATCTTGGACACCTCTCTATCCCCTCCAAAAGGTCTTGGTTATGCTTTGTGGCTATAGCAATGTTATACCTCCTCACCTGGAGCGGTGTTGAAATATATAACGTTGCCGTCCGGGTCATGAATAACGGCGCCTGCCGAGTCGTCCTCCTCGATGCGGGTGTCCTCGGCGAAGGTAAGACCTTGTGCCTTGAGCGCTGTGGCGATCTTGAACACGTCTCCTCCACGGAAGTTCAGCATGTTGCTTTTGATATGCCCTTGATACAGCGCCAGGGTGCAGTCGTGGTGCTTTATCACAGCAAAGCCCGCTTCGATATCGCTGTCGATCACCTCGAATCCCAGCTTCTCGTAGAACTCCAGGGATTTGGCAAGATCGGCAACGTTCAGGCAGAATTCGAACCTGCCCAGGATAAGGTTTTCTTCGTTACTCATGAGGTTCCTTGGTCGTCTACACTGCCTCCGAATTCAAGCAGTTCGTGCACGTTGCCGGATGGGTCGCGGATGGCGGCGTAGATGCCGGCAGGGCAGGGCTGCGGTTTATCGTGGATGAACTCCACGCCCTTGGCCTTAAGATCGGCCATTACCTTGCGCAGATCGTCTACCTGGATGTTGACAAGCGTCTGGGCAACGTTGGGATAGTCGATTTTGAAGGGTTTATCCACTTTGTAGAGGAGAACCGACGGGCCTTCATGATCCAAAAGTACGATGTCAGGGTAGTACTCCTTACCCTTGATACTAAACCCCAGCTTCGAGCAGTAGAAATCGATAGCCGCATCCATGTCGGACACGTTGAACTGGATAACGCAGATTTTGGGCATCTTTCCTCCTTTAAGTTCTTTCCACCATCTCGATGCAGTCTTCCGGGCACACGTCAAGGCACAGCCCGCACCCGTAACACCCGTACCCCTTCGGGGCATTTCCATAATTGGTTGAACCGTCTTTAAGGAAATAACACCCCTCCTGATTAATTGCCAGTTTCCCATCAATCATCTTACGCGCCTTGAAGTAGCATACCTCCACACAGTCGCCGCACTGGGTACAGGTCTCCATGTCGGTCTGCTGCATGAAGCGGCCCTTATCGCAGACCTCTTCGGGGTTCTTGAAGTAGCCGCAGCAGTCGTCGCAGCAGAAGCAGATACCGTCAGTTACGGTCTTATCTTCCGGATTACGAAAAGGTCGGGTCACGAGATATTTTTCTTCGGCTTCCTTGAATATGCCTTCTACGAACTCTTTGGAAACCTCGTGAAGCCCGGAACCAGAACCCTGATCATACTCCGAAAAGATAAGACAGACGTCAATACGGGATCTCCTACATCCCGGGCCGCCTTCCCGGCAACCGCAGTTGGACACCCAGAACTTATCATGTTGGGCTGTCAGCTTTCGGGCCTCATCACGGGTGCAAACATAATGGAGAGTAGGCTCTTGTTCGTTCATGGTTTCCTCCTTATGTGCGCGGCACCATTTCTATACAGTCGGCAGGACATACGTCAAGGCACAATCCACAGCCAGCGCACCCGTAACACCCCTCCGGATTAATTACTAGTTTCCCATCGATCATCTTACGCGCCTTGAAGTAGCAGACATCCACGCAGTCGCCGCACTGAGTGCATGCTTCCATGTCGGTTTGCTCGATGTATTTTCCCGGGTCGCAGCCCCACTCGTCACCTTTGAAGTAGGCGCAGCAGTCGTCGCAGCAGAAGCAGATGCCCTGGTCCCGGGTGCGGTCTTTATCGTATCTGAAGGGACGGGTGACCAGGTGCTTTTCTGCCGCTTCTTTTAAGATATCTTCGACGAAGGCACGGTCGACTTCTTTCCAGTCAGACCCTGTGCCCTGCATCTCTTGATCGTCGAAGAACAGACAGAGGTCCATCCGGGAGCGTTTGCACCCCGGTCCGCCCTCACGGCACCCGCAGTTGGAGACCCAGAATCGGTCGTGGGCATCAATTATCGCCCGCCCCTCTTTCCTCGTGGCTATGTAGTGGAAGGAAGGTTCTTGTTCATCTGTTTTATGCATCTTGCCTCCTAATCAATTCTTTGGCTTTGGTATGTCCATGGCGCAGCGGAAGCCTATGTAGGGCGAGACTTCGGAAGTGTTAGCGCCACGACGGCTGTAAGTGCTCATCCACTCCTTCTCGTCGGCGTAACTTCCCCCGCGGTAGACCTTTTCGGTGCCGGCCTGGGGACCTTTGGGATTAAGCGTATCCGCCGGATCATAAGGCGCGTACCAGTCCGCCACCCACTCCGAAACGTTGCCTGCGAGGTTGAAGCATGCGTAATTGTTGACCCCCTTAGGGAAGGCGTCTACAGGAGCGGTCTCCTTATACCTGTCGCGCTTAGACCAGTTGCAGTATCTGCTATTCCACCGGTTGCCCCAGGGATAGGGACGGCGACTTAATGAACCTCCGCTCCTTGCAGCAAGCTCCCACTCCGCTTCCGTTGGGAGTCGTCTGCCTTTCCATTTAGCGTAAGCCTGGGCTCCATACCATGTAACGTAACGGACAGGGTAGCTCTCATACCCTTCTTTAACCTGATACTTACCATCCACCATGTCTATTTCGGGATCATTTGTATCATCGAACCAGTATGAACCGCCTTCCTCCTGGTTGCCTGCAGCGTTCAGGAACTCACAGAATTGCCTGTTGCTGACCTCGTGGCGTTCGATGCAAAAATCGTCTACCTTGATCTTGATGGCGGGGGAGGAGGTAGTATCCAGAGCGTTTCCTAGCAGGAAGAAGTCCTTCCCGTAGATATGAGCTATCTCGGAAGGGATTATGAATAGGGGCCAGTAGCGGCCAACGTTCTCTAAGAACTCCTTGCCGGTGATGACCAGCTCGGAGTCTATGTCCAGGCCTGAGAGGCGCTCAAGTATAGCGATGGCGTTTTGCTGGCTTTTATCTTCCGTCTCTAGGAACTCGGCAAGGAACCGGGCGATGATTAAGGAATCCCCGGATTTATCCACCACCTTTGCCCAGAAGTAAGGCGCGATGTCATAACCCTTAAAACTTACGTTCCATCCGCCCAAAGGTTTTGCAATGGTAGCCGTTGTCCAGGTCCTAAGGTCGTAAACCCTCTCAGGGTTTTTGTAGAAGCTTCCGCCTCTATCTAAAAGAGACCTAGGGTAAAACCGCTTGCATATCTCGAAGGCGATGTAGTTTGCGATGCCGTCGCCGATCCAGCGGTTGGTTGAGTCTTGGTAGGCTCCGTAGCACTCTTCTATACCCCCTTCTACCCACTCGTGGGGGAAAGTGCCGTACACCCTCGCGCTGTCAGGTTCAAAAGACGTGCACATCCCTCCGACGCTTACACCCACATAAAAACTATCTCTCATAATGATCGAAAGCGGCTTTAATCTCATGTGGGTAAGGCTGTCTATAACCCTCTCGCCCTTCTTAAGTTCCGCCATGAGCTGCCGCGCCTCCTCCTCGTGTCCTTCGGGGTAGTGCACCTCTATCATGCCGGACTTTAACACAAGAAGCCCTTCGCCGGTCACCACATCCATCTTCTTGACCCCAAACCACATTAATAAAAGCTCAAGGATTTCGGCAGCTCCGGATGCATGCAAGGACCCACTAACTTGCACGATCGGCTCTATCGGCTCATCGGAATATGCCACGAAGTTGACCTTGGAGTAGTTCCTTGCTCGCGGCACCCAGAAAAGCACTTCTCCCTTATCGTTTGAGAAGCCCTCGAATCTCGTGGATTTGTGGGTGAGCACGCACAGAACGCCTGGCTTGTGTTCGTATAGGGTGTCGTAGAATCGGAACATAAGAGGCAGGCTGTCGCCGGCGGCAAAATGCGAGAGGGCCTCAAGGTTCTCTTTTACCTCAAGAGAAAGCGAGGTTGTCTCAGGGTAAAGAAATGTAGGTGTTGTTACCTCCATATCCGCTGAAGCAACGTTGGCGGCCAACAAGAGAAGGGTTACACCTACCAGGACCCATTTGCCGAATCCCCTTTTTTGCTTTAGCGGTCCCATGATCTCCTCCTTTGCTTTAATAAAAGACGTATATGATTAAAGAAAGTTCCGAACCAACTCTACACTTTTAGCAACCGACTACGTCTGGATCGGCCTCCTTCTAAATTATGTTTATTTTGTCTGACTATACACAACTTCCGATTTGGTGTCAAGTTGCAGGGGGGACGCACGCGTCGCCTCTGCATATTCTTAACGGTCAGTGTCCGGTTGCTTCCAGTATATTTCCGTCCGGGTCAAGGAACTGGAAGGCAAAAACCCCGTCTCCTACCTCCTCAGGCGCATCGTTCAGGATTTCTACACCCGCCGCCTTGAGCGCGTCGAACGTCTTCTGAGCCGACTTATCGGTCTCGAGGAAAAAACTCAAATGGGTACCCTTGTTATCTACCGGATTGGGTTTATGACCGGCCTCAAGGTAGATATTGATATTGCCTGATTTGGAGATAAGGAAACAGAGGGTAGGACCGAGATCCACCCTGACATCGAAACCGAGGGTCCCGGTGTAGAACCTCCTGGCCCGCTCCATGTCCGAAACGTACACCGCGATGGTGTGAATGCTTTTGAACATAGTCTCCTCCTTAATTCTTTATCCAGCACTATACTAGCAAGGATGACGCTGTCAAGTATATGTTTCTTGACTTCCAATTCCCGAAGCCTATACTCACCGGGAATTTGAAACCTGAATCGGAGGACGTACGTGAAGAAAACAACGCAGCTGAAAAAGATGATTAACGAGCGCCGCGCGGTGGTTGCACCGGGCTGTTACGACGTACTTTCGGCCAAACTGATCGAGGAGGCCGGGTTCGAACTTACCCAGGTTTCCGGTTTCGGCGTATCTGCGTGCCTTTTAGGCAAACCTGACGTGGGGCTGCTCGGCTGGAACGAAGTGGTCAACATCACCTGGCGGATAGCCCAGGCGGTTAGCATCCCGGTGATGGGAGACGGCGACACCGGGTTTGGCAACGCGCTGAACGTGATCCGCACCGTCCAGGATTTCATCCAGGTAGGTGCGGCAGGGGTCAATCTGGAGGATCAGGTATTCCCCAAACGCTGCGGACACATGGAGGGTAAGCAGCTGGTATCCGAGGAGGAGATGGTCTTAAAGATCGAGGCGGCGGTCCAGGTCCGCAAGGACCTTGATCCTGACTTCGTAATAAACGCCCGCACCGACGCCATCGCTGTAACCGGCTACGAGGACGCCATCCATCGCGCCAACGCCTATGCCAGGGCGGGCGCGGACATGATATTCCTCGAGGCGCCAACCGACAAGGAGATGATCAGAGATGCTGTCTCCAAGATCAATGCGCCGCTATCCATAAATCTGTTTGATTCCGTCGTTGGCGGCAAGACCCCGCTTATCCCTATCGAGGAGCTTAGAGAACTGGGCGTTGCCCGTGTTTCCGTTCCCGTGGGAACCATATTTGTGGTTACCAAGTGGCTGCGCGAGTACTTATCCGTGCTCAAAGAACGCGGCATCATGCCCGACCGCACCGATCTCTTATGCACGTTCGATGAGTTCAAGCGGTTCGTTGGTCTGCCAGAATACAAGGAACTGGAAAAGCGCTTCCTGCCTAAATCGGTGGTTGAGCAGAAGTATAAAGGTAAGTAGGAGTCATCATGGGAATGACGAGTCCGCTGACCCTTGCCGAAAAGATTCTAGCAAAGAAGTCAGGCAAAGATACCGTTTCCGCCGGTGAGATCGTGCAGGCCAAGGTGGACGTTGCCATGTCGCACGAGAACGGCCGCATGGTCAAGAAATCCTTCGAGAAGATCGGTGTAGAAAAAGTGTGGGACCCGGACAGGATCGTCATCATCTTCGATCACCGGGTGCCGGCAGAATCGGAGCGCACCGCCATCGGACAGAAGGAGCTTCGCGAGTTCGTAAAGGCCCAGGGTATCAAGAATTTTTACGACATCAACGTTGGAGTCTGCCATCAAGTACTCGTGGAGGAGGGGTTCTCCCGCCCGGGCATCCTCCTCGTGGGAACCGACTCCCACACCACCACCGCCGGAGCTCTGAGTGCGTTTGCCACCGGCATCGGCGCTACCGAGATGGCCGCTGTATGGGCCACAGGAGAGCTCTGGCTTCTTGTTCCCGAGACCCTGAAGATTGTCGTCGAGGGCAAGCTGCCTCGTGGTGTTTACGCCAAGGACGTGATTCTCAACATCATAGGCACCATCGGTGCCGACGGCGCCGACTACAAGGCGATGGAGTACTCCGGGGATACCATATCCTCCATGTCCATCGCCTCCCGCATGGTTATCTCCAACCTGGCCATGGAGGCCGGAGCCAAGGTAGCGTTCATCATTCCGGATAAGGTTACCGAGTCCTACGTTAAGACCCGTGCCAAGGGTCCCTACGAGATGATTACCCCTGATCCTGATGCCACTTACCTGTCTGAGCACACCTTCGACGTATCCGACCTGGAACCCCAGCTTGCCTGCCCCCATCAGGTGGATAACGTCGAGGGCATCTCAGAAGTCCGAGGCGCCAAGATCAACCAGGCGGTGATCGGTTCGTGCACCAACGGCAGGCTGGAGGATTTACGCGAGGCGGCCCGAATCCTTAAAGGTAAAAATGTCCACCCTGAAGTCCGCCTGCTGGTTGTTCCCGCTTCGTGGAGCATCTACCGCGAAGCGCTCAAGCGGGGAATCATCGAAACCCTGATAGACGCTGGCGCGGTAATAGTCAACGCCGGATGCGGACCCTGTCTGGGCGCTCATCAGGGATGCCTTGCTCCGGGTGAGGCGGCGGTAACATCAACCAACCGCAACTTCCAGGGCCGAATGGGCTCGGCTGATGCGTTCCTGTATCTGGCGTCGCCTGCTACCGTGGCAGCGTCGGCAATCGAGGGCAAACTGGCTGACCCCCGCAGATATCTGGAGGCGTAACATGGAACCTGTTAAAGGAAAAGCATGGATATTCCCGGACGACGTGAACACCGACGTTATCTACCCTGGTCGCTACATGTCCATAACCGACGCCGAGGAGACCCCCAAGTATCTGTTCGAGACGGTCTACCCTGACTTCCGCCAAAAGGCCAAGCCGGGGGACGTGATCGTTGCCGGCAAATACTTCGGCTGCGGCTCCTCCCGCGAGCAGGCGGCCACCGCCATCCGCTACTTCGGCATCGCCTGCGTGGTTGCCTCTTCGTTTGCCCGCATCTTCTACCGCAACGCCATCAACCTCGGTCTGCCTATCGCTGTGGTGCCCGGCATCCGCGAGCATGTTGAGGAAGGGGATGAGATCACGGTTGACCTTGCTCAAGGCAAGTTGAAGAACCTTACTACGGGCAAGGGACTATCGTTTGAGCCATTGCCTCGCTTCATCCTCGATCTCATCGGGCAGGGCGGATTGATCCCGGCGACACGCAAGAAACTAGGATTGGGATAGGACTTTAACCGCAGATTACGCCGATTTCACGGATTGTTCTATTCGAATTGATCTGTGTCCATCTGTGTAATCTGTGGTTTTATTTGTTCCCCTTTGGAACGGTGGGGTGAAAGGGAAGGTTCTTTAACCGCAGATTACGCCGATTTCACGGATTGGGTTAATCTATTTCTATTCTACGTTAGTCTGTGTAATCTGTGGTTTTTCTTTTGAGTTGATAAACCTTTTGTATTCGAGAGAGGGAGCGGCGAAATTGAGGAGGATTCCTAGTTCCAATCCGGTTGCTTTGAGATAATTAATTACTTGAGCTTCTTCGATCTTCCCCAAATGGGATACGGTCTTGAGCTCAACAATGATTGAATCGTAACAAATGAAGTCGGCACGATAAGAAGTGTTGAGTTGCTGATTTTTATAGAATACGGGTAATTCAACTTCACGCTTAAATGGAATGCCTCTGGCTGTAAATTCTGTCGCAAGGGCCTCCTGATAGACTGCTTCGAGAAAACCATTTCCTAACTGGCGATGAACTTCCATTGCCGCACCGATTATATCGTAGGTTCTCTTGTCCTTTATCACCATTCACTTCTTATTCAGATTAATCTGAGTAATCTGCGAACGCCTATGGCGAGAACGACTTCTCAGGAGTTCTCATCTGCGGTTTCATCTCTACCATTCCTCGTAGGTGACTCGGAAATCGCTGAACTCGTGGGTGGGTTTTTGCCATTCCACATCCACCCTGGTAACGCGCGCAGATGAAGGTCCAATTCTCAGTTCCTCAAGAAACGCATTAAGAGCGTCCCTTGGTCCTTCAGCAACCGTCTCCACCCGCTCGTATCCAAGGTTACGAACCCAGCCGGTTAAGTTCAGCCTTTGCGCCAGTCTAACCGTGAAGTAGCGAAAATTCACACCCTGAACAACCCCGCAGACCACTGTATGCACTCTGGCATCACTCACCGAGCACCTCCTTGATTCGTTCGATTGCATCGGCTGGATCCTTGACCATCTTTACCCCTGATATATCCCATGTCCCTATCCCGAACACCGGCTTCTTGCGGGCGAGTGCTAAGGCGATCTCTGACAGCGTTCCGTACTTGCCGTCAACCGCTACCAGTGCATCTGCCGAATGAACGATGATGATGTTGCGTCCCTCGCCCATGCCCGTAACAATCGTATGGGTAAGGTATGGATTGGCCTTTGAGGCGTTTGAGTCCGGCAGCACGCCTATAGTCACTCCACCTGCCTTGATCGCTCCCTTACACGCCGCCTCCATCACACCGCCGCGTCCACCGCAGATTAACGTCCAACCCTGTTCAGCGATCAGTCGTCCCAACTCCTCGGCAATCCGGGCGACCTTATCTCTGCAGAACCTGCCGCCTATCACCCCTATCTGGATGTTGCGGCTCTCTTCCATAAATCTACTCCCCGAACTCCAGGTAACCTATGTATGGCAGATGCCGGAAACGCTCGTCCCAGTCCAACCCGTAACCGACAACGAACTTGTTGGGAACGGTGAAACCCAGGTAGTCTATATGAACCGCCACTTCCCTGCGCTCGGGCTTGTCCAGCAGTGAGCACACGGCGATGGAAGAAGGTTCACGTTCCTTTAATCGATTTACGATGTTGGCAAGTGTGTGGCCGGTGTCTACGATGTCCTCTATCAAGATCACATGGCGACCTCTAATTGGGGTGGAAAGATCGGTCAGGAGGCGCACCTCACCCGAGGACTCGGTCCCTGATCCGTAGCTTGATACCCGGATGAAGTCGCACTGATGTGGGATGGTCATCGCCCGCGTAAGATCTGCCAGAAACATCCACGCCCCCTTGAGGATTCCAACCAGCAACGGATTCTTGCCTGCATAGTCCTCGGTGATTTCCGCACCAAGCTCCGCCACTCGGTCGGCGATCTCCTCCGCAGTGAAAAGCGGGATTATTTGAGGGTCTCTCTCCATCGTGAAATCGGGGCGAGTGGATTTGAACCACCGGCCTCTTGGTCCCGAACCAAGCGCGCTAACCATGCTGCGCTACGCCCCGCAATCCCGTAACACCGTAACACCGTAACACCGAATTATACGATGCCTGCGAGAAGTTGTCAACAGCAAAATTTTGTGGCCTTGACATCTCTCGCAATCCGTATATGATTTTCTGAATCAAGGAGGCGCTGTGCGTCACTCAATAGTTCTGAGGATAGTAGTGGGAGCGGTGATCTTGGCCTTGTTGATTCCTTTAGGAATAAGCGCAGCGGAAGATGCAATCGAAACCAACGAGTTCATCATCAAGGCCCCGGATTCCGAGGCGCTTCAGGCGTTTGTTGAGGAGAACGGTCTTAGCGTTGGCCCTTTGATTACCTATCCCAACCCGTCTGAAGAGGTGCTGGAGTTATTCGGGTGCTACTACATCGTGACCTTCCCTGAAGAACTGCAAGAGGTTCAGGATAGTTTAGTTGAAGAGTTGGAGGGTCTTGAAGGGGTGGAGTATGTGGATTCCATCCCCACCAGAGAGGTTGAACCTGACATTGAGGAGGAAACCGAAAGCTACTTCTTCATGCCGGATTCGTTTTCTGAGCCATACACCCCAAACGACCCTTTATATAATCAGCAGTGGAACATGAGAATAACAAAAACCAACTGGGCTTGGAACGTCTCGACCGCCGATGGAGTTAAGGTTGGAATTATTGACACAGGAATTGATACTGATCATGAAGATTTAGTTGATAATATAAATTTTGAGTTTAGTTATAATTTTTATAATAATAACATAAATATAGAAGATGGAAATGGGCATGGAACCCATGTTTCTGGAATTGCAGGAGCAAAAATAGATAATAATAAAGGAATTGCTGGTGTTGCTGGAAATTGTCTGATCATACCTTTAAGAGTATCTAACAATAGCGGGGCTATAAAGACTAGTTGGGTAATAAATGCTGTTTATTATGCCGCAGATAATAATATCCCAATAATTAATATAAGTTTAGGGAGTTATAATTTTTCGGAGGAATATAAAACTGCAACAGATTATGCTTGGGAAAATGGTGTTTTTTTATGTGCTGTAGCAGGAAATGAAAACACTAACGATAAACTTTATCCAGCAGCTTATGAACATGTTATGAGCATAGGTGCTACAACTTCTTCAGATTCAAGATGGTCAAAATCAAATTATGGATCAAGTGTTGATATTTATGCCCCAGGAGCAAATGTTTTAACAACTGAGGAAGATGGAACTTATGCAACACATTCTGGGACCTCAGATGCAACACCACATGTGGCTGGACTTGCTGCATTAATTTGGGATGTTCATCCTGATTGGATAAATCAACAAATCTGGGATCGGATATTAAATTCAGCTGACACAATCCAAATCGATAAGGGAAAAGTTTTAAGAATGAACTCGATGAGGGCGCTGGGCATTGACTCTGTCAGCATCGCCGAACCCGTAACACCCGTAACACCCGTAACGCACCTATCTAGCTGGCAGATCACTTCATCGGTCGGACGCCAAATCACCCTGCGATATTCCGATTACCCCCAAGGCTTCTCAGCTTCGGTCTTCGATGCCACAGGCCGCAAGGTTGACGAACTGCACTCAGACCAGCCGTCTGGCACCATCGAGTGGGGTGAGTGTTACGGGCCTGGGGTGTATTTCATCAGGGACGCAGAAAGCTCAACTACCCAAAAGGCGGTGCTGGTTCGTTGATCCCCCTGTATCCTCATTGATACTGCTTTGCCCCCCTTCTGAAGGGGGGTGCCCGAAGGGCGGGGGGATTTAAGGGAGGTGGCCGCTCCTAAGAGTGGTCGGAGGGATCAAAATAATTCCTCCCCCTTCCCCCGTCAACTCTGCGAGTTGCCGACCCCTTCCACAAGGGAAGGGGAACTTGCGACGATTGAGATTTCCCCCTCCCCGGTGGACAGTGTGCCCCTTGGGGTGCTAACTTTACTGCACCCCATAGGATAGGGGGATAAAGGGGGCGGGGGAATGTAGAACGGCCTCTTCAGGCCGTTTAATATCTCCATCCTAAGGTAGGGGCACGGCATGCCGTGCCCCTACAGATAATTTGTGAGTTGTAATCGAAGGTGGACAAGATCGTATGGGCTGACGTTCACAACTTTCGGTTGTGCGCTTCGCGTAATGTCGGCCCGCCGACCTTCTTCATTTAAAAATTCCCCCTCCTCGGTGGAGGGGGATTAAGGGGGCGGGGATTTACCCCAAAACACCTCAAAAAACCCCAAAATCGCCCCATTTTTGTCCAACTTTTGTCCAACTTTTGTCCATCTTTTGACCATCTTTTGACCATCTTTTGTCCAGCTTTTTTGCGACGAGTTGCACTCAAACCTGACGTCCGGCACCATCACCTGGCCAGTAACACACCATGACTTCTCACCTGGAGTTTACTTCCTCAGGGTTGAGTCCGAAACGTCAGCATCCCTTCAAAAGGGCATTTTGATCCGTTAGAGTTGTGGTTATGGTATGTTCCGGGGGGTTGACTCCATCGCAGCTTTCCCTATAGTCTCTCTGTTGTAACCAAGGAGGAACGTTGCAGGTTCTGGTGTTGTATCACTCGAGAACGGGTAATACCAAGAAGCTGGCCGAGGCGATTGCCAAAGGAGTAGAGGAGGTCGAGGGTGTTGACGCCGTCCTTAAGTCTACCCAGGAGGTAACCAGGGAGGATTTCCTTGAATCTGACGGGGTAATCGCTGGTTCACCAGTTTACTTCGGAACCATGGCCGCCGAACTCAAAAAGGTGTTCGACGATTTCGTGGGCATCCGCCGCCAGATGGAAGGGGAAATAGGCGCTGCGTTCGCCACCTCGGGCGCCACCTCCGGCGGCAAGGAGACAACCATCATATCTATCATCCAGGCGATGCTGATCTACGGCATGATTATCGCAGGCGATCCAATGGATGCCACCGGTCACTACGGCACCTCGTGCAAGGGTGTCCCTGATGAGCTAACCCTTGCCAACGGTGCCAAGTTGGGCAAAAGGGTCGCTGAGCTTTGCAAGAAGCTGCGAGGATAAACGGATCGTCATCGTCTGTTCAAAAGTTGGTGTTGATTCGATAATATGTCATTGCGAGATTTTGCGAAGCAAAATCGTGGCAATCTCATAGCAGAAAGAAAAAATATTAAACGGCCTCTCCAGGCCGTTTAATATTAAAGCACAGGCTGGAGAGCCTGTGCCACGTTCGCGCGGATGCAAAGCAGACGGGTAGGGTAAATGATCAGGGTTGAGGCCGAAATGTCATCATCCGCCCGTGGCACTCACAAGTTTATCCTGCTAGGGTAGGGGTTGTATCAACAAAATCTCGCCCTCCCACGTCAGGTAATGGCTTGCAAATAGAGGGGATCACGATACCCTTAGGAATAATCAACAACATTCGCAAGGAGGTCTCTTGGACGATAAACAAGCACTACCCCAAGTAAACGCTTCGCGTTTCCTCGGAGACCCCGATCAATATAGAAGTAAGCAATTAAATAAAATCGTTTCTAAAGGGAGGGACGTTTGGATGATAGAGAGGTAGGAAGGTACTGGGAGGAGAACGCCGAGACCTGGACAAAACTATCACGCATGGGAATGGACGTAACCAGGGATAATCTAAACACACCGGCCTTTCTTTCCATCCTTCCTGACATCAGGGGCTTAACCGGCCTGGATATCGGCTGCGGCGAAGGGCACAATACGAGAATCCTTGCCTCGCTCGGGTCGAAGATGACGGGTATAGATATCTCCAAAACCTTTATTCGACATGCGAAGGAGAAGGAAGAAGAAGAATCCCTGGGTGTCCTCTACCAGACGGCCAATGCTGCAGAGCTGCCTTTTGAGGATCAGCACTTCGACTTCGTCGCCGCGTTCATGAGCCTGATGGATATGGCCGATCCGCAGCGTGCGATCAAGGAGGCCTACCGCGTCCTGAAGCCTGACGGATTCTTCCAGTTCTCCATCATCCACCCCTGTTTTACAAGCCCGCCAAGCAAGTGGGTTGAAGACCAAAAGGGCAAACATATAGCCCGCCAGTGCTGGGGCTACTTCAAGGAGGGGTTCGTGGAGATCGAGGAGTGGATCTTTTTCTTAACACCACCTGAGCTGAAGAAAAAACTTAAAAAATTCCGCGTGCCTCGGTTCCACTTTACCTTTGCGAGCTGGCTGAATCATCTGATTAATACCGGCTTTATCATCGAACGTCTCCACGAGCCGGTTGCGTCGGATGAGATGGTGAAGCGCTGCCCATTCCTTGCCGATACCAGGATTATTGCCCAGTACCTCATCGTGCGCTGCCGCAAACCTGAGGCTTAATTACTGCATTCTAGCGGTAACAGCATCATGGCAAGAAAAACCGGTTAGATCATGATGTTAACACTCAAGAACTATCTTGAGATTAACAGTTAAGCCCAGTTATAGTTAAGCAACTTGACAATTAGTGAAATTTACCTATAATCAGGGTATGAACCACAGGCTGATCGTGACAAAAATGGGGAGAGGGAAGGTTATCCTTAATTAGGGAAAGGAGTGAGAATATGAAGGTCTTACTGACAGGTGCCTTCGGCAATATAGGGTCAAATACCCTTCGAGAGTTGATTAAACAGGGTCACCAGGTTACCTGTCTTGATCTCAAGAACAAGGCTACATTAAGGTCCGCCAAGAGATTCAAGGATAAGGTCAAACTGCTGTGGGGCGACGTGCGCAACCGGGAGGATATTGCAGTTGCCCTCAAGGATCAAGATGTTGTCATTCACCTTGCGGCAATCATCCCACCACGCAGCGAGATGGAACCTCAACTGGCCGAGGATACTAACATCGGTGGAACCAGGAACCTTATTGAGGCACTCAAGGGCCTTGCCGATCCGCCCAGGCTGATATTTACCTCCTCGGTTTCGGTCTTTGGAAGGAAGTTTAACGAGCCCCCTCCTCGACGCGTGGGTGAATCCTTGCAGCCCTCGGACAATTACAGCCGGCACAAGATCATCTGCGAGGAGATGATTACCCAATCCGGGCTTGAATGGTCAATACTCAGATGTCCGGCCATGCCTTCATTGCAGGACATGGGGTTAGACCCCATCATGTTCAAGATCTCGCTCGATACACGCATCGAGTTCCTCGATCCACGCGACGCCGGCCTGGCACTGGCAAACGCGGCCTCGTCAGAGAAGGTCTGGGGTAAGATTCTGCTTCTGGGCGGAGGTCCCGATTGCCAGTTTTCATACTGCGACTACGTAGGAAAGACCCTGGAAGCGGTCGGCATCGGCAGATTGCCATGCGAGGCGTTCGGTCCCGAACCGTTCTACACCGACTGGATGGATTCTGAAGAAACCCAGCGCATACTCCAATATCAGCGACACTCCCTTGACGACTACCTCGAGACATTCAAGGCCAACCTTGGCTTCAAGCGCCACCTTATAAGCCTCCTTCGCCCCCTTGTCCGCCGGGCAATACTCAAACACTCGCCCTACCTTCCGCCCGGCACCGAATGGGGCCGAAAGCGTCCCTCATACTGGCAGGATAAAGTGGCGCTCGTTACCGGCGCTTCCAGCGGCATAGGCGAATCAACCGCACGATGCCTGGCCGCCAAAGGACTCAAGGTCGCACTGGTGGCGCGCCGCAAACAAAAGCTCGAAGAGATCGCCTCCCAGATCCGCTCCGCAGGTAGCCAGGCCATGGTCATCTCAGCCGACCTTACCAATGAGGACGAGCGGCTGCGCGTAATCGAAGAGATCAGGAATGCCTGGGGAAAGATAGACGTGCTCATAAACAACGCAGGATTCGCATGGTACGGATACGGCGCCGACATGCCCTGGGACGTGGCCTCGAAGATGATCGAGCTCAACGTTCGCTCCCTCGTCCACCTTACGCTTCTCGTGATCCGCCGGATGCGTTCCTACAACTCGGGGCACATCATAAACGTGGGCTCGATTGCTGGCAGCTTCCCTCAGCAGGGTGTGATGCTTTACAGCGCAACCAAGTCTTTTATAGACAGCTTCACCACCTCGCTTTACCGGGAGATGCGTGGCACCAACGTTAACGTAAGCGTCATCAAGCCGGGTGCGGTGGCTACCGAGCTTTTCAGGGTCGCTGAGAGGCAGCCCGGGGGCTTCCGCGTTCCGGCAGAGAGCCTGGCGGTCAGCCCTGACAGCGTAGCGGTGCGCATCTGGGGTGTTTTGAACCGCCCGCGCAGGCTCGCGTATGTCCCCAGGTTCCTGTGGGTTGTGCCATGGGTTGAGCTTGCCTTTGGCTGGTTTATAGATCTTCTGGGGCCGCTGCTCCTGCGCCGCAGTCTTCACCCTGTCAAGACCGCCCTTAAATAATACCCCATGAACTCACTTCGCGAGTTCGCAGGGACCTCGGCAAGCAGGGAACACGGAAGGCGGAGATGACGAACATGAAGCCATGGATGCCTGAAGCAGAGGATATAAAGGACGCGCTGGACTCCACAGGCTGGAGCACCTGACGGGGTACGTTGAGCCAGTGCCACATCTTATTATGCGATCTTTTTCCGCTTGCGGAAAAAGGAGCATTCCTATCGGGGTCCCCACGGAGATGCGAAGCAGCTTCGTGGGGTTAAAAAAGTCGGGGAGGGGGGATTCGAACCCCCGATCTCCTGCTCCCAAAGCAGGCGCGTTGAACCGGACTACGCTACTCCCCGTCCGTAACACACATCTCCTAAGAGGTGGTGCTGATTCAATTATAACCTTCGATTGACAGGAGTCAATCCGTCAAAGTAGGGGCACGGTATGCCTGGTGCCTTCAGTGGAGCGGTCACCGATAATTCCCCCTCCCTTGATGGGAGGGGGTAAGGTGGAGGGTGATTCATGCTCCTTTTGCCTTACCGACAAAAGATCGCAATAAAGAAAAGAACTAATCCTCGTTTGGAGCTCACGCGACGCGATGAAGCTACAACGTAGGGTGTAATTCACCCCCCCCTCTACCAGACGGTGGCACTCCGCCCCGTCAAAGGGGAGGCACTACCACCTCTTTAAAATGTCCGTTGGGATAATTACCTTGGAGGTTTAAAAGGCTTCAGGTTTTAAGACTTCTGAGATACTCGGCCAGCTTGCCGATCGCCTTTACCCGGTGGCTTATTCGATTCTTGATCACGAGCCCCAGCTCGGCGTTGGTCTGCGAGAAACCCTTAGGTATAAATATGGGATCGTAGCCGAACCCCTCGGTCCCCCTTAGCTCGAACCCGATCCAACCCTCAAGCACACCCTCGAACGTTTTCACCCCCTTCCCATCTATAAGAGCGATGGTAGCCCTGAACCTTGCGGTTCGTTCGTACAGCGGCACATCCTTAAGCTCTTTGAGCAACATCCTGCACTTTTCAGGATAAGAAGTTTTCTCTCCACCGTATCTTGCCGATAAGGGCCCTGGTCTTGTGCCCAAAGCATCCACCTCCAACCCTGAATCCTCGCCGCAGATAAGGCCTTCAAACTGATCCCGGTAGGCTCTGGCTTTGGCAAGTGCATTTTCTGCGTAGTTTGTGCCTTCTTTTACCTCTTTTAGGGGAAGAGAAAGCTCGTGTGGGGCCACAACATCTGCAACCCCACAGAGCACCTTCTTAAACTCTCGCAGCTTGCCCTCGTTGCCCGTTGCAACAAGCAGCTTACTGGGCATTGACCTCCGTCTGGACGATCCAGGCGTCGCCGTAGCCAAGGTTCTTTGCCTTCTCGCGCAGGATCTCGACGTCGGAGCGGTTCTTGTAGTCGCCCACACGTACCTTGTAGTAGGGGACGTCGTATTCGACGTAGACCCGCTCGGTGAACTTGAAACGCGCTTCGCTGGCGACCTTGTTGGCACCTTCGTTGGTGCTTGAGGCAAAGATCTGTACCCGGTAGCCGGGCACTGTAGCTGCACTCGGGGTAATCCCCTTAGTCGTGTCCCCGGTCTGCTCCATCTCGTAGAGGGAGTAGTCCTGACCAGGAGAGACCACCTTCGTGGTTTTACGCGGAGTACAGCCCACAAATCCTAACCCTAACACAACGGCCACCAGAGCCACTGCAATCAAACGCTTCATCTTTGCTCCTCCTAGGGTTTCAGCGGAGTCCGCCGTGCAAGGAGTTTCTTGACATCGGCGGCCCGATCCTTTGCACATACAAGCACTGTATCTTTAGCTTTCACAACTACAAGATCGCGTACGCCCAACAGAGCTACCTCGCCCTGGGGGGTGTAGACGATACATCCTTCGCTTTCCAATACTATAAGTTTACCAATCCTAGTGTTTTTGTCAAGTCCTTGAGGTAGGTGACGTTCCAGAGCGCTCCACGAGCCGACGTCGTCCCAGCGGAATCTTGCAGGCAAAACAGCCACGTTTTCGGCCTTTTCCATGACGGCATAATCAACAGACGTCGCCTCTAACCTGGCGTAGGAGCTTTTTGTCGGTTCCCTGGATCGCTTCGCAAGAAGAGCCTTATATATCTGGGGATGATGCTTGCAGAACGCCTCAATGATGGCCTCAACCTTCCAGGTAAACATCCCGGAGTTCCAGAAGAAGTTACCCGACTTCACGTAACGATTAGCCGTCTTCTTATCAGGTTTCTCCCTGAAACGCTTAACCTTAAACCCCCGTTGGCCTAATGGTGTGTTACGGTCAATCTCGATATACCCGTAGCCCGTTTCGGGTCTTGAGGGCGGGATGCCGAAGGTCACAAGATATCCTTTTTCTGCGAGCCTGGAAGCAGTCTTGAGGTCGGCAAGGAAGGTCTTGCGGGGGGAGATCAGATGGTCGGCGGGCAGCACTGCCATGATAGCGTCCGGCTTATGGCGCAGGGCGCGTGCGGCAAGTGCTATGGCCAGTGCGGTATTGCGTCCCTCGGGTTCGACGATTATGTTCTTGTGCTTAACTCCTTTAATTTCGTCACTTAAGAGATCAACCAGGTGGTGTGGGAGCACGAAGTGCATTCGATCCATCGGCACAAGTGGTCTGATGCGCTCCACTGTATCAGCCACCATGGTTTTATCCGAGAATATCCGCAGGAACTGCTTGGGGCGCTGTGGCGTACTTGCGGGCCAGAATCGCTCGCCCTTGCCGCCTACCAGAAGAACAGCATGGATGGCAGGTGATTTAGGTGGCATAAAGATTCCTCCTGTAGCTCTGTATTAGGTGTGTTACTATTCGCTCCATACCCATTTCAGGCGCGCGTTGATGGAGCCGATGGTCATAACTGTTCTGATTAACGCAGGATAGAGGTTCTCGTCGTTCGTAAGATAGAAGATAAGGTTCCCTCCTGAGCCAAAGCTGCCCTTGCCTCGAACGTCGGGCACAAGCTTGGTGCAGACAAAGCTCCCGGTTGGTGAGGCTTGCGATCGCACCGCAACATCTTTCACCGCCTTGACCGTTGCTTGCTCGGTTATCCGGTCCGCGTGCAGGACAACGTCGCGTTCCTCGCCCACTGCCAGGGAGTTCAGTCTGAAGTAATAGTAGATCGAGACCACATCCAGGGTGCCGGGCAGGAGCGGGTAGGAGGAGCCGTCCTCGTAGCAGATGCGCTGACCCTCCCAGTCGAAACGCACCCTTATTACGGTATCATAGTTGGTCTCGTGCATGCGCTTCTCGAAGTAGAGCACCTTGAATGAATCGCGGGTTACGTATGAGTAGAAGGTATCGTTGATTGTAAAAAGCCAGGCAAGGCTCTCAAGCGAATTCAGGACCGAGCGGAGAGAGTAGCAGGGCTGTCCTTCGAAGGTGGCCTCGTAGAAGAAAAGCTCCATCTGGCCCGCGTATATGGGCCCCAGGTGAACGTCGTAGGTCAGCACCTCCTTGTGAGGCAGTGACGCCAAATATATAAATAAGAGTAACTTCATCGTCCACTCCTAGTCTAAGAAGAAATACCGTGATGTCAACGATTTTATTCCGTGGAATAAGACGTATCCGGGGTTCTAAAAGGTTTCGCTACTCAGCCTTATACACCGTATCCCGCCCGTTGTAGAAGTACAGGAGACGGTAGTCAGTACCATCATGATACTGGGGGCTAGATTGCCAATAGTATTCTCCTTGGGTTATAGTTCCAATCCGCTTTACCCTTGATTCAAATACACTGTGGCAGGTTACAGGCATATTTTTTGTTTCGGCTGAAATGCGTTGATTAGAGTTAAAGCGATAGCCTCCATTATACCCACCAGTTACTAAACACATAGTATCGTTTCGAATGGTTATCCTGTTCGAGCCGTAGTTGCTCTCATAAGGTTCAGGTTTTGATATGCTGACAGAGCCAAACCAATAACTAAAATAAGAGCCAGTGTGAATTCGGATGCTATCTTGCCATATTCGAGGTTCGATACAGTAGAACCAGTCAGGGCCAAATACTAAAGTATCTCCTTCCCATGTAGAATCTGTTATTCCAAGAGTTGTTGTGTCATAATTATCCCATTCCAATCCTGTAGTATCTTCTGGGGAATCAGGGTCTCTATACCCATAGTGATGCTTTTCATAGCACCACTCATACCCTCGCCCGAACGGGAAGTAGGTGGTGTCGAGGTCTACAGGCTTGTTCAAGATAAATGTACGGCTATTGCACCAGAATAACTCATCCAATTTTGAGAGGTTAGCTACAGCCCATAAGTAAATTCCGTTCTCCAATGTATCGAACATCTCGATTGACATTGTATAGGTTGTGTCTTCGAGTGTATCCTGGAGAATGGTGGTTGAGCCGGTGGAAATACGAATCACGCAGCTTTTCGCCAGAGAGTCAAAACCCCAGATGAAAGTGGGGGGATTTGTCTCAAACACTGCACTATCCTCAGGCGAGATCAGGATGGGAGGCGAAGGTTCGCCTGGTTTCTGTACCACAAAACTGCGCCACTCGCTCCAGACGTACGATGTATCGCCATTTTCAGTCCACATGCTGGCTACGTGCCAGTAGTAGGTGATGTTGTTGAGTAAATCAAAGGCCTCCTGAGGCATAGTTACGGTGGTATCGGCAAGCTCATCCGAGAAAGGCATCGACCCGATGAGATCACCTAGATCGGGTGGGGTTTCATCGACTATAATTGCGTAGCCTTCCGCGTACTCTTCCGAGCTCCAGATGAATGTGGGCGGGATCATATCGAACACCTCGCCATCTTGGGGGGAGATCAACTTGGGTGCGTCAGGCTCCATGCTGCACCCTATTATCAGTACCACCCCTAAAAGGATAACGCTAAGCTTTAGATGTTTCATACATCACCTCCACCCAAATAATAGGCCTGTATGGAGTTTTGTCAAGGGTAAGATGTAGAGTATACAAGAGAATGGAATGAACTACCGGCCAGTTTACCGTTTCTTTGACCGTCTTCATCATTATTCTACCCTTGACCTGGTAACTATCTCTTGGCGCACGAACACCCCCCCAAAGACCTTGACAAAGCATGATGCACAGCCTAAAATAATAGGTAAGAATCTTAAACTGAACCAAGGAGTTTGAGTGAATAGAATCGCCTTCCTTACAATAGGAGTTGTGCTCCTCGTAGGATGCCTGCAGGCCAAGGCAAGCCTTGCATCGCTTGAGGAGAAGGTTGCTCGGAATCCAAACAAAGCCCGTGCCGTATACAAACTTGCAAGGCGCTACTGCGAAGAGGATTCAGCCGTTCAGGCTGTTGAAACATGGAAGCGTCTTGCGAACCTTGACTTAGAACTCGCTTCGGATGTTTTCCTTCGCACGAAGGTCGCTGTATACCTTGGAGTGGAGCCTTTCTTCCCCCAGCCCGTCTCCGACTCTATCGCTATGACGCCGCGCTTTTCACCTGACGGCAAGAGGATCGTCTTCCATTCGCTGAAGAATGATCAGATAGGCTCCATGGATTTTTCAGGAGAGAACTTCCGTTGGATTACCAACGACAAGCGACGCAATAGAGGGGTGTGCTTCGCCGGTTCACCGGACCGGTTCCTGTATATCCGTAACACCGTCGACAACTCGGGTATGGAGCTTGTATATTATAACGCCGAAGGCGGTGGCGAACCCGAAGTTCTGTTCAGCGGGTTCTCACAATTCTTTGAATCGCCGGATTGGGTCAGCGATGAATTGCCCGTGCTCTTCGGCTACATGTCCTTGGATACCAAGTCGATGGAGATCGGTTTATACGATCGCAAGGCGGGTGAGTTTATTGAGCTTACCCACAACGCATATATGAATCGTTACCCGCGTTACTCCAGCAACGGTAAACTGATAGTCTACACAAATTACCGTAGACTACAGCCCGATATATACATCATGAACTCCAGGGGGAGGGTGACAGAGAGGGTTACAAGTTGGCCGGGGACAGATATTTATCCTGACTTCGGTGATCATGACCGCAAGATAGCGTTCGTCTCGGACCGTAACGGAGGCGGACAGTTTGACGTATTTGTTTACGACCGGCGGACTGGCGAGGTTATACCTGTTACCTACAATGAGAAGATGGATACAGCCCCTGATCTTTCGGACGACGGTAACTGGCTCCTGTTCCAGTCAAACAGAGACGACGGTCGCCCACGTAGTTATATCGTTCCACTTAATCAGCCGATCTCAGCCGAGCAGTTGCTTGCCGAGATTGAGGCAAAGGGAGAACAAGGAGGTTTACGATGAAGACAAGGCCTTACGGCCTTGGAGCCCTTTTGGGAGTGTGCTTGACGGTTCTGTCCTACGGGGCTCTTGAGGCTGGGGAACTTCACTACGTTCTTGAGCTGCCTTTGAGCGAGCTCAGTTTAGACAGGGCCGGAGAGTATACGTTGGTTTCCTTCGAGGGAGCCTCATACGATGCTCCACCAAGCTATCCTCTGATACCTTTTATCACGAAGCGCTATCTCCTTCCCAGGGGGACGAAGGTCGCAGATGTTAGGCTTGAGGCTTTGAGCGTGAAGACAACCTACGTAGAGGCCCCTGTTTATCCTGCGCAACCCCCCAGACCGTTGACCGCGCAGAAGGTAGAGTTTGTGGGGCCACGTGAGGAGGTCTACGCTTCTAGCACTCCGGTTTCAGATTTCGAAGCCCAGGTTCTATACCAGGGATTGCTTGAGGGCGAGAGGGTTGCCTTGATAGCGGTTCGTCCGCTGCGCTACACGCCTGCCGAGGGCAAGTTGGAGGTGGCAGAGCAGATGGTGCTTACCGTAGGGTATGAACCCGATCCTGGCTACACACCGCCCGTGGGTATTACCCCAAGCCAGCAACGCAGACTCAACGTGAGGATCAAGGCTCTGGTCGAGAATCCGGAGATCCTAGCCCCACGGGTTACGTTCCAGCCTGCGGCTGAAAAAAACTATCGGCATGCGATAGTTACACCTTCCTTGCTTCGAGATGAGTTTCAGAAGCTTGCCGATTGGAACACCGCAAGGGGTGTTCGCGATACAGTGGTTGCTCTGGAGGCCATCGCCTCAAGCTTTTCTGGCAGGGATCTTGCAGAACAGATTCGCAACTTTGTGATCTTTGCCCACGAGCGCTGGGGAGTTGAGTATCTTCTGCTCGGAGGCGACGAGGGGCTTGTGCCCACAAGGGATTGCTTTGTCGCAAGCTATGATGGGAGCTCTAGAGACACGATCCCCACGGATATGTATTTCGGGTGCCTTGATGGGGACTGGGACGCTAACGCCAATAATACCTTCGGCGAGATGAACGACGAGGTTGATCTTTCAGTCGAGGTTACAGTGGGCAGGGCATGCGTGAATGATGTCCAGGAAGCTGGCCTTTTTGTGGGCAAGGTGGTGGTGTATCAGGATAATCCGCCACAGGGTTTTGCCTCCAAGCTGATGCTGCCTTCAGAGATCCTCTGGCCTGATCGTGGCTACTCTGGAGACGGAACCAACGATGCGATCGCCGATCTGGCGCATCCGGGAACGAGTATTGCCAAGATGTATGAGACCCAGGGTACGCTCACCCGTAACGCCTTAGAGGATTCACTCAACGCAGGGGTAGGACTTGTTCATCACTGCGCTCACGGTAACGAGATCGCCATCTCTTGCGGGCACTTGAATGGTGAGCCGTCTTTCTACAACTGGCAGGCCAGGGGACTTATCAACGCAGGGAAGATGCCTGTATACGTTGCAATATCCTGTCTCGTTGGTGCGTTCGACTACGATGGGTTCGGCGGGTGTCTTGTTGAGGCTTTCCAGTGGGCCGAACACGGCGGCACGGTCGCGTGGGTTGGAAACTCCCGCTACGGTTGGGGCACTCCCCCCACACGTGGTCCCTCGGAGTGCCTTGACGTTTCCTTCTTCGAGGAGGTATACGGCCTGGACAACCCCGAGATTGGCCCGGCGTTGGCCACAGCTAAGGAAGAGAATGCCTGGTGGGGAAACGTCTCGTATGGTCGCTGGTCCATCTACGAGCTTAACCTGCATGGTGATCCTGCCATGCCCGTGCATTCCCGTGAGCCGTCCGAGTTTGTAGTCAGCCATCCGCCCATTGTGGAAGGCCCCCAGACCCTTTACGTCACCGTTAGCTCCCAGGCCGGTTATCCTGTTGAAGGGATGCTTGTCTGCGCTCGGCAGTATCCAAACGTCTATGCTTGGGGTTATACGGACGCATCAGGTGTAGCAGCCCTGGAGATCTCACCTACCCCTGGCTTCCTGGAACTTAGGGTAACCGGAGCAAATCATTATGACTGGGTAGATAAAAATATCCTGGTAGGGGTAAGGAGGGCCGAGTTGACTATCTCACCTGACACCACCTGGTTAGATGCAGAGATAGAACCCCTCTCCTCCTCGTTTACCATCTCCAGCACCGGCACCGACTCATTGGTTGTCACGCAGATCTCGCCCTACCAGGCAACCTGGATCGACTCCATCTACCCAACGGATTGTGTTCTGGCAGCGGGCGAAGGTCGCCAGATAGAGTTCTTTGTGGACACCACCGGGCTCCCCGACTATATCTATCTGGGCAAGATTCGCATCTTAAGCAACGATCCCGACAGAACCATCGCTTATCATCCGGTGAAGCTTATCAAGGGTGACTGGCCTGACATAGAGATCACCCCCGACACCCTGGCCTTCAACATGCCGGCGGGCGATTCCCTAACCCTGGCTTGTGATGTAACAAACGGGGGGCGTGCAGAGCTTGAGGTCTCTTCTGTAACCTCCTCGGCTCATTGGATCGAAACCATCGCTCCCACCAGCTTCAACCTTGAGGTGGGTGGCCTCCAGTCCGTGGCGATCACGGTTGATACCGCAGGCCTGGGTTTCGGCACCTTCGATGCGAACGTGGTGTTTTCTACCGACGATCCTGATGAGCTTGAACGCAAGTTACCTGTGCGGTTACATATGGGTGCGCCGGATATAGCGCTCTCCCCGGATACCCTCGAGTTCTTCTTCTCCTGGGAAGACCAGAGCCGGAACAAAACCGAGGATGATCTTACCGTATCCAACGAGGGCGACCGGATACTCGAGGTTACCAACGTTATCCCAACCCGCCAGTGGATCTCGGTCTCACCGCCCACAGCATTTGACGTGGAACCGGATGGCTCCCATGACGTGTATGTCACGGTTATGCCTGAGAAACTCGGACAGGGTGTCTACAACGCCCACATCCGTGTTTACTCCAACGACACGGATGAGCCTATGGCGCTGGAACCGGTCAAGCTTCTTGTAGAGGAGATCCCACCTCGTATCTGCTGCAAACCTGATACCGCCGTCATGGACAGACAAACCATGCGGGGCAGCTTCTGGGTCTATAACCTCGGTATGAGGGATCTGGTTGTGAAGGAGATCTCCACCGAAACGCCCTGGATATACGCTCTGTATCCTAAGTCCTTTATCCTTCGAGGTCAGGACAGCGCGTATGTGACGATGATAGGTGATGCCTCCAAGGTTGGAGCCGGGCCGCCTGTGGGGATTGTCCTTGTCAAATCCAACGACACCCACAATCCTGAGTGGGAAGAGCCGGTTAAGATCGGCGGCACCTCAGGTATTGCGGAGGCGCTGCCAACCGTATTCGAGCTTTCGGAAGTATCTCCCAACCCTGTTCGAGGTCGGTGCTTGATTCGCTTCGCGGTTCCGCGTGAGGCTGCGGTTTCGCTTGCTCTATACGACGTTACCGGTCAGAAGGTTCGTACGTTCGTTGACGGCAGCATTCAGCCCGGCTATCATCTCGTCTTGTGGACCGGCGAGGACGATATAGGTCGCCAGCTCCCTCAGGGCGTATATCTTTTAAGGATGCAGAGCCCGGACTACAGCGCGGTAGAAAAGCTCGTCCTTCTGCGCTGAGGAGCTGCGCACCCGCAGGATTTTTTGTGTACTTTATAAGGGAGGGTTTCAGCAATCGGAGGGATCGGAGGGGGAGAGGCTGATAACGATGAGGGCGAGCGGGGTAGCGGTTGGTTTTTGTGTAGAGTCCTCGATCCTGCGTCCCTTCCATACGGCACGGCCTGAAATGGTGAGGCAGGTTCTTGACAGAGGAATAATTTGGACTACACTCCCAAAGACTCCTAAAGACGTTGATCTATCTCAAAAGGAGGAGCGATGATCAAACGTATAACTATAATATCCGTGATGATCCTCGGTTTTGTCTTTCTGTCGGGTTGTGAGCTCCTCGGGGACACCGAGGAGCCTACGGTCTCCATCACCCAGCCTGCGGATAACGCCGTAGTCTCAGGGACTGTGGAGATCAAAGCCACTGCAGACGACAACGAAGGCGTAACAAAGGTCGAGTTCTATGTGGACGGTAATCTTGAAGGCACCGACAACTCGGCTACCGATTCCGAGTATTCCTATTCCTGGGATGCGAGCGGCGAGGACCCGGGCAGCACTCATACGATTAAAGCCAAGGCATATGACGAAGCTGAAAACGTAGGTGAATCCTCGGTTATCACGGTTACGATCGCCGAGGGCGCAGGACCAGGTATGGAACATTGTGGAACTATCTCAGAGGATGAGACCTGGTACGCAAAAGACAATCCTCATATAGTTACGTGTGGTGTTAAAGTGGAGGCGACCCTGACCCTGGAGCCTGGGGTTATTGTCAAGTTCAACGCCGACAAAGGCCTCCTGGTAGGTTACTCCAATTCCGGGGCGCTTGTTGCCGATGGAACCGCTGACGCAGTCATTACCTTTACCAGCAATGTGAGTCCTGCCTCACCTGGTGACTGGGATGGGATTGCCTTTGGTGATGAAAACATCGATCTCACGACCAAGCTTAACAACTGCGTGATCGAATACGGTGGCGAGTACTACGGAAACATCTACTGCTATTATGCATCACCAACCATCACCAACTGCGCCATTCGCCACAGCAGCAGCTACGGGGTTTACTCCTATGAGAATGGCTTCACCGAGTTCAGTGGCAACACCATCACCTCAAACGCCGAATATCCGCTGAGGATTCATGGTGAATATGTCCGCACCCTTGGATCGAACAACACCCTTACCGGCAACACAAATGACGGGATAGAGGTTGCAGGTGATTACATCACCACCACCGGCACATGGCTCAGCCAGGGTGTTCCCTACATCATCGCCGGTGATCTGAGTATCGAAGGAACGGCAAACCCAACCATAACAATCGCTCCGGGCAACACCTTGAAGTTCGCACCGGATGTGCGGCTCAGGGTCGGCGCCTTCCATCCCGGGGCCCTAATCGCTGACGGCAGCGCTGATTCGATCACCTTCACCGCTAGCAAATCCCCACCCTCACCTGGTGACTGGGGTGGGATTGAGTTTAGTGACAATACCATCGATCCGGCGACTGTGCTCAGCCACTGCCTGATCCAATACGGCGGCGGCAACAGCTACGGAAACATCCAGTGTTGGTATGCTGATCCAACGATCACCGACTGCGAGATAGCCTATAGCAGTACGTGGGGAATCTACCTCTATTACTCTGAACTCGATCCGGCAGAGCTGCTGGCCAATAACACCTTCCACGACAACGCAGACGGCGATGTAGGTCCATAGTGCTCCTTTTGAGCGAAGCTCAAAAGATCGCAGAGATTGAAAATGTAGGCGGCCGCAAGGCCGCCTTTCTTCGTCTCTAGCTCTACATGCCTACCCTGCGTCCCTTCCATACGGCACGGCCTGTAAGGGTCACGATCATCGAATACATGGCGATCACAAAACCAATGAGCATACTTACGGGATACAGAAAGGCGAGATGGATCGGGAACCGAAAGCGCCAAAGGGAGATTCCCCAGAGTAGGAGCGAGATTCCGATCGCAGCACCCGCAAGGATGAGCGAAAGATCTGATATCGGCACACCGCCTATCCTTAATGCAAGAACCACCAGCGGCTCCCAGAACACGATCGCAAGCCAGAGCCAGATCAGGAGAAATATCGGCACACTGCGATTGAAGGCGGCGTAAAGGCTCTTCGCAAAGCCCTCAAACGCTTCTCTGAAATTACTGTACATCCAACAACTGATGCGGTCCTGGCCGTCTGCAAGTCTCCACCGGAACCCTTGGGCTTTTATTATTCTTCCAATGGCTATGTCGTCAACCGGATTGGTTCTCACCGCCTCAAAGCCGCCTACCTTCTGGTAAGCCTCGCGCCGGAAGAGCATGAACCCTCCGATGGCAGCGCAGAGTGCAGGCCAATGAACCCGGTATGCGATGCTCAGAGGAAGTAAGGCCAAAAGACCCGATGGCAGAAGAGGCACGATTAACTTCGCACCCCACGAGCCGACCTCTTCTGCAGGTAAAGCGGTCAAGAGATCGGCGTCTTCACTGATCAGGGCGGCCACCGCATCACGCAGTGCCAGGTGATGGTGTTGGGTGTCGGCGTCCGTGAATAGAAAGAGCTCCCCTGAGGCCTCTTCAGCCATCTGCTGGCATGCCCAGTGCTTGCCCAGCCAATCGGAAGGTAAGGGTTTACCCTTGATTATCCTCAGCTTTTTATTCTCCCTTGCCAGTTCCTGCAGTATCTCCCACGTCCTATCAGTGGAGTGGTCGTCAAGAACCAGTAGCTCGAAGTCGTGATAGTCTTGGCTCAGGAGAGACTCAACGCACGATGAGATGTTTTTTTCCTCGTTGCGCGCTGGGACCATCACCGAGACCCGAGGGAGATGCTTGGGCAAGGGGTATCTACCTAAACGCATTCGATTTAGGATAATGAGATTGCTTATGACGACAGCTAGAACTACCAGGAGGAAAACAATAATAGCTGCCTGCGGAGTCCAGAAAGCGTTCAATATATTCTGCTCCTCTTAGTCATTGCCGTCTCTTAACTATACCCTGGAACTATGGGGTGTCAAGGAGTGATGGGGATCAACCTTGCTTGGTTTTGGGCCGCAGTCTTCTGGTAATAGTCAAGTAGGCGGCGAAGATCGTGGCAAGAAGCTGAAGAAATGGAGATATGACAATCATCAGCACAAGCCAGCCTACAAAGCTCAGTTTGGGATCGTATAGGATCATGGGGATGCCGAAGTTGATAAAGTCTGCGGCAGGATCGAAGAGCATGGAAACCGTTCTACCCCAGAGCACGGCCATAAAAACAAAGGTTACCCCGGATGTAATAAGCGAGTCCCTGAGAATCTTCACCAGAGCGTCCTTGATCTCCAGGTTGAGTAAAAGATGCCTTCGTGCCAGATACCACCCGATCGGGAATCCCAGGAATATGCAGAAGACCGGAACCCCCATCCCTGCGCCTACGCAGATTAGATCCAGAACAACAAAGATAGGGAAGGCGATCCACGATTTTAACTTAAAGAACTTCATACCCTAATTGACGCCAGAATTTGCACGATGTCAATGTACACTCAACGCGTCTGCTTTGGAGTGCAATGACCGTGTCATTGCGAGTTCTATCGACGATATAAGCAACAAGGCGGTTGTTGCATAACAAAGATATTTCCTCCCCCTTGATGGGGGAGGAAGCCTCTCCGTAGGAGAGGTAGGTGGGGGTGAATCACCCTCCCCCTACCCCCTCCCGTCAAGGGAGGGGGATTTTTTGTTCATTTGCGGCATAGGAATTGGGCCGACCTTCAGGTCGGCCCGATTATTCTGCGATCTTTTTGTCCGCAGGGCAAAAAGGAGCACTCAAAAAATAGGGGCAAGGCATGCCTTGCCCCTACAATATTGTCTTTGGTGAGGCGGCTACTTTGCCTCTTCGGCGATGAGCTCGGCTAACCGTTTGGCGCCTTCAAGTATCTGCTCCTCGGATGGGAAGCTGAAGTTGATGCGCATGGCGTTCTGGCCACCTCCGTCGCAGTGGAACGCCGTACCCACAACGTAGGCCACCTTCTTGTCGATCGCCTTGGGGAAGATCTCGTTGGCGCTCATGTACTCGGGTAGCTTGACCCACAGAAACAATCCGCCTTCGGGCCTGGTCCATGAAAGTCCTTCAAGTTTTGGCATGTGCTTCTCAAAGGCCTCAAGGATCACGTCGCGTTTACGGTGATAGGCCTTGCGGATTTCGGCTATCTGTTTGTCCAAGAGACCCTGCTTCATGTACTCGGCAAGCAGCATCTGTCCGAATGGTGAGGTACATAAATCGACTGGCTGCTTGCCCATGACCAGCTTATCCATGACCGCCTTGTTCCGGGTGATTAACCAGCCTATACGGAGGCCGGGAATCAGAATCTTGGAGAAGGTATGCAGTGTGATGACGCGTTCTTCGTCATCAAGCAGAATGAACGGTGGGATCGCTTCTCCTTCGAAGCGGAGTTCGCGGTACGGGGTATCCTCGATCAAAAGTGTGTTGCACTCACGCGCTAGCCCCAGCACCTGTAACCGGCGCTCCTTGTTCATGGTTACGCCGGAAGGGTTCTGGAAGTCGGGCACCACGTAGATGAACTTGGGGGTCCTTCCTGCGTTCTTGAGTTCGGCAAGCTTGGCCTTAAGGGCATCGACCTTCATGCCGTGCTCATCCAGCTGGACGCCGTGCATGTCGGCACCGTAGGAGCGGAACGCCTGTATGCCGCCAAGGTAGGAGGGCAGTCCCATCACAATGGGGTCGCCTTCGTTGATGAACGCCTTGCCCAGCAGATCAAGCCCCTGCTGGGAGGCGGTGGTTACAAGCACCTGCTCCGGCGTTACCTCAACGCCGCCGCGCTTCTCGAATTCAACCAGCTGGTTGATCAACCCTGGATCACCCTCGGTAGGGCCGTACTGCAGCGCCTTGGCCCCGTTCTCTGCCAGGACCTTGACCGAGATATCCTTGAACTCCTCGATAGGAAACAGGTCGGGTGCGGGCAGCCCACCCGCAAAGCTGATTATGTCCGGTTTTCGCGTGAGTTTTAGCAACTCACGTATTTCTGAACGGCGCATCCGGTTGGCTGTATTGGAGAATAAATGGTTTGCATCAAAAGGCACGTGACCTCCTTGTTCTTTCACCTGAGTCTACTCATAAAAATCTTCTTGACAACCCCTAATGCACCCCATACGGCTACTTCGCATCCGCGCGGGGCCCCCGAAAATTTGTTATCCTTGACAGTGCCGCGATCGCGTTCTATAATCTAAGAATGAGTAACGATAAGCAAGGATACCAGGGTAGGCTGGAGCGGTTGGATGCCAACCGCTGGCGTATCCCCCGCCAGGGAGGGATGAAGACCGACGGGGTGATCTATACGAGCGAGAAGCTTCTTTCCACGCTAATCAAAGACAACGCGCCCCAGCAGGTTGCAAACGTTGCACATCTTCCCGGGATAGTCGGCTACTCGATGGCGATGCCTGACATCCACTGGGGCTACGGCTTCCCCATAGGCGGTGTGGCCGCGTTTGATGTAAATGAAGGCGTTATCTCCCCTGGAGGCGTTGGCTACGACATCAACTGCGGTGTTCGACTGCTGCGGACTAATCTTGAGACAGATGAGGTCAAGCCCAAACTCCGCGAGCTGCTGCAGGCTATCTACTCCGCGGTTCCTGCAGGCGTGGGTAAGAAGGGACGCATCCGGATATCTCGTGAGGAGCTGAAAAAAGTTCTCCTACAGGGCGCGCGCTGGGCGGTAAATAAAGGATACGGCTGGAGCCAGGATTTGGCTCATACAGAGGAAGAAGGTAGTCTTGCTGGAGCCGACCCATCCGTGATCTCTCCTCGCGCTTACGAACGCGGCCTTCCTCAGATCGGCACCCTGGGCGCGGGCAACCACTTTTTGGAGATTCAGCGTGTGGATGAGATTTACGACACTAAAGCTGCTGAAGTCATGGGGTTAAGAAAAGGTCAGGTCGTTGTGATGATCCATACCGGTTCGCGCGGGTTCGGCTACCAGGTCTGCGACGACGCGGTAAAGAAGCTGGGCCACACTGTTGCGAAGTATCATCTCTCCATACCTGATCGGCAGCTTGCCTGCGCGCCGATCTCGTCACCTGAAGGCAAAGCCTACTTCGGTGGTATGGCTGCTGCGGCAAACTACGCCTGGGCCAACCGCCAGGCGATTATGCACTGGGTCAGAGAGGCGTTCGAGCAAGCCTTTGGCATGGGCGCAGAAAAACTGGGTCTTCAACTGGTCTACGACGTGGCGCACAACATCGCCAAGTTCGAGGAGCACGAGGTGGATGGTCGCAAACGCAAACTCTGTGTGCATCGTAAGGGAGCGACGCGCGCGTTCGGCCCCGGACATCCGGATATACCCTCCGACTACCGCTCAATCGGGCAGCCGGTCATCATCCCAGGTGACATGGGCACCGCATCCTACGTGCTTGTCGGCACCGAGAAGGCGATGCAGGAGAGCTTCGGCTCAACCTGTCACGGCGCGGGTCGTGTATGGTCACGCTCCAGGGCGCTGCGGGAAGTTCGCGGCTACGAGGTCAAATCCAGGCTCCAGCGCGAAGGAATCCTGGTTTTATCCGTCAGCACCAAGACCCTTGCAGAGGAGACACCCGAGGCATACAAGGACGTGGACGAAGTGGTGGAAGTGACCCATAACGCAGGTATCTCGGCAAAGGTCGCGCGGATGCGTCCCCTGGGGGTCATCAAAGGGTGATCGACCCTGCGGTCCGCGAACGCATAAACGCCGCTCCACACAAGCCAGGGGTTTATGTATTCAAGGATGCCCGCAACCGGGTGCTCTACGTGGGCAAGGCGTCCGACCTGGCAAATCGCCTGCATTCCTACCTCTCGCCAACCGAACCCAAGACCAGGGCTTTTGTTGATAAGGCGGCACTTCTCGATCTAACCCTTACCGCGACTGAGGCAGAGGCACTCATCTACGAAGAAAACCTCATCAAGCTCTCAAGGCCGCGCTACAACATCCGCTACCGCGACGACAAGCGCTATCCCTATCTCAAGGTCACCGTCAAGGAAGCGTTCCCGCGCATCTTTGTTACGCGCAACGAGCGCCGTGACGGCAGCCTTCTCTTCGGTCCCTACTCCTCGGCCAAGAATCTTAAACGCACCCTGGATGCGGTAAAGCGCATCTTCAAGATCCGCACCTGCCACTACGATCTTCCTCAGGACCATCCCGAACGCCCCTGTCTTTTGTTCCAGCTCAAGCTCTGCTCCGCCCCCTGTCAGAAGGGGTTCCCCAAAGAGGAGTATGCAAACCAGCTTAAAGGACTTATAGACTTCCTCATGGGGCACTCCGAAAAACTCGAGGAGGAAACCGAGCGCCGCATGTGGGAGACCTCCGAGGCCGAGCAGTTCGAGGTGGCAGCCCTCCTCAGAGATCAGCTTCTGGCAATTCGCGAAGTAAAACGTTATGCTAAAGAAGCATCGCAGGACGCCACCCCGCGCGATTTCATTGCAGTTGCTCGGCATGCGTCACGTGCAGCCGCCGTGCTTCTCAAGCTCAGGGAAAGACGAATGTACGCATCAGAAACCTTCATGCTTACTGTACCCCCTCACACCAGTGATGCCGATCTTATCCACACCGTGCTTCGCTTCATCTACACCCACACCTACGACGTGCCTGATGAGATCGTGCTCCCTTTGCTTCCCGAAGACCCTGAGGTATTCATTGACTGGTTTGCCCACTACCGTGATAAAAAGGTAAAGCTTTCAGCAAACGTGCGCGAGGAGAAACGCCATCTTTTGGGGATAGCCGATGAGAACGCTAAGCTCGCACTTGTCCAGGATGCCGAGACCACGCGGACTGATCCTTTGCTCATCAAACTTCAGGAGTATCTTCATCTTCCTGCCACCCCCCAGCACATAGAGATGATAGATATCTCCAACATCCAGGGAACCAACCCTACCGGTTCCATCGTTGTGTTTAAGAACTCATGTCCTGCCAAGTCCCATTATAGAAAGTTCAAGATAAAAACGGTTGAAGGCGCCAACGACCCGGCGATGATGGCCGAGGTGGTGGCGCGCAGGGTTAACCGTCTTCAGAAGGAGGGCAAGAGCCTTCCTGACCTCCTGATACTAGACGGCGGTAAGTCCCAGCTCTCCGTGGTCCGAGAGCTTCTTAACAAGATAGACGTTGACCTTTCTGTCTTTGCCTTTGCCAAGACCCACGATCATCTGTTCGGTCGGGACGGCAAGGAGGTGGTGATTCCGGGGAGTGAGGCAGTTCTTAAACTTCTCAAACGAATCCGCAACGAATCGCACCGATTCGCCGTGACCTACCACCGCAAGCTTCGTTTTAAGGCGGGCATTGCTTCCGAGCTTGACGCGATCCCCGGAGTGGGCCCCAAACGCGCGAAAGACTTGGTGCAGTTCTTCGGCTCGGTGCCTCGTATCCGTAAGGCTTCTATCGAAGAGTTAAGAGCTGCTCCTGGAATAGGTCCTGCATTAGCTGAGACAATCTACCGACATTTTCACAAGGGATGATGAAACCGCAGATTGCGCAGATTAACGCAGATTTTTTTCACCCTCCCCCTTGCCCCTCCCATCAAGGGAGGGGATGTCTATTATCCTTCAAAAGCTGTCTGTCATTTTTGGAAGGGCACCTGAATGATTTTTACTTCTGCGATCTTTCGTTCTACGGACGAAAGGAGCATTATATTATGGAGTGCAATGACCGCGTCATTGCCGTTACAGATGCAACAACATGGTTGTTGCACTCCAAAGTAGGATTAAGGAGAATTTTTGCAGAAGAATCAGTTTGACGACGTAACCCTGGAACGATTCATAGTTGGAACCCTTGAGGTCAACTGTTATCTTTTAACAACCGAGGATTCGGCGATCCTTATAGACCCAGGATTCCCTGAGGATGAGCTGGTGGAGCGGGTTGAATCCCTGAATTATCTTGAATCGCGGATGATCCTTCTTACCCACGGGCACTTTGACCATACCACAGCGTGCCCCTTGCTTAAGAAGAATGGCTGGAAGGTGGCGCTGCATCCTGAGGACAGATTCCTCCTCAATCGGGTCTCGCCAGATTTTGCCGGTCTTGGCTACGTAGATGAACCCTTTGAGCCCTCCATGTCTTTGTGGGATGGGGTATGCTTTAACATAGGCAGCATAACGCTTGAGGTTGTCGCCACCCCCGGTCACTCCCCTGGAAGCGTGTGTTTTATCGAACGCAAGAGGCGCTGGGCGTTCACCGGCGACACGCTTTTCGCAGACTCCATCGGACGCAGCGATCTTCCCGGAGGTGACGAGCAGACCCTTATGCAGTCCCTGGAGAAACTCAAAGGAGTTCTTGAACCCGAGACCCTGGTTCTGTCCGGTCACGGGGGCAGGGCGAAGTTCAGCACCATCTTAAGGATTAATCCCTTCCTTCAAGATTAATTGCATTATTCACCTAAAAAAAAGCGCGACCTGGGGCCGCGCTTCTAGCTTATAAACCCGTTTGATTATTTCCTCGTAGGAGGTCTTACCCCTCCTTCTGAGATCTCCTCCGAAGCCTCTCGAGAGAAGTGCAGCTCTACCCGGCGGTTGGCTCTGCGACCGCTGCGGTAGCGGTTGTCGCCCACAGGATAACGTTCGCCGCCGGTCGCGATCTGCATCCGGGTTACCTTGATACCGCGCATCAGAAGATAGCCGGCTACAGATTCGGCTCGCTTTTTGCCTAACGTCAGGTTGACACCATCAGAGCCTACGCTGTCGGTGTGTCCGGTTATGACTACCGTAGCATCTGGGTTCTCTTCGAGGAGTTCGGCCACCTTCTCAAGCTCGACCATCTGTTCGAAACCGATGTCGCTGTGTCCCCTGCCGAAGCCGCCTATGGTTATGGGTTCAAGCTCTGCGGGTTTGGGCTTCTCGATGGGGGTAAGGAATACGTCCACCATCTTGTTTTCGGCAATTCCGATGGTCAGGGTGGTGTGGTCTTCGTGATAACCTGGCGCTTTGGTCTTCATACGGTAAGTAGCGGGTTCGATTTTGGTTCGGAAGTAACCGGTGACAGCATCGGATGAGATAGAGGGGAGAACCTCGCCCGTCTCGATGTCATGGAAGCTTACCACCGCACGCAGCGGATCTGCGGTTTCGGCGTCTGCGACTATGCCTGCGATAAAGGACTCCTTTATTGGATCCATAGCAATGGTAAGGGTGAGTGCCTCGCCGACCTCCTCGGCTGCAACCGTCTCAGGATGGTAGCCTTCCTTGGTTGCGTTGATCTCGTCGCCTTCCATAAGCTCAGGCAGAACGAATCGGCCCGTGCTATCAGAGTAGAAGATGGTGTCTATCAGAGCCCCTGAGAGCTGAATCTTGGCGCCCTCGATTGGTTGTCCGGTCTCAGCGTTCTTGACCAGACCTTCAATCAGCTTCTCCTTGGGGCGGATCAGGTCTCCGCCGATACCCAGACCTGCGTAAAGTGAGGAGGTGGCAGTGAAGTTCATCGGGTCGGCGCCGCCGCCAACGTGTAAGAGGAACGCAAAGTTTTCTCCAAGGTAGATCGGCAATCTCAAACCTGCGCTGGCATGGGTGGATATTCCGGTTAGGCTGGCTTCAGGTGAGTCCATTGTAAGGCCGTAGTTCAGATTGAACTCCGCAAACAGATTAAACCATTTCAGCGGGGATGATTCAATAGCAAAGCCGCCGATGATGGTCTGGGGGTAGGAGACGGTGGAATCGGGGCCAAAGTTATGGGCGCTTCGGTACCAGTAGCCTGCATTGAGGTGAGTAGATATGTACTGGGATTCGAGCGAGAAGAGTAGCCTGCCGCCGAACTCAGGACCCGCCTCCTCAAATGGGTAGTAGCCCAGATACTGACTCATTGTCTGGTTGGCCCCTGCATCGAATTCGAAGGGGATAGACATGAGGAAGAATCCGTCCAAGGCCATCGCGATGGACAGGGGTTTATCCAGAGGCGTGAACGGTATGCTTCCCTTCACGTGTCCGCCTACATCGGTAAGTCCGAATGCGTTGGCCGAGGGGTCAACGTTCATGTAGAAGTAGCCGGAACCGTATGCTGAGAACTCAAGGTAGTGCCATGGGGTGAATCCCAGTGAGACCACGGGCTTTGCCGCCCAGATGTCGTATGTGTTCTGGACTGCTCCGGCGGAGTCCTGGAAGATGACGTGATCCTTGTAGCCTTCTGAAGCCATATAGAACCAAAGGTAGCCCATGTTCTCGCAGCGTGCCGAGTAAACGAAGTCCGTGCCTCGGGTGCCTTGCAGGGTGGGCAGGGCAAAGCTAAGGCTTGCAGCAATTAGAAGAAGGGCGATAGGCCTTTTCATCTAGCCTCCTCGAGGATTAATTCCTTGCCTGTGATAAGTGAAACCCTTCTACCTGAGCTTAGGTTGATGGTAACACCCGCCGATTGCGAGAAAGCCTGCGTAGCGCTTCCACTCTCCAGATCAATGGTTGCGTGCCCCTCGTTTTGATCGGGAATGTGGTCGTAGTAAGCCTCACCGTCCGGATCGCATAGAAGGATAGCCACCACGTCAATTTGACCGGTAGGATTGTTGAGGTCTTCTTTGGTAACACTTCCCTTGACCGAATCGGCATCGGTAGCTTGATAGAGTGAACCCGTCTGACCAACCTCTGACCATCCTGGGGTGACAAGAGTAGCGTCCCATGCAAACACAAGATTCTCGTTAATTATACTGCCGTCGGCTGTGTCGGACCCCACGAACATCATGTAGTCGGCACCGATGTCGTTGGGAACCGCCTCAGCACCCCAGCCCGGAGTCGATGTAGAAAGCCCGGTCGTAGCATCTCGATCCGTATCGAAGTAGACCGCGAACTGGACGTCCCGCGTCGCGTCAGGGATCGAACCGTAGCTCTCTACTTTAAACCCCAGGATCTCGTCTGAGAAGTCCGCGTCAACGTAGAGGTAGTGCCCGTTATAGGGTACGTTCCCGTCGTCCGGGTCATCTACAAGAAGCAGCCAGTCGCCCGGGCCGGTGTAGACGATGCGCTCACGGCACCCGGGCAGTAACACCGTCAGGATAAGAAGCGTTGCTAAAATAAGAGGTGTGCGTTTCATCATTCTACTCCTTAGCGTGTTACTATGATTTTTGAGGCCGCGTGCCCTTCTGGTGCCTTAAGACGCAGGAAGTAGACACCCGGTCCAACCAGAAGACCCTTATCATTGCACAGATCCCACAAGGTTTCGTATTCACCCGCTGGAACCTCCTCTGACAGGAGCCGCCTGATCAACTGGCCGTTGACGTTGTAAATTGAGAGTTCGATGTTGGTAGATACGGGCGTTCCGTAGCGTATCTCGACCTCGCTCTGGGCGATACTGGTAAGTGCCGCCGTCTGGGTAAAGAAGTCGCTGGGCAGCACAAATAAGTATACGGTGTCGCTTGTCGAATCAGAGCCGGCCGCATCGAAGACGGTGAGCTGAACCCTAAACTCGCCTGCAGAGGTATATACGTGTGCGGGGTTCTGCTCGGTCGAGGTCCCATTGTCCCCGAAGTTCCAAGACCACGAGGTGGGATCGCCTGTAGACTGATCGGTAAATGTTACCTCCATGCGGTGCGTAAGGGGCACGTACCCTATCGAGGGGTTGGCGGTGAACGCCGCCTGAAGAGGCTCGGTGACCGTGATGTAGTCTGGTTTGGTCTCGGTGTCCGAACCGTCCGCGTTGGTAGCGGTGAGGCTCACCGTGTAGGTCCCTACCGCGTTGTAGGTGTGTTGAGGATTCTGATCCGCCGATGAGCCGCCGTCCCCGAAGCTCCACGACCACGAAGTAGGGCTGTCCGAGGACAGGTCGGTGAATGCAACGTCCAGTGGGGCAGGACCGCTCGTAGGGTCGGCGGAGAAGTTGGCATCCGGAGGTTGAGGAGCGCTGATTACCGTAATGTAGCCTGGTTTGGTCTCCGTGTCCGAGCCGTATGCGTTGGTAGCAGTCAGGGAGACGGTGTAGGTGCCCACGTTATCGTAGCGGTAGGTTGGATTCTGGGTTGTGGCGGTTCCGCCGTCGCCGAAGTCCCAGGACCAGGAGGTCGGGTTTTCGGTGGACAGGTCGGTGAACGTTACATCGAGAGGCTCGGTTCCGGATCGGGGGTCAGCCGTGAAGTCCGCTGCAGGGAGCGGGCCGCTCGTCACGGTGATGTAGTTGGTTTTTACCTCGGTATCCTCGCCGTCCGCGTTCCGAACGGTAAGGGATACGGTATACGTCCCCTCGCTGTCGTATACGTGGGTTGGATTCTGGGTTGTGGATGTTCTTGTATCGCCGAAGTCCCATGACCAGGAGGTAGGATCGCCGGTGGAAAGATCGGTAAAACTCACCGTCAGGGGAGCAGGGCCTGAGCGTGGATCGGCGGTGAAATCCGCATCCGGAGGGGCCTGACCTGAAACTACACCCTTCACACGAAGCATAAGATCCACACTGTCTCCCAAGGACATGCCTTCGGGCCACGGTGGAGCCAAACTGAGGCTATCAAACGGTAACCACTCGGGATCCGTATCGAAAACGGCATACGCCCACGAGACATGATTGGGTGGAGCACCGCCGTCCAATGCCAGGCCGGGGTTGTCGTTCACCTTGTTCTCGACCGCGAAGTAGAAGCTCCCGGATTCGATCGTGATATCCAGGTCGCTCACGTCAAACCAGTTGAACGCCCCCACCTGGACCGCGGCTACTTCCTTGCGCCCCAGCTCAGCACCGGGTTCAGCGCCGTCGTCGAAAAACACAAGGTAGCACGGTTGGTCCCAGTTGTCAGGATCGTCACTCCAACCTATAGGTACGTAGCAGGCTGCTGTAACGGTGAATGGATAGTTCCCGGTTCCAGGGGTAAGCTTCACGGCCATTCGATCGCCTGCACTCATCTTGAAGCCAAAGTTTACCGGGGTAGCCTCATCCTCTATTAGCTCTATGGTATCCTGAGGCATCGCAAGGTTTGGTGCTCTATTAAGGGTTGCCTCAGATGCAGTAAGCTGTTGGCTTTCTATTAGGGAGGGCTCTCTGGAGAGAGCGGCGTTATTGGAGGAAATGGCAGTGGGTTCTACTTCGTATATCTTCCGCGTCCCCTTTGAGGACGCGGCGGTAGGTAGGGCTAGGCCGAGGCTTATCCCTACCAGAAGAAGGACGATAGTTCGTTTCATCTTGCCTCCTCGATTAATTCTTTGCCTGTGATAAGCGAAACTCTTCTGTCTGAACCTCCATCAACGGCAACACCCGCTGCTTGCGAGAAAGCCTGCGTAGCGCTTCCGCTCTCCAGGTCAATGGTTACGTGCCCCTCGTTTTGATCGGGAATGTGGTCGTAGTAAGCCTCACCGTCCGGATCGCATAGAAGGATAGCCACCACGTCAATTTGACCGGTAGGATTGCCAAGGATATCCAAACTGATGGTGCCCTTTACCGAGTCGGTATTTGCCGGGCGATAGGGGTCTTGTACCGAACCTGCGGGCGTCTCGGACCATCCGTTGACATTGCCGTCCCACGCATAGATCTCATCCTCGTTGATCCTGTCGCCTTCTGCGAATTCAGCGCCCGCCAACATCATGAAGTCAGCACCGATGTTGTTCGGAACCGCCTCAGCACCCCAGTCCGGAGTCGACGTAGAAAGACCTGTTGAAGCATCCTGATCGGTATCGAAATAGATCGTAAGGATTACATCATCATAGGCATCAGGGATCGGTGCATACGTCTCGACTTTGAACTCCAGGACGCCATCTGAGAAGTCCGCATCAACATATAGGTAGTGAGCGTTGTAGCCCACTGCTCCATCGTCCGGGTCATCTGCCAGAAGCAGCCAGTCGCCCGGGCCGGTATATACGATGCGTTCACGACATCCGGGCAGTAACACCGTCAGGATAAGAAGTACTGCTAAAATAAGAGGTGTGCGTTTCATCATTCCACTCCTTAGCGTGTGATTATAATCTTTGAGGCCGCGTGCCCTTCTGGTGCCTTAAGGCGCAGGAAGTATACACCCGGTCCAACCAAAAGACCTTTACCGTCACGGAAATCCCATAGGGTTTCGTATTCACCCGCTGGAATCTCCTCTGAGAAGAGCCGTCTGACCAACTGGCCGTTGACGTTGTAAATCGAGAGTTCGATGTTGGTGGATACAGGCGTTCCGTAGCGTATCTCGATCTCGCTCCGGGCGATGCTGGTAAGTGCCGCCGTCTGGGTGAAGAACTCATTGGGCAGCACAAATAAGTATACGGTGTCGCTTGTCGAGTTAGAACCGGCGGCGTTGGAGACGGTGAGCCGAACGGTAAACTCCCCTGCCGAGGTATAGGTGTGTGTGGGGTTCTGCTCGGTTGAGGTCCCATTGTCACCGAAGTCCCAAGACCACGAGGTGGGGGCACCAGTGGACTGATCGCTGAACTCTACCTCCATGCGGTGCGTAAGCGGTACGTACCCTATCGAGGGGTTGGCGGTGAACGCCGCCTGAAGGGCCTCGGTAACCGTGATGTAGCCCGCTTTTGTCTCGGTATCCTGCTCGCTCCCGTCAGAAACGGTAAGTGCAACGGTATAGGTGCCCGCGTTCTGGTAGGTATGTGTGGGATTCTGTAGATCCGAGGTTGCACCGTCGCCGAACTCCCATGCCCAGGAGGTTGGGTTGCCCATTGACTGATCACTGAAGGTTACCTCGAGGGGTGCTGTGCCTGTTCTCGGGTTGGCAGAGAAGTCCGCATCCAGAGGCGGAGGAGTGCTGCTTACTACAATGTAGTCGGTTTTGGTCTCTGTGTCCGAGCCGTATGCGTTGGTTGCGGTCAGGGAGACGGTGTAGGTGCCTTCGTTGTTGTAGATATGGGTTGGATTCTGGATTGTGGAGGTTCTTGTATCGCCGAAGTCCCATGCCCAGGAAGTCGGGTTTTCGGTAGACAGGTCGGTGAATGCCACGCTTAGAGGCGCAGGTCCGGAGCGGGGGTCAGCCGCAAAGTCCGCGCTGGGAGCACTACCTCCAACGGTGATGTAGTTGGTTTTTACCTCGGTATCCTCGCCATCCGCGTTCCGAACGGTAAGGGATACGGTATACGTTCCCTCGTTATCGTATACATGGGTTGGGTCCTGGGTTGAGGATGTTCTTGTATCGCCGAAGTCCCATGACCAGGAGGTAGGGTCGCCCGTGGAAAGGTCGGTAAAACTCACCGTCAGGGGGGCGGGTCCTGAGCGGGGATCGGCGGTAAAATCGGCCTCCGGAGCTCCCGGACCAGGACGTCTCGGCGCCTCTATATTAAGCACCCCATCAAAAATTATGGTGTAACCCGCTGGCATTCCGGCAGGCAAGACATACCACGAGGAAGGCAGTGGGTCTGGGTTATTCCCTCCCCAGCCGAAGTTGAGATGCCACTCGTCGTCGCCTGTGGTTTCACGGAAACCGTCGCAGATGATCGAATGTGCATAATTCCAACCTGCGTCCGTGATTCCCAGTTGGGCGGGCATACTGTCCTTCATGTTCTGCTCAAGGATGTCGTAGAAGCCCAGGCTCTCCTCTTCCCTCCGTTGGGCGCGGTTAAAGTCGAAGTAATTTCTGTAAGCATCAGCACAATCGATGTGGGATGCCCCGGAACCCTGGCTTGTGTAGTTCATCTTTACGGAGACTCCGCACGCATAGGAGATGTCCGCGCAAACCGCAAGGGTGGGCGCCCCATCGTTGTAGTCTATCTCAGGTATGCTTGCCGCCGGCGCATCGATAAAGATACCGCGCGTGTTGGTTGTGTAACTGTCTGAATCCGTAAAGATCACCGCATCAGGGTACTGCCAGAAGTTGATGATCTGCCCCATCGCAGTGGCCACACAGCCAACAACGCAGCGGTCGCTCGTAACCGGATCAATCGGGCATTCGTTCCAGTAAGGGGAGCTCTGGTGCCACATACTCTCTACCCAACCGCCTGTCCAGGTTTGTCCTTCAGGCGGCCAGGAGTCTCCTGGGGCAAGCAATGTTAAGTTTCCGGAAAGGTAGTTTCCCCATTGGGTATTGTAGCGAACCTTCACACTCTCAGGTAATATCTCCAGTGCCGCCATACGCATCCTGAGGTCTTCTCTTAACATGTGCAGCAGGAGATTTAATGGATCCTCATCCCAGGGGAAGGAGCTGTTGTTAGAGTAAGCGATAACCGGCACAAGATCGGTGTTCGCCGTTACTACAATAAAACCCTGTGGCTTGAGTTCGAAGACGTAAGCGAGCAACCCTTCTTTATCCTCTGTGTAGAGGGGTCTCATGGTGTTTACGGATAAAGCATAACTCGCGCCGAGATAATCCGCTTTCGCCAGACGCTGGCTTATGGTTTCAATTTGGGTTTCGGTCACCTTTGCAGCGATCTCGGGGCCGACTGGCTCGGCGTGAAGTAGACCTATGAAAACAAGCAGTATAAGCACGCCAGGAGCAAGAAACCTGACTCTCGAACTCTTCAAGATTCCTCCTAGGATGAAATCGTTTACATCCAACTATTTTGCCGAAAGGCAAACCTCAGCCTTCCGAATCTCTATCACTTAAGTATAACAATAAGTTTAGCGACTCAGAGTGTATTGTCAAGACCCACAGCCTCTCCGGTGATGCCGATTTCTTACAGCTGCCTTCCTCACCTGGGCAGCTCGACCCCATTCCCGAGCTTCCACATCAAGGTAAGGTGTCACGGGTTTGCTGCAGGTTACTGTAGGCTTAAGCCTTCAACGATCTACCTTATACGCTGAAGTTCATGCCAGTCGAGTTTTTCTTTTCCGATGGCTATAATCTGATTCGGGTTCAGTATGATCTCGGCGATCCCCTTCCTGGATGTTATCTTCTTACGGATCGTGCATTGTTTTAACCTGAGGAATGAAGGGTTTTCTTCCCACTTCTCAATGCTCTCGCACTCGATCTCGATGTCATTTTCGCAATAAATCCACATCATGACCTCCAGGGTTTACAAGAAGTTTACGCTTGGCATCTCTTATGTCAAGGAGACTGGGATGCTTATGTTTTCGTGTTAAGAATGGATTGTATGTGCTTGACATTCTACCTTGAAGGGAATCTTCAGCACGTCATTGCTCTTTTCAAAGCCCCTTTTTGGTCTGCGTGGGTCTTACTGCTCGCCACTATCCAGCTCTCAGGAAAATCATAAATGGTATATATAACATAAATTAGTTGTTGTTTTTAAGAAAGACAAGTGTTCTTTACCTCAGGATTTTACCCTAGAAAAGAAGGTAGGGTATTTTGCCTATTGACGATCGAGTTATTCTCGCTATCTTCAAACTAGTAAAGAGAAAGAAGAGAGGTGAAAACGGAAGGAATTACGCCCTCCTCCCATACTTATCCGGTGGCTGCTGAGGTTTCCTCGGCAGCCACCCTCCATTTTATTCAAGCGGATAGCAGATATGCTTGGGCTCTGCTGTCTGAGCTCAAGCAGCGCCCAGGGAAGGGCGTTTATGATCTTGACATTCTTCCACTTAGCGTTAGGATAGAAAGGATATGGCACTCAGAAAGGCTCTAAGCAAGCATGAGGCTGAGATTTGCAGGGTTGCCGGGCTTCTGGCCGAGCGCGGCTGGGCCGAAGCCAATGGCGGCAACCTCTCCCTTAGGTTGGAGACCTCCTTTGATCCCATAGGGGAGAGGTTTCCTTTGAACATCCCAAGGCCTGAACTTGAGGGGCACTCGCTTCTGCTCACCACCACCGGCAGCAGGATGCGGGATTTGGCCGAGAATCCTTTAGAGAACCTGTGTCTTGTGGGGATCGTGGATTCCGGCAGCTCTTTCCTCGCAGAAAGCGAAGGAGGAGAAGTAACGAGCGAGTTTCCCACCCACCTTGCGGTGCACGCCCTACTCGTCAAGGAACGCTCTGATCATCATGCGTTACTTCATACCCATCCAACCTTCCTCATCGCTTTAACTCATCTTGTTAAGGACAAGGCTGAGCTCCGCGATACCCTTATTCGTATGTTCCCTGAAGCGGCTCTTCTATTACATGACAACCTGGAGGTCCTCGATTACATAACCCTTGGCAGCGATGAACTTGGCGCCGCAACTGTAGAGGCTATCCGGCGTGTCTGTGGCGTAATCTGGCGAGGGCACGGGCTGGTGGCAACCGGCGCGAACCTTTCATGTACACTTGATCTTGTAGAGGTTGCGGAGAAGGCTGCACGGATCGCTCTTCTTCTCGGGGATAGTAGCAAGGAGTGCGGACTCTCTGATGACCAGCTTAAAGGTATCTACGAGGCCTTTGGGGATTGAAGATCTTGGGATCCACTCGATGTCTCCTGGCTTGACCAGGGCTTTGAACTCACTATAGTTACTCCTGATATGAGTGTAGCTGAACTTATCTCAAGGATCGAGCCTTACATGCGCATCGGTGAAGTGAAGTCTGGTGTGCGATTCATCATCCTGGAGGGGCAGATTTATGAACCTCAAACCGAGAACATTGATACGATCCGTTCGATCTTCAAAGAAGCGGGCTACACCCCATTCTTTGAGCCGAACAAGGGATCACAGACTGCACCTCACCGCTTGAAGGTGGGTCTTTTTTCGCTCCGCAAGCTACGTCAGCGCCACTGGCTTAACTGGTTACTTCTGGGGATCACACTGATCACCACTACAGTTGGGGGTGCCCTCATGGCCCTGGAGAGCATCCCTGAGGGATTTAGCTTCTGGAGGCTCATCTGGATGGTGCTTACCAATCCTTTGATGTTGTTAAAGGGACTGCCGTATTCGTTGGCCCTGATACTTATACTGGGCAGCCATGAGCTTGGTCACTACCTTACCTGCCGCCATTACGGTGTGCAGGCTACCCCGCCCTTCTTTATCCCCTTCCTTCCTCTCTTCGGAACCATGGGTGCGGTGATCCGAATGGGACTTACCCCGAACCGCCGGACGCTTATCCGTATAGGTACGGCAGGGCCTATCGTTGGATTCCTGATAGCGATACCGGTCACCGCAGTGGGCATAATGCTTGCCAGTGTTGATGTGATGCAGCCCGGAACCTTGGAGTTCGGGGAGCCGCTTATCTTTAAGTTCCTGGTGTGGCTTATCAAAGGGCCGCTTGAACCCGGCCAGGAGGTGGTTATGAACCCCTTGGTGACCGCAGGGTGGCTGGGGTTCCTCGTTACCTCTCTTAACCTTCTGCCGCTCTCCCAGCTTGACGGAGGGCACATCGCCTACGGCCTCTTAGGCCGCAAGCGTATCTGGCTGGCACTCGTAACCTATGGCCTTATGGCTGCAGTCGTTGTCGGGACATATGTAAGATTCAGGCAGCTCTCGGTGTGGCTAGTGTGGGCTGCAATAACCCTTCTTATCGGATTCAGGCACCCACCCGCAGAGGACGAGATTACCCCTCTAAAGGCCTCGGATATCCTAATCGCCGTTGCAGCATTCATTATCCTCGTGCTCACCGTTATGCCGATCCCGCTGCAGGTTATCCCTCCACCTCCCTCCTCCTGAGCTTTACTTGACTTCACCAGGTTTTTCCCTAGGATAGCGTCATGTATCCTGTCCTTTTCCAGATAGCTGGTTTTCAAATCCGCACCTACAGCTTGATGCTTTTGCTGGCTTTCGTTGTAGGGATAATTCTTCTCTGGCTTATCCTGAAACGCCGCACCCTTATAGATCCTGCAGTGGTGAGTGACTTTGCGTTCTGGGTAATAATCGGCGTTGTGATAGGAGCACGTCTTGCTTATGTATTTATGCACTGGCCGGAGTTTGCAGATAACCCTGCTGCCATCTTTAAGATCTGGGAAGGTGGAGCGGTCTACTACGGTGGCTTCATCCTTGCCCTTGCAGCCGGTCTTATATATCTCCGTGTAAAGAAGATACCCGTGCTTCCCTTGCTGGACGCAATCGCTCCGGTAATCGCCTTAGGCGAGGGGATCGGCCGCATAGGTTGTTTCCTCAACGGCTGCTGTTTCGGTCAACCCACCGACGTCTGCGGTGTTACGTTCCCGGAGCATTCCTTTGCCTCCTCGATCTTCGGTCCTGGCCACTCGATCTGGCCTACCCAGCTTTTCCAGTCAGGCGGTGGGATTTTACTCTTCGTTATCCTGTTTCTCCTTATGAGGCTTGTGAGGCTTCGTAAGGGACAGCTTTTTGCCATATTCCTCGCAGGGCTTGGCGCTTTTCGCTTCGGGGTAAACTTCCTGCGCTACTACGAGGATACCCTTAACCTGCGGACGAACAACTGGATCGCCATCGGTCTTGTGATTGTAGGAGTTGGTTTAGCCATTTACTTCGGTCGGACTCAGGAGAAGGTGCCCACCCCGCAGTGGGTTGCTGCCGAGCGCAAAAAGATGGCAGAAGCCAGACGCAAGAAGGAACAAGGGAGGTCAAAGAAATCCAAGAAGTCCAAGAAAGCTTCTCGCCGAAGATAGGGGGAAGCCGATGAAGGGAACGCAGGCCCTAAGGGGCGTGTTGTTTGGGATACGGGTGTTACGGGTGGCGGTTGCGGAGTTCTTCTTTCCGTCCGTCTGTCTGGTTTGCGAGGAGGATACAGACGGTGCCCCTGTTTGCGATAATTGCCTTGCTTTGATCCAGCCAATCGAGCGGGGTTTCTGCCAGCTCTGCGGCAGGCCGGTTTCACGCAAGCGCCGCTCCTATATCTGCGCCGAGTGCGTTCGCAAGCCGCTCGCGCTTGCGCGCGTCCGCGCCTGGGCCAGATTCACCCATCCTTTAGACAAGCTCGTATATGCCTTTAAGTATGTCCGTCGCTCCAGGCTGGCGCGTTTCTTCTCGCGCAGGCTTGCTCTCGTGGTGCAAAGTGACGGTTTACTCGGCTCGGCAGATGCAATCGTTCCTATCCCCCTGCATGCATCCAAACGCTGGTGGCGGGGTTATAATCAGAGCGAGTTGCTTGCGCGTGAGCTCTCCAGCCAGACAGGGATCAAGATGCTTGATTGTATTAAACGCAGACGAGTTACCCGCACCCAGACCCGGCTGACGCCCGAGCAGCGCAGGGCCAACGTGGAAGGCGCGTTCAGCATGAGGAGAGGCGCTGATCCTTTGCTCCTCGCAGATCGCAAGCTGATCCTTTTGGATGACGTGATTACCTCAGGCTCAACCCTTGACGCGGCGGCTGAAGTGCTTTTGGACGCTGGCGCTCGTGAGGTTTACGGCCTGACCGTCGGCGGGGCCTGGATAGCAAGATAAACACCCCACAAAGTTACTTCGCTACTTTGTGGGGACCCCGAACAAAATGCTCCTTTTGCCCTTCGGACAAAAGATTACACCTGTACTGCCGCCGGTTTCAGTTCAATCGGTGATACTATTTAATTTAGTTATGTCTAAAAACACTTGACATGGGGGGGGGGATGAGTACAATCAGGCGGACAGCTAAATGAGGGCGAGAGATGGTTCGGGGAGAGAGAAAAACGCGCAAACCTAAAGGAGGTACGAGATGCGCAAAAAAAAATCCTTATCATCGCCGCGGTTGCGGTGATGCTCGTGGACGCTACAAGCGCCTACGGCTATTATGAAGGATGGGACGGCTGGTTCAACTCAGGATTCCTCACCTTCTTAGAGGGCGACCCCTTTGACTATGTGGAAGGTGAAGGCAGGCTTGAGGACCTCACCTCTGGAGACGTCGATACGTTTTTCGTCAGCACTATAACTCCTTCGACTTTCACCTGCGCCACGAGTGGCTGGACCATTAAGCTTTGGCCGGGGGCCAGCGGCTCGAAACCCACAGGTCAAGAAGGCCAAAAGGAAGCCTATAATGGTGCCTGGTCAGGTTATGCGATTCTCACGATCACCGGGTTCCCCCCTGACACCTTTACCGTCGTAGGCACCTGGGCCAGTACCGACCCTTACCACTTCAACTACGACAGCGAGCCTGACCCTACCTACACAGCATGGTGGCGTGTAAGCAACAGTGATCCTGAAGGCATTGAAGGAGAAGGCGGCAGTGCAGGCGAGCGGATACACTACAGTCCGTAAGGAATCCAAACCCTTGGCGCACGAACTAAAAACGCTTGACAAGTTCTAGTTTTCGTGTATATTTCAATGAAGTGTGGGTGACGGACGCTTTTTAGTTCCCCACGGAACCCAAAAGTGCCGGCCTAGCTTACTCTAAAAAATCTAAACGAGGAGAATTAGATGAGTAAGCGTTATATGTATGCATCCCTTATTGGGATGGTTATACTCCTTTCTGCAAGCCCTCTTTTTGCCCAGCCCCCTGATACCCTGTGGACAAAGACCTACGGCGGCGCAATGGAGGATACCGCTTATTCGGTATGCCCCACCTCTGACGGTGGGTACATCATCGCCGGTGTTACCAACTCCATGGGCGCAGGCGACTGGGACGGCTACTTGGTAAAGACCGATTCGGCAGGCAACGTCGAGTGGGAACAAACCTACGGTACTGCACGCGCCAATGGATTTTATGACGTTCTGGAAACCTCTGATGGCGAGTATATTGCCTCTGGATGGACTACTACACTCTTTCCCTTTAGCAACACTGATTTCTGGCTGATCAGGGTAGATTCGTCGGGCGTAACGGTATGGGAACAGATTTACGGAGGCGAGGATCATGATACCGGATTTACCATGGTGCCTGCCCTGGATGGCAACTACCTGGTTGTCGGATACACCTGGTCTTTCGGTACTGGAGGCTCTGCCGATGCGTGGGTCCTCAAGTTCGACCCGGCCACCGGTGATATCCCCTGGCTTTTGGGCAAGAAATACGATCCTGGCCGACCTGAATACAGCGGCGAGCTATTCTTCTCGGGTTGCCAGACTTCTGATGAAAGCTACCTGTTTGTGGGTTGTTCGGGAATTACTCCTCCTGAGAACTGGGATGTTTATGTGGTGAAGACTGATTCAGCCGGTGAGGTCATCTGGGACCAGTTGTACGAATGGGGCAGCTTCGACCGCGGTCACAGCGCTTGCCAGACTCCTGACGGCGGCTATCTCGTTATAGGAACCGCTAATCCGACCGGGCATAGCGATGTTTTGATTCTGAAGCTGGATGAGGCAGGAGATACGGTATGGACAAAATTCTACGGCGGCGAAGGCGATGATAAAGGCTACGGAATATGCCCTTCTGGTGATAGTATGTACCTCATCTCAGCACGAACCTCTTCATTCGGCGCCGGCGGCTATGACCTGTGGGTATTGGCGATAGATACGCTTGGCGACACCCTGTGTACCCAGACCTACGGTGCAGAAGCAGATGAGTGGTGCTATTTCCCTAAGATGAACCCTAATGGAAACTTCATGCTGCCCGGCTTCACCTCTTCCTGGGGCGAAGGCGGCGCCGACTTCTGGCTCCTGGAGTACGGCTACGAGAAGGAACCCGGAGTCGCCGAACAACTAATCGAATCACCAATTCGAATCACAACCACTATCAACCGCCTGGCGTACGATCTCCCCGGCCAAGCTTCCCTTACCCTCTACTCCGCAGACGGCCGCCGCGTGCTTACCGAAACCATCCAGGGCCAAGGCACCTGGACGCCCTCCTCCCAGCCCTCCTCCCTTCCCTCCGGCGTCTACTTCGCCAGGGTTACAACCGAGGGTTACTCGGCACGCACAAAAGTCGTCGTTCTACGCTAACGGAGTTCTATTTTCGGGGTCCCCGCGCGGATGCGCTTGTACCCCCTTAGGGTGAAGCAGACGCGTAGGGTGAAGGCGTCTACTTCGCCAGGGTTGAGGGGGAAACATCACGCAGAACACAGAAGGTTGTTCTCATAAGATAGTAAGCGGGTCGACTTACGCGAAGCGGCGTTTAGAAACGCCAAAGTCAGCCCCTACGTTTTTCTCTGCGATCTTTTGACCTCTGGTCAAAAGGAGCATTTATCCCGGGGTGCATTCAAGGTGATGCCTTCTTGACGTCTAAGTAATCACGCTGTATACTAGTTCGTTGAATAAGACTAAGGAGAGCACGGGCTTTCGCCGAGGGGTTGCAGGATTTTCCCTGGCCACCGGTATCTCACGTCTCACCGGGCTGGCGCGGGAGGTGGTGATGGCTTCACTCTTCGGCGCCGGGTTCGCCAAGGATGCGTTCGAGATCGCCTTCCGCATACCCAACCTTCTCAGAGATTTCTTTGCCGAGAACGCGCTGGCCGCATCCTTTGTTCCGGTCTTCGTTGAGAAGATGCAGGGCGAGGACCGGCGCGATCTGTGGCGACTGAGCAACAATTTGTTCAACACCCTCCTGATTGTGGTCGGGGCATTGGCCGTCCTTGGTGTTATCTTCTCCCCGCAACTCGTATCAGTAATCGGACACGGGTTCAAGGGCATCCCGGGCAAGATCGAACTCACCACCCTGCTAAACCGTATCCTCTTCCCATTCCTCTTATTCATCTCGCTCTCCGCATGGTCTGCAGGTGTGCTGAACGCTCACAACCGCTTCTTTCTGCCCGCGGTAAGCTCGGCGTTCTTCAACCTCGGCTCGATCGCCGTGGCTTACCTGACCTACAACTTCTGGATATCTAAGGGCTTAGATCCGATCGTCGGCATGGCGATCGGTGGTCTGGTTGGTGTCTTCTTCCAGTTCCTTGTTCCCTACATCGCGGTCTGGAGGAGGGGCTATCGGTACAGGCCTTACGTCAACTGGCGCTCGCCTGATCTCGGCAGGGTGCTTAAGCTCTGGATACCGGTAGTTATCGGTCTTGGATTGGTGGAGATTCAGGTCGCGGTTGACACCTTTCTTGCGGCGCTTCTAGAGCAAGGCTCGGTCTCCTGGCTTTCTTATGCCTACAGGGTGATGCACCTTCCTTTGGCCCTTTTCGGCGCAGCTGTGGGAACTGTAAGCCTTACCTTGTTTTCCCGCCAGCGCGCCGAGGGTAATCTGGAAGGACTTGCCTCATCACTCCAGCGCTCCCTGCGAACCATCTCGGTTCTCCTGATCCCTATCCTGCTTTTTGTGATCGCATTCGCCCATCCTGTCATCAGGGTGATCTATCAGCGAGGAGAGTTTGCCCCCCTGGATACAGACTACACGGCCCAGGCCTTGATGCTCTATGTTGCAGGTATCTGGGCTGCTTCCTCTGTGCGGACGCTCTCGGTGGCATTCTACGCGTTCAAGGATTCACGCACCCCCATGTTCGTCAATCTGGGAAGCGTGGTATTGAATATCAGCTTAAACCTCTTGCTTGCCTTTGTGATTCTTCAAACCCGTCGGTTCCGCGCGTTTGCCTTTGCCACCACCTTTTGCTCCTTCTTTTCCATGGGCATCCTTATGACCCTCTTGAAACGTAAGTTGCCCGTCTGGAAGGCAGGCGACCATCCGCTCTACGGTCTGCGCGTGCTTGCCGCGGCGGTGATCGCGTTGCTGCCCATCTATCTGGGCTATCGCTTCTACTTCATTGACAGGATCGAGGGTTTCCTTCCTGTTCTCCTCATGCTTGGGGTAGGATTCGTGCTTTTTGCGCTCATCTACTTCGGACTCGCCAGGCTTTTCGGCATCAAGGAGCTGGGAGGTATCTTGAGGCGCAGGTAGTTTAATCCCCAAGCGAGCCACCTGTGTTCCTGTCGGACACCTAGAGGATGGGTTTGTAGGGGCGAGGCATGCCTCGCCTTTACAGATCTATTGGATAATTATTCAATAAGAAGTTTATGTTCTACCTTTATGCATTCGGGGAATTCTTTTATGAACTGGGTAACCTTATTCACATCACTTTTTTTCTCCAAAGTTAGCTCACCCAAAGCCTTTAACTCTGTCTTGGCCTCTTCGCTGAAATCCATTATTCTATGCAGCTTAATACCTTCCCCCTCAAGTACATCATCTATCTTATCGTTCTTGGCATCCGGCCTGAAAAGAATAAACGCATCCCTTACAGGTTCTATATATCCTTTAGCCTGGGTAGCTTTTACGCATTTATTGAACTCCTTTATGGATTCCCTGATCTGGGTGCAACCAGAAGCGTTGCAATCCATCGCTATCCCGCGTAATTTTTTCTTATGAGGAGGTGCTATTTCACTGAATCCTTCAAAATTTATCCGTAAATTTATCCACTTACCTCCCTCATGTAACTTTGAACTATCCTCCTCATGTTTGTGAAGGATGAGGTGTGCCCCTTCGGTTTCGGCAAACTTTTCCCCGAAGATAGGATTCCCTCCCTTGGGCGTAATAATAAAATCATAACTAGGATATGTCGTTTGTCCATTCACAATCTCTCTATTCACCAATTGGGACATTATTCCCACCATAATACTTAAAGCTTTCTCATTTTTAGCTATCCCCATACTATTAATGTAATATCGTGTCCATACACGCGAGCTTTCTCCATATCTTACTTCTTTATTTGTTTTGATTATGCAGTTGGAGAGCAGGGCTATGAGGTTATACACTTCATTATACTTCCAATTTGCCTTGAAGCGTGAAATACTCCGGGTTTCTTCCTCCTTCTTCTGTTCATTTAAGACCTTTTTTACAGTCTTTGTAATCAATTCCGAGTCATCTCTGCCGTAAAATAACCATGAAAACTTCCACTTCTTGGGCACAATTCCCGAGGCACTAATAAGCCATCTAATTGTAAGTAGACCCAGTATTGCAGCTACTATTATAAGAGTTATATTGCTTATGACTAAAGCGCTTTCCATCAGAAAAGCTCCTGCCTGATGCTATCTAACAAATTCAAATCGCTGTGGAACGCCATCCCTCCTTTACTATGAACGTTTCTTTGGACATAATCTTCTTTTTCAGGTAAATCTACGTACTTCCACTGTGGCTTTGAAGTTATCCATTGAACCTGCTTATCCCTAATCCTTAAGTGACCATTCCCCTGGAGAAACTTGGTGTAAAATTCGCTTTCGCGATCGACAAATAAACCACCCAACAGATACTTCCTTGTGTAGGGAGATGTCTCATCTATTATTTGCTTGTATTCCTCATCTGAGACAAAAGGAAGTAGGGGTCTTAAGTATATAGAAGAAGGGATATCATAGTGCTGAAGGAGCTTCAAGTTCCGCAATCTTTCCTCGAAGTTTGCCGTTCCCTCTTCTATAGAATCTACTGAATGGAAAGAGGATAAAGCCACGCTTATCTTAATAAAGGAGTCGTGCTTAATTAATTCTTTATTTAACATTGCTATTCTCTCAAGGCTGTTTTTGGGGATGCTTGCCTTTGTGGACAAGCTTATTATCTTGCGAAGGGTTGAAAGAGAGCTTAACACTTCGACAGCATCCTCAAAAGCAAATAAATCACTATCACAGCCAGGACAGATCACATCAATACCGTTTACGCCGTCTTTATTTGTCAATACCTCTCTATAATGCAATTGAAACTGATACCCCTTCCATTTCGCGAAGCAATATTTACACTTAAAGGGACACTCTCTATGGGTTGACAGTAGAAGTCTCTTCAGAATAAATCCTCCACATTAAAAGTTTAACTATTTTCCCTCCTCTGTCAACCTCCGGCATACTTCCCCCTCTACTTGGTAACCTTTCGTGGTTACAATCCTAGCGTTCTTTGATCAGCGGCACGATGCCCGGCAGCTTGTTGCCTTCCAGGAACTTAAGGCATGCGCCCCCGCCGATGGATACGTGGGTTAACTTATCCTTAAAGTCGAAGGCTCGCAGCATGGCCAGTGAGTCCCCACCACCGGTAACCGTAGTAGCACCCCGCTCGGTTGCGGCAACCACTGCTTTCGCCACCTCAAGCGAACCCTCGGCAAAGGCCCGCTCTTCATAGGCCCCAAGAGGCCCAAACCAAAGCACCGTCTTGGCCCGTGAGATCGAGGAGGCAAAAGCCTTCCGAGTCTCGGGTCCGATGTCAAAGCCCTCGAGATCGTCAGGGAAGGCATCAGCCCTGACCACCTTTTTCTTCTTCGGCTCAGCATAGGTTGGAGCTGCGATGTAGTCTATAGGCAGCTTGACCTTGGGCGAGTCGGCGATGTCGTCTATCTCATCCACCAGATCCTCGTCAACTATGGAGAGTCCCATGGGCAGACCTCGTGTGACCTGGACGGTGTAGGATGAGCCGCCGCCGACAAGAACCTCATCCACCTTATCCAGAAGGAAACGCAGCGAGCAAACCTTATCCTGGATCTTCTTACCGCCTATGATTACGACGTAGGGCCTCGCCGGTGCGTGTATCAAGCGGCTGAAGTACTCCACCTCTCTTATCAGCGAGAATCCAGCAGCCGGGTCGGCAAAGAGTGTAGGCAGAAGTGAGACACTTGCCTGTTCGCGATGTGACACCGGGAAGGCGTCGTTTACGTAATACGAACCGTAGGAGGCCAATTTCTTGGCAAACTGGGGATCATTTTTTCTCTCACCGGGATGGAAGCGAAGATTTTCCAACAGGAATATCTCAGCAGGGTGAGCTGCATCGATGCTTGCTTTTGTTACGTCATTTAAGGATTCGGAAAGGAAGTTAACCGGGTGGTTAAGAAGGGTCTGGAGCTCTGGCAGGACGCGTGCCAAGCTCATGTCAGGCTGGGGACCTCCCTGCGGCCTGCCCCAGTGCGAGAGGATGATTGGCACGGCCCCGCGTTCAAGCAGGTAGCCCAAAGTATCAAGCGTTCCCTTGATACGGGCGTCATCGGTAATCAGGCCTTCGGGGTTGACCGGGATGTTGTAGTCAACACGAACCAGAACCCTGTCGCCTTGTTTTATGGGCAGTTCTGAAACGCTTCGCAGGATCATAGCCGCCCCCCCATGTAGAGAACCAGGTCCCTTATCCGGTTCGCATAACCCCACTCGTTGTCGTACCAGGCAAAGACCTTGACGAGGTTACCCCCCACTACAGAGGTGAGCGGGGCGTCGAAGATTGCTGAGGCAGGGTTGGTTGTAAAATCGACCGAGACCAGGGGTTCACTCGAGTATTCGAGGATTCCTTTGAGATTCCCATCGGCGGATTTCTTGAAGGCAGAGTTAACCTCCTGGATGGTCGTGGTTTTACTTACTACTGCGGCGAAGTCAACGATCGAGACGTTAGGGGTAGGAACACGAATGGATATTGCGGATAGCTTGCCCTTAAGATGCGGCATCACCTTGATGATCGCCTTGGCTGCACCGGTGGTTGTGGGAATCATGGAGAGTGCAGCGGCTCTTGCTCTCCTTAAATCCCTGTGCGGCGCATCGAGGATGCGCTGGTCAGCGGTGTAGGCGTGGATGGTGGTCATATAGCCCTTCTCGATGCCGAATCCCTCGTCAAGCACCTTCACCACAGGGGCCAGACAATTGGTGGTGCAGCTTGCGTTGGATACAATGTGATGCTCGGCTGGCTTGTAGGTTTCATGGTTGATACCCATCACCAACGTTGGCACCGGATGCTCGCCCTTGGCCGGGGCCGAGATCACAACCTTCTTCGCACCGGCCTCAAGGTGGGCAGAGGCCTTCTCGTATGTCCGGAACAGCCCGGTTGATTCGACCACGATGTCCACACCCAGCTCCTTCCAGGGCAGGGCGGCCGGGTCCTTTTCTGCAAGCACCTTTACATCTCGTCCCTCGATGGAGAATCCATCACCTTCGGGAACTACATCCAGGCGTTCGCCGCGGTGGACCGAGTCATACTTCAAAAGATGCGCCAATGTCTTGGCATCGGTGATATCGTTGACCGCCACGAACTCGAGCCCTTTGTCCCTGAAAGCCGATCGGAAGAACAGACGTCCTATTCTACCAAAGCCATTGATGGCTACTCTCACCGCCATGTTTCCTCCTAGTTTTTCTTTTTCGCGCCTCTCAAAGCGCGAAATACTTTACGAACTCAGCGGGAGTAGGATAGGACTCGATTTCTTCTATCTCTTTCTCCTTTGTTTTGATCCATTTATGGATTAACTCTTTTGGGAATAAGCCTTGCTCGGCGAGGAAGTAGGCATCTGCGTTGAGTGCCCCAAGTGCTTCTGTAAGGCTTGCTGGCAGCCGCGGGAACCGATCGTCGTCGGCTTCGGGTTGATCTTCGACCAGTTCGCCGGGATTGAGGGCCTTACGGACCCCATCAAGCCCTGCCAGAAGGATTCCTGCAAGAGCAAGGTAGGGATTCGAGGTTGCGTCGGGCACCCGATACTCGAAGCGCAGATCCTTTGTTCCCCTCACGTATCCTGGTACCCGGAGAGCGGCCTTGCGGTTGGCACGTGAGTGGAACACCCTCGATGGTGCCTCGATTCCGCCTCTCAAGCGACGATAGGAGTTGGTGGTCGGATTACTGAAGGCACACAAGGCCCTTGAATGTTTGATTATGCCGCCCAGGAACATGAGTGCAGTCTCGGAAAGCTCGTTTTCGTCTTTCTCTGATGAGAATACGTTGCGGTTGTCCTTCCACAGCTGGATGTGGATGTGCATGCCGCTGCCAGCTTCATTTGCAAGGGGTTTGGGCATGAAGGTGGCGTATATCCCCCCGGCTCGAGCAGCGTTCTTGATAAGATATTTGACGGTTTGAATCGCATCCCCTGCCCGAGTAATATCAAGCAAAGCCGTTTCTATCTCTGCCTGAGCGTAGCGTCCCACCTCGTGGTGATGATACTTCACCTCTATCCCTGCTTCCTGTATGACTCGTACCATCTCGCTGCGTAGATTGGCAAAGGCATCCGTGGGAGGCGTGATGTGGTAGGCGTTCTGCAGTCCCGAAGGTGGCTCTGCCTCGCACGAGGAGACAAGATAACCCGAGGCGCTGGTTTCCAGGTAGAACTCAGCCTCGTCAAACAGATAGAACTCAAACTCAGGCAACACGAAGATGCGGTCTGCGAGCCCCTCTTTTCGTATGAACTCTACCACCATTCTGAGTATGTTCCGGGGACAGGCGGAAAAGGGCGTCTGGCCGTCAGGCTCATAGATGTCGCCATACAAGCTTGCAGTGGGTCGCTCGTAGAATGGATCTATGAAAAGGTGTGAGGTGTCCGGTTTCACTACGAGGTCGGATTCGGCAACGTCACGGAAGCCGCCGAGTGAGGAGCCGTCGAAGCCCACCCCCTGGGCAAGAGCCGTCTGGAGTCTTGCTAATGGAAAGGTGATGTGATGCAATCTCCCCGAAAGATCGGAGAGCTTTAGGTCCACAAACTCAACACCGCCTTCTTTCAGTTTATTGATCAATTCCTCGTGGCTACTCATTAAATCCTCCATGTGAGGTCACAGAATTACTTTTGTGTCGCTGGACACCTCGTGTTACTCGATGTTCAGGGATTAAATTATATTTTCTAATAAAACGCATCAACTCTTTTACCCTCACTGAATCTTTTGCTATCAAGTCATGCTCTTCTGCAAGTTGGATTACTTTTTTCCATGTGGGTTTTTTCTTTGAGAACCAAGGCATGATTTTCATTGTCCTATAGAAGACCACTACGTTTATCATGCTACTCAGTTTTTGGGGATCTATGTAAATCTTATGCATCTTCTCTTTTTTGTACTTTTGGATTCGGTTGTACAGAGACATAGGTAGTATGCCAAAAATTTTTCCCCATCGTGTAAGAACATGTTGTTTCTTCCCATGAGAAGCTAACTCATAACTTTTAAGAATGCGTTCGATGTCGTCTTCGGGGATAGGTGCCTTTTTCATGCTTCTCCCATCAGAACTCCTGGGTGATTTGAAACCGTACGCTTCTAGTCCAGCCCTCGACCGGGCCGGTTAAGATGTCTGCAAGTAGAAACCCTGCCCCGGTTCCCTCGTAGATCTCCCACTTAAAAGATAATCCAAGATTCAGGACATCCGCTTGCCTTTGGGGATACACGGTTAACTCAGGAGTAATGCTGAATGCATAGCCCAACCTGACTCCACTCACAGCATAAAGATGAAAGGCGTGCTCGTCCAGTAGATCGTAGCCCGCTCCAAGGCCCAGATCAAACGCTACCCATCCTGCAGGTATCAGCTTCCCTGCAACGAGGTAGAACCCGGCCTGATTTACCTCGATCGAGCCAACCGGGTCCTGGGAGTCGAACCCGACAGCGAGTGAAAGTGGGAAGCTTGCCTCATCAAGGATGGCAACCTTGGCCTGCACTCCAGGAGGCAAGTCATACCACTCGATCGGACCCGAACCGATGATGTTTCCGCCTCCGTACGAAAGCCCGATCTGGAAGCGGTCGAAGAACCCGACACTTAATCCTGCAAGCAATCCACCCCCAGGAGCCAGGTGCAGGCCGACCCCGTAAGAGCCATGGATGGCAACACTTGCATCCGGACGGTGTACATAGGACTGTCCAAATGCCACACACGCCATTGCAAGTAGCAGAAGGGTGATAAAGGTAGGCCGCTTCGCTTTTGGTCCATCTGGCACGAAGCGCTTACGATTCATACCCCTATCTTATTCCTCCAAGCCTCGTTGTCAAGCTTGCCTTTGAGGGTATGGTCAGAACGAGAAGATGAGATCGATAAGCGCAAATATTATTCCTATCACCACTATAAGAAGAATGAATACAAGTACTGCAAGCCAAGTGTTCCTTCGAGATTTCTTCTGTTTTTCTTGGGAATTTTCTTTCATAACCTTACCGGAGGCTGCAGATGATTACTAGAACAAGCCAGATGAGTACGGCGACGACAACCCAGACTATCGCTTTTCTGGCAGACGATTTCTTTTTTTGCACCTGGATTTCGGGCTTTGCCGCGTGCGTTTCCGCTTGTCTTGCTTGTTCTACCTTCAGGTTTGCGTAGAACTCCTCGAACTCATGAGTAGCGCTCGCCTCAGGTTCTACCGTTACTTCTTGGAGTGTCTCTGTCTGGGTGGAAGGCTCTGAAGGGGTTTCTAACCTTTTCTCCAGTTCTTCGTCCGAGACCGAGGTGAGCTCCTTCTCTGTTTCGTATCCTTTCTTTGCTTTTTCACGGTCTGCGCGTAAGGACTCAAGGAATCTTTCGGCGCGCTCTGAGGCGGTTTGAAGGCTTTCTTCTTTATCCTCGATTTCCTCTTGTGTGAGGAGGAATACCTCATGGCATCGCCGGCACATCCTGAGGTTTGTCCCCCAGTCCACTAGCTCATCTGAGCCGCACTTGGGACACGTGGTAGCTTCGTCGCTCATAGTTTATTCTACACGGGGCGAGCTCAGCGTCAAGTAGCAATGATTCAACCTCAGGTGTTTGACGTACTGGGAGAACTCACAAGTATCAAAAAGCTAAACCTAAGCAGTTGACTCCTCTGCTTGGAGATACCTTGACATCCCATAGAAACGCTGTATTATAAACATACTGGAATTGACCGTAAAAGGCGGCTTGATAGCAACTATCAAGTCACCAAACCAACCAAGGAGGACGGTATGAAAAAAGCGTTCCTAGTGTTCACCGTAACAGCCTGCGCAATGGTGACCGTTGCCTTTGCCGGACCGCCGACTGAGGTTTGGAACCAACCCTACGAGTCAGGCGGCAATGACCAGCCCTTGGCCATAGCGGCTGATGCTGCGGGCAACGCCTATGTCACAGGTTACTATGGAGATATAGGCACTGCTGCTTGCCGCACTATCAAGTATGATACTGACGGCAACGTCGTATGGAACAAGCTCTTCGACGAGGACGACATTGATCTCGGCTGGGACGTAGATGTGGACGCCTCAGGCAACGTATATGTGGCAGGTTGGGCCTGGAACGGCAGCAATTGGGATTATCTTCTTATCAAATACGATCGTGACGGTAATCAGGTTTGGAGAGAGTCCTGGGACGGCCTTTCTACTGACATTGCCTCTGGCGTAGCCGTGGATGCTTTGGGTAACGTCTACGTAACAGGCGGCTCCGATGTCGGTGGTGTGGGTTTCCGTACCATCAAGTATGATTCAGGCGGTAACCTCCAGTGGTCCCACCCTTACGACGAGTTCGGTAACGGATCAATTGGTCAAGACGTGGCAGTGGATGCTGCAGGTAACGTCTACGTGGCAGGTTACACAAACAACGGTACGGACGACGATTATCTCACCATCAAGTACGATACGGACGGCAACTTCCAGTGGAGCGATGCACGTGACGAGAACTACAACGACGAAGCCTACCGTATAGCGGTAGATGCTGATGCGAACCTATACGTTACAGGCCGCTCTAGGAACAGCGGCGGTGACTACGATTTCTTTACTGTCAAGTATGATACGGACGGCAACTTCCAGTGGAAGAAAAGGTATGGAGGTAGTGAGCATGAGGAAGCCCGCGGCGTAGCGGTTGATGAATACTTCGTGTATGTTACAGGTGGCCGCGATAATGGCGTTGATGTTGATTTTCTTACTGTTCGCTATGACAAAGAAGGCACCTTCAGCTGGGAGAAGGATTTTGACTCAGGTGATGATGACATGGCTCAAGGTATAGCGGTGGATGGTTCACATTACCTTTACGTGACAGGGCTTTACTACGACGGCAGTGATTACGATTTCCGTACCATCAAGTACGAGCAGGACGACATCCCGGCGGTAGCAGAAATCCCAACGGTTTCCTCTCTCACTCTGGAAATAGTCGGAAACCTTTCGGCAACCCCTACACTCAACTACAGCCTTCCCGCCAGTATGCAAGGTAGGCTAACCTTCTACTCGGTTGATGGCCGGGCAGTTGAAACATTCGCGCTGAACTCGTCGCAGTCCACATTTACATGGAATGCTAACAAGGTATCTGCAGGGGTCTACTTTGCAAGACTTGTCGCAGGCAATGAATCGGTTACCGTAAAGGCTATCCTGGCGAGATAAGAGATCTTCAAGAATAACAATAAGGGGTGCTTTAAGGCACCCCTTAAATTTACTGAACGAATCCTATGTAGGTGTGTTACGGTGTGTTACTGGTTACTTCTTGGACCACAGGCCGAGCTTGTTGCCGAAGACGTCCAGGAACTCGGCGTAGTAGCCCCACTCGTCCGAGATCTTGGTCTTGGGGGCGACTATCTTTCCGCCCGCTGCCTCGATCTCGACAAGCTTGGCCTCGATGTCATCCACTCCGATATGCAGGAGGGCACCCTCGGTGGAGGGCTTGGCTTGTTTGCTGAACCCGCCGCCTACCGCATCTTCACCCGCAGACCACATAGCGTAGTCCATCTCAGGTGTCATCTCAACCTTCCAGCCGAATACCTTAGAGTAGAACTCGGCTGCCTTCTCGAGATCCGGCGCCGGGATCTCGATGTGAACTATCTTGGACATCACTCCTCCTTACGCTTTCCAGCGCTTAAGGTTTGAAAGCATTCCGCTGATCTCAGGCTTTGCCTGCTCAGCGGTCAGATCAGGCCTTTGGGTCCATTCTCCCCAGTTGGGAGCGAGGTATGCGACCATATCTTCCATGCTCATCTCAGGATTGGTGAACTGCCCCTTCTGGTAACAGTGGGTGCAGTATTCTTTGCTTTGAGAGGCGTCTGCCTCGGTGCCGAAGTGCTCGGGTTTAGTCATCGGCATCAAGCAACTCTGACATATCACTCCTTCAGGCATCTGCATGATCTCCTCCTTTGGTTAGATGTTTTGCGTGAGCCATGAAGCCTTTGACACTTGGTATCATAGCGGAAGTTGGAGACGTGTCAACCCAGGAAGACGTATCCAGATGGTTGTGTTCCTAGATCACGTCCACGTCTTGTGGGTCTGCCAGCGACGCAGCCCGGAGATGAAATGGTTGACGTCAACCAACGCCTCACGATAGGTCAGGTTATTTTCTTTCATCCATAAAGGGACGATCCTTGAGATTATCTGCCGGCGTGTGAGTCTGGGTTCAGTAAAACAACCCTCTGCGTAACACCTTCTGCAGAAATCATGATTTAAGGAACCGTCCGCTTCTGTGCCGAGGTCTCTTGGGTTATGAATGACCCGGGCACAGCTTTGACAGTAAGCATAACTCATTGCGCCTCCTCCTAGCGGCTTTAGTATATACAAATCACCGATGGTGTCAAGTCCCTGGTCTAGATATTTCTGGTCAGGGTATGATCCTTATGGATGGTTTTTATCCCTCCGCTTTCCCTTGGCTTTTGCATATGGATAGCGCTTTTTATCATAGAAAAGAAGCCCAGGTCGTCAAGTTGACGCAGATATCCCCCAAATACCTTGACGTTTCTGAGATATTGAAGAGAATTAATCTAATGAAGCCTGATGTGAACTTCACTCCCATGCGAGGGAAGTCGGTTGTGCTGCGTGCACGCGATCCCCGGCTCCTGCGTGAGTTCTACGCCAAGCGGTTTCAGGCCGATGTGCTCCGATGGGCAGATGTCTGGCCGAAAGAACCCGGCTTTGAGGAGGTAAGGTTGCGTTTTGAAGAGCAGGAGCGATCTTCCAAGGAGTGGCGGTTGTGGATTCACACCCTGGAAGGCAAGCTGATAGGTGAGGTGAGCCTTACCGATATAGACAGGCTGAAGCGGAAGGCAGAGTTCTCCATCGTTCTCTTTGATCCCGCCTACTGGGGCAGGGGATACGGCAGCGAGGCGGCGAGGCTCGTTCTCGTCGAGGCGGCAAAACGCTTTGATCTGGAGCTTTTCTATCTTTTCACCGCTGCCGATAACAAGAGGGCGATAAGGGCATTCGAGAAGCTCGGGTTCAGGATTACCGAACGGCTTAGACTCGAGGGGGAAGGTTTCGTGAAGATGGTGGCAGAGGCCTAGACTTTTCGCTCAAGCCGATTCTTCAATCTTTTCCTTGAGATAATCCTTTAATCTTTCCCACGAATCCCTGAGCTTTCCCTGATTGCACCATGCCGTGTTGTTGGTAAGCAATGGGTCAGCGTTATCATCAAGGCCGCTTCGTTTGAACTCAAGGGTTCCAGGAACAGGAGAGAACTCGGCAAGATGAGGCTTAACGTCTAGGGAGAGTGCAAGATCGAGGGTTCTTTTGACACTCTCCCCAGTCTGGCTCGGCAGACCGAATAAAACGTAGGCGTGAAGTTCGTCACTAAAACCTGCATCCTTAAGCACTCTAACCGCTTGTTTGAACGCATCCGGCGAGACCTTGGCCCCGGTAATTTTTAGAAGTCGCTCGTCTACCGTCTCAAGGCTCAGGTATAATGAGCGGAATCCGGCCTGCTTCATCAATCTCGCCCTTTTAGGCGTTATTTGGTTCACGTGCAGCCCGTTGGGAGTATGGAGTTCTAGAGCCGCATCCATCTTGATTATCTTCCGCATTATCTCGTCAAATTGCGGATGAAAGAGCATGGCGTCGTCGTAGAAGGCGATTCTTCGTATCTTGAGATCGGCAAGGTACTTTAACTCCACAGTGATATCCTTCAACTTGCTGGGAAGGTAGTGGGATTCAAGCCGATGCGATGCGCAGTAGGTGCAGCGGAACGGGCAGCCGCGCGAGATCGTCGTCACCGCGTAGTCGAGTTTCGAATAGAGGTCCCAGGCAGGAAAGGGCGTTTCTTCGAGCAGATTAAGACCAACGAGCTTCTCGAGCCTCTCTTTGATCTCTGCAAGGCCCCCTTTAAGGACTACATCCGCCTCTGAGTTCTTCCGTGCGTGTTCAGGCAGAAGCATTGCATAGATTCCGCCAAGTATTATCGGCACCCCATAGTATCTCTTGTGAAGGACCTCGATTGTTTCTCTGACCCCGGTGTACCAGTAGGTCATACTCGAAGTCACGAGAACGGCGTCCGCATCGGGAAGTTCGGATAACTTCTCATCGAGTATTCCCTTGGGCAACCCGTATCTTCTGAACTTACGAGGGACGTTTTCAACTATCCCCGGTCTATCGATCTCCTCGGCGAAGAACTTGCCGCGTCCCCACTCGTCGGTCTTGGTGCGTTCATGCAGCCAGGGATGGTTGCGGTCAAGTAGATCAAGAAGATGCACCTCTGCCCCCGCCTCTCTTAATGCACCGGCAATTCTCAGAAGACCGAGAGGCTTGAGCCAGAAGTCAAACGCGGCGAAGTCGTGTATCCATGGATTTACTAATAGTAATCGCTTCATCCTTTAGACCTCAAAAAGGCCTCGATTGCATCGGGTCCTTCAAAATCAATATTGTCTATATGATGTAACCTAAGATTTGCGAGGGAGTTAGGAAATCTTGTCCATCTTGGACCGGGAGGTTTTCTTCTTGAGGACGGGGCGTTCTTTGCCGGGTTCTGAAGATTTTGATCTGCCTCGTCTGTGGTCTTTTCGTCCCCTATCCTCTCGGGAGCGTTTTCGCTTTGAGGGACGTTTACCGTAAACACCGGCTTTCTTCCTCGTTGGTCTCCAGAGCTTCTCCAGTTCCAGGAGATGGAACACCTCGGCACCGTCCTTTGCCAGTTCGGCGGCAATCAAACGTCGGTTGCACTTTTCGGGTGTGTGTTCGGAACACAGTATCAAAAGCCCCCGGGTACGCGCCAGGCGTTTAAGGATGGCGATCCCCCGTTCGTATAGCGCTGGGTCCAGGTTATTCACTCTCCCGGTCTCACGTTCAGATCCTAGTTCGTTGCCCAGGTATATGTACTCAACCTTGTTGTTTTTGCAGATATTCTGGATGTTTTCTCGCCTTAAATGTTTGATGGGAGAGGCGGCAGAACGGCGGATGTCTGCCAAGACCTGAATCTGATACTTGGAAAGGATCTTTGCGATTTCCGGTTCGGATCGGTTTTCGGTCCCAAGGGTGTAGATACGCACTTAACTAACTTACCCCGCTGGGCGAGTCCGGCGTTTTTGGCTCAGAAGAGGAGTCCAAATCGTCCCGTTTTGCTTGCAGCCATCCGGGAAGATCCGATTTCTCTTCTTCGGGGGGTTTTTCTTCCGGTTCCCCAAAGGACGTTGGCGGTGAGGAGGGTGGGGTTTCTTTTTGAGTCATGGCGCTGGGAGCAGGTTCTGAAGGTTTCTCAGGGGTTGGCGAAGACTGGGTTGGAGGAGATTGGGTTTTTTCGCGCCCCGCGATGGTTGCATGTAGCTGTGCAAGCAAGGGGTTGATCTTGATTAGTGCTTCGCTGGTTTTCTCGTGTGATTGAGCCAGACTTTCCAGGGCTTGAAGGATGGACTCCTGGTAGGACTTAAACGCATCGTTAAGATGCTGGATGCTTGTGGAGATCACTATCGAAAGCATCTCCGCCTTCTCGAATACGATCTGGTCCGAGTCCTTCTTGATACGGTCAGGAAGCTCTTTGGATACAACCTCTATCAAACGCTGGAGTTCTTGGCCCCCTCCAACGGCTTCACGCAGTTCCGCACCAAGTCTGGTCGGAAGGGTGGATGAAAGAATGCCCACGAGTTGATCCAGCTTGTCGTTGATGGCAAGGATTGCACTTTCGGTTTCCCTGCTGCGCGTCCGGGTTACTATCTTCTTGCCAGAGGAGTCGTAGCGCACCTCTTTGGCTTGCTGTGCTCTTGGTTTTTCTTGCTGTTGCATACAACTACCTCCTAGAATCGGCGGATCAGGGCCAGTATGGCCTTGAGCCGCTGGTCTGTTTCACGCAAACGTTGTGATAACTTCTTTGCCAGCCCCCACAAGATCCAGTAGGCGGCCGGATTATTCTGATCAAAGATTTTTTTCAGGGTCCTAACTTCCCCGGAATGATCTGCATTCATTTCGCCTCCTTCGATTGTTTGGCGGCCTCCACGTATCTCAATCTTAACTGATGCAGCATCTCTTGCATGAATCTTTCCTCCTCCTCCTCCAGGTTGCCATTGGTTTTGTTCCTCAGAAGCTCCAGCATGTCTATCGAGTAGCGGGCAAGCTCCAGGTTGGGTTTTTCTTTCTTGCCCTCCTTGTCCGGTACCCCCAACTCCAGGGCCTGCAGCGCACCAGCAGCCACCGAGAGCACCAGCTCCAGAAAACGGGGCGGCTTATATTCTTTCTTTTTTTCTGTGGAGTTTTTCTGCTCCTCGTTTTTCATTTCTTCGTTCATAAGCCTGTGGTTGATCCAAGGAGCGTGCGTGCTCCAAGGATGCGTTTAGAGGTTCTATAGATGCGGGGCACTCTTGGGCTTATGCGCGTGGTTATCTCGTAAGGGATGGTGCAAGCCCAGCCGGCGACCTCGTCTGCCGTAAGGAGCGCTTTGCCGTCCCGACCGATCAACGTTACCTCCTCACCAATCTTTGCACCCGAAGCCTTTGAGAGATCCAGCATCATGAGGTCCATGCATACCGTGCCGATGATCGGGTAGCGTTTGCCGCCATAAAGCACCTCGCCTTTGTTTGACAGCGCCCGTGGGTAGCCGTCGCCGTAGCCAACCGAAACCGTCGCCACAAGGGTCTCGTGCTCCAGAACATACGTTCTGCCGTAGCTTATGCTTGCGCCTTTGGGAAGACGCCGAAGGTTCACGATCCGCGTCCGAAGTGTCAGCACCGGCGCAAGGTCAAGGGAAGCCTCCATTCCTTCAGGCTCGATTCCGTAAAGCGCAAGGCCAGGCCTTACAATGTCATAGCGAGCCTGAGGGTATTTGAAGATAGCCGCAGAGTTCGCCGAATGCAGCGCAGGCACCTCGATTCCTTCGCTGCGCAGCCGTGCGATAAGTTGATCGAAGATCGAGACCTGTTTTTCTGTAAACTCCTTATCAGTCTCAGCTGCAGGGAAGTGGGTGAAGACACCCTCAAGCCGCAGGCCGGGTTTGTTGATGACAAGCGAGATGAGTGCGGGCGCCTCTTTCGGACTGACGCCGGTGCGGCCCATACCCGTATCTACCTCTACGTGCACACCCAGAATTTTGCCCCTGCGGTTGGCCTCCTGGGCCAGAGCTTTGGCGAAACCCTCTTCTGTGACAGTGGGAGTCAGGGTGTAGTCGAAGATGGCCCCTATCTCACGGTAGGGGACAGGGGAGAGCACAAGTATCGGTCGCCTTATCTGGCCGTTGGTTCTGAGGTCAATCGCCTCCTCGGTGCTTGCCACACCGAAGTACTCGACCCCAAGGTTTTCAAGCACCCTTGCTACCTCGCGCCCGCCGTGACCGTACGCCTCGGCCTTGACCGCGGCAAGCACCTTGGCCTCGCCCACCGTCTCCCGGATAAGACGGTAGTTATGCACGAGGGCGTCGATATCTATCTCGGCCCATACGCGTCCTCTCTGTGGCATAATCTATTGTATACGACGTGTAAAGCCTGTCAAGCGTTTTAATCACCCCACGAAGTGACTGCATCGGCTGCGCCGTCGCGGGGACCCCGAATTATATCCTCCTTTTGTTCTTTCGGAACAAAGATTTGGAAAATAATTTCTGCTCCCTTGGTGGGAAGGGACTGGCGTGGATGAGCGTCTAAGGATCGTTGCAACCTTAATAGAACCCCCCAACGTATTTCGCAGATTCGACTAACTCAATATATTTAACTGATGAAAGTGATTATGATATCCGCTTCGTCGCGGGGGGCTTGTCTTGAGGTGGCGGTCGGCATCGGGGCGATATACAAAGAAAGGCCCCGGGAAGGGGCCTTTCCAGGGAGGTTGTCATGTTTCAATTAAGGAGTAATTATAACTCAGTTTCATGCTTTGTCAAGTCTGTAAAACGAACTCGGCATCCTTTTCACCTGCGGCGTCGCCATCGTAGATGGCGCAAGATGGGAGAATAAAAAGAAGGGGGCAGCATTGCTGCCCCTAATTGTCTTCTTCCGATCTTTTGGCCGGAGGCCAAAAGGAGGATTTAATCAGTCTTTCTTTTCCTTCTTCGCCTCAAACCACGGCTTGGAGCGCTCGGCCTGCTCCTTTAGCCAGGCGTAGCGTTCGTCAACCTGCCGGTCTATCTCGGCTACTTGCTCTTCAGTCAGATGGCGGAAACGCCCTTGCGGTTTCAGGTACTCAGTGATGGGCTTCTTCTTTGGATCCATCGAAAGCTTGTAGTAGCGGCCTTCGTATATCTCATAGAGGGGAAACATGTGGGTCTGAACAACCAACCTTGCAAGCTGGATGGTGATCTCAGGGGAGCTTCTCCAGCCTGGGGGGCAGGGCGCGATGATATGTAGGAACTTGGAACCCGTGATCTGTTTGGCTTTGTTAACCTTGCGGATGAGGTCCTCTGCGTAGGCTACCGATGCCGACGCGGTGTAGGGTATGCCGTGCGCGGCCATGATGGCCATCATGTCCTTCTTGCGCTCCTGCTTGAAGTGGCGCGGTGGGGTGGTGGACGTTACCGCGCCCCAGGGCGTGGCCGAGGAGCGCTGCACACCTGTGTTCATGTAGGCCTCGTTGTCGTAGCAGACGTAGATGACGTTGTCGTTGCGTTCCACCGTTCCTGAAAGGGCCTGGATGCCAATGTCAAAGGTTCCGCCGTCTCCTGCCCAGGCGACCACGTTGGTCTCGGTATCGCCGCGCATATCAAGCCCGGCCCGGATGCCCGACGCGACAGCTGCAGCGGTCTCAAAGGCCGTATGGAAAAGAGGAACACCCACTGAGGAGTAGGGGAAGGGGCCGTCTATCACCGACCAGCAGCATGCAGGTAAGGTGAGCATCGTCTTTGGTCCAAGGGCCTTGAGTGCAAAGCGCATGGCATTAGCAGCACCGCATCCCTGGCACGCCTTGTGGCCTGCACACATTATCTCCTGTTCGGGTATCGTGTATCTCATCTCTTCACTCCTATCCAGATGATGTCTTGGGTGGGATGATCCTCCTTCATGGTCTGTTCAATCATCCCCTTGATCACATCCACAGGAACGTCGCGTCCGCCAAGTCCGGCGATGTAGCCCCACATCGGAGGTCTACCCTTAACGTTGTAGAGCGCCGCCTTGACCTCGGCGTAGAACGCGCCTGACATGCCGAAGCTTATGTTACGGTCTACGACCAGCACCTTCTTGCGACCGGAAAGCAGCTTGCGCAGAAGCTCTGACGGGAAGGGACGGAACACGCGAATCCTTATAAGTCCTACCTTGTGACCTTCGGAGCGCATCTGGTCGATCACCGGTCTTGCCGTTGACGCGATGGATGCAGAGGTGACGAGAACAATATCCGCGTCGTCCAGCTTGTAGGTCTCGACCAGGCCGTAGTAGCGGCCGAACATCTCTCCGAACTCCTTGCCGGTCTCCTCAAACAGTGGCAGCGCCTTCTGGATGTCGCGCTCGATCTTGTAGCGTAGCTCGTAGTACCAGTCAGGACCGGTGAGCCCGCCGAATGCAGCAGGTTTATCGGTATTAAGTCGGTAGGCGTTTTCGAAGCGGGGCAAATAGGCGTCCACCTTGTCCTGGTCAGGCACCTCGCAGTTCTCGTTGGTGTGAGAGAGCACGAAGCTGTCCAGAACCACCATTGCAGGGAGATAGATCTGTTCCGCGATCTTGTAGGCCTGGATCACCGAATCAAGGATTTCCTGGATGGATGAGGTGTATATCTGAATCCAGCCGGTATCGCGCTGGGCAATGGAGTCGGTCTGATCGGTCCAGATGGTCCAGGGCGGAGCCATGGCCCGGTTGATGTTGCCCATCACGATTGGCAAGCGTGCGCCCGTAGCCCAGTGAAGCACCTCGTGCATGAGGGCGAGTCCCTGGGCAGAGGTTGCGGTGAAGGTGCGCGCACCCGCTGCCGATGCACCCATGGATGCGGCCATTGCCGAGTGCTCGCTCTCCACCTTGATGAACTCCGCTTTCAGCGAGCCGTCCGCGCACATGTTTGAAAGAAGCTCCACAACCTCGGTCTGCGGGGTGATGGGATAGGCGGCAATCACCTCGGCGCGCGAGAGCAGCGCTCCCCAGGACAGGGCGTGGTTGCCCATCATTACCTTCTGCATCAGGCCTCCTTGACCATGCCGATTGCGTCCTTGGGACACTCCACCGCACAGATGCCGCATCCCTTGCAGAAATCGAGGATGACCACAGGGTAGTCTTCGGAGTCGATCTCGATGGAGACGTCGGGACAGAACTTCCAGCAGATGCCGCACTTGTTGCATTTTTCTTTATCAATCACCGGGCGCAGGTTTCGCCAGGAGCCGGTCTTGTTGACCGTCATGCGGCCAAGCGACATCGCCATCAACGGCATGTCCGATTCTTTCTCCCATTTGATCTCTTCACTCATTATTTCTCCTCCGGGGCTTTGGCGACATCGTAGGCCTCCTGGGCCGCCTTCACGTTTTCGTCCTTCTTGACCGGCGAGAGTTCATGCACCGCCTCGCGCACCGCCTCGATTCCCACGAAACCGGTGATCTTTGCAAACGCCCCCAGGATAGCGCTGTTGACAATAGGCGCCGCCTTTGATCCGATTCTGTGTTTGAGAGCGATAGAGGTTGCATCCACTATAGCCACCTTGAAGTCTTTGAACTGGGGGAAGTCGGCGGCCTTTTTCTCGGTGTTGATTATGATCCATCCGCCTGATTTGAGTCCTTCGGTGACATCGATTGCAGCAATCAAAGTTGGGTCAAGCACCAACAGATGATCGGGCGCATAGATCTTGGATCGGATGTAGATTGGTTCGGTGTCGATACGTGTGAAGGCGACCACCGGTGCTCCGCGGCGTTCGACGCCGTACTCCGGGAAGGTCTGAACGTATCTTCCTTCCTTGGCCACGGCGACCGCCAGCACTTTTGAAGCAATCACCGTTCCCTGGCCGCCCCGGCCGTGGAAGCGGATCTCAAGCATCTAGCCTCCTTAGTTGTTACTGGTTTGAGAGAACTTTCGTCCGCTCAGACCAAAGTTAAAAAATCTGAATGACATCTTTGACAAATCACCATTCGTCAAAATCTTATTGTTAATCCCGCTAATCTTATCAGGTTTGATCTTCATAAAGGCAGCATCATCTTGGTATGTTTTTGTCCGATTCGCTTTTCTATAAGCGACCGGATATCAACAACCGCTCCGAATCGAATGAAAGTTTCAAAAAAAGCATCATAATTCACACCCCAGTAAATCATAGCGCAGGCCATCGGCGCACCTTTACCCCAATTTACCCCATTTACCAGGAACCGAAGTCTCGTGTCGTAGAGAAAACATACTGCTGCTGCTCGTCCCCATATGTAGTTCTTCCAATGCGAAGTGTTTGTTGCTACTGGAATTAAAGCAAGCACTTCTGATTCATATTTCCTGTGTGCTTCTGCACACTTGCGGAGCCAATCCTTTATCGTTGTACCCCTTTCTCTGTCGGCACCATAAGGAGGATTGACGTATATGCGCTTGAAATCCCATGATTCAGAGAGACCATCATGTGAAGGTAGTTGGTATTCTGTCTTGGCTTGCACAATTGAAAACTTATTGGAGCATGGGTCTAGTTCAATTCCCCCCCCAAACACCTGTTTGACGGCATCTACGTATTCTTGCGGTGTTCCCCAATCCTGACTCAATGTATTTTGTTTCCGTCCAGCCGTCACGAATGAATCCTCGGCCAGTCTTTACTTTTGAGTGTTTTCAGCTCACTTCTTAGCATGGCAAGATTCTTTTGGGCTGGTGCGATAACAATAAACCACCCCTCAATGGCTTGCGCATTCACACTAAAATAAGACTGTAATTCAGCGTCAGCAGACAAAGCAATCTTGACCTTTGTAAATTTATTGACCACTTTCTTTCCAGTATAGCTTGCTAGTAAAGCGTTGCGTACTGGAGAAAACTCCTTTTTTGGATGCAGCAGAAGGTCATCAATGAATTGAGCAATCCCTTCATCGGTAAGAAACAAAAGCCAATCATAAGACTGAGCCAGGACTTTCAGTTCTTTGTTATGGTTTTCGGAAGTAAACCAGTTGCCGTGATTGCTGACAACCCCAATCGTTAGAATGAAATCGGCTAGAAGCTCTGGATCGTTGGATGCAATTACCTTAGCGAGCAAGGAGTAGTATTCTTGAAGGCAAAACGTTCCATCTTTCTTCTCAATCAAACCACCTAGTCTGCCGTCGGCATAACGCATTTTCTGTAAAGACGAGACGGTTCTGGCAACGTAGGCACCTTGTTTCGCTTTTTCTATAGTCTGTGGCCCTTTTTTTACACCTTCTTCAACGCCCACACGTTTGCATTCAAAAATGGCAAAAGGCTTACGGTGTAAGAAAGATATTGCGCAACGCGCTATGCCTTGCGAGAAGTTATCAAGATAGGCGTTCAAAAAAAGGTCACGGAGGTCACAAATCGTACACGAGTTTCGGAGAGTTAAATCCTTTGATAGCAATACCTTCGACTTTTTAATTGAGTCTCCGGGAATTCCTATTGGTGTAAGTTCCTTATGTCCAGCTATTTTCTTGGCAGTCAAGGGAAGATCGTCATCCTTGAATTCAACCATCTTCTTGTCGTAAGCAGGGTGAAGACTGTATTCGACGTTGTGAGTAAGATCATCATTTGCGTATTCGGGTAAAGGCCGTTCAATTGCAATGTAACGTTCAAAACCCCAAAACTTCAAGTAGTAGAATGTGATTATTTCGACAAACGTGCCTAGGGCACGACCAGCAGCCTTCTTTGTATCCTTAGCATAATGGAATACCTCTTTGGCCAGTAATTTTTGAAGCTGGTCAACCGACGGGTATGCCATTTGTCTTTCTCTAATACCTCAATACCGAAGCGCCCCAGGTGAAGCCGGCGCCGAATGCGGCAAAAAGTACCAGGTCATCGCGTTTGATAAGTCCTTTTGAGATCGCGTCATGGAAGGCTATCGGTATGGTTCCTGCAGACATGTTGCCGTGCCAGCTGATGGTGATGTGGGTTTTATCTAAAGGCACCTTGGCGCGTCTGCAGGTGGCCTCGATTATGCGGGTGTTGGCCTGGTGCGGGATGAATAAAGAGATATTATCCGGATCGACACCGGCCAGCTTGATCGCCTGGATCGCAGCATCACCCATGGTTCGCACCGCGTACTTAAAAATCTCGTTGCCCTTCATGTACAATAAGTGCAATTTCTTATCCACCGTCTCGTGTGATGCTGGCATGCGCGAGCCTCCGGCCGGCTGTATGAGCAGTTCCCCCAGTGAGCCGTCCGCGCCTAAAATGGAAGAAAGAAACCCGCGATCCTCATCCGTAGGAGCTATGATGACAGCGCCTGCGCCGTCACCCAGGAGTACGCAGGTACCGCGATCCTCCCAGTTGGTGATCTTTGATAGAATATCTGCGCCTGCAACAAGGATGGGCTTCGCGATTGAGGAGAGCATTAAAGAGCCTACCTCAAGCCCGTAAAGGAATCCTGAGCAGGCCGCCGAGACGTCAAACGCAGGGATGCCGGGAACATCGAGTCCTTTCTGCACCCAGCAACCGGTGGAGGGAAAGAAGGTATCCGGCGAGATGGTTCCTATAATGATGGCACCCAGGGCGGATGCGGCAAGCCCAGCGTTCCTTAAAGCCTCCTTGGCAGCCTCTATGATGAGATCAGAGGTTGCCTCATCCTCTCGAGCTATATGGCGCTTCTCGATGCCGGTGCGGGTTTTTATCCACTCGTCAGAGGTATCAACTATCTTCTCCAGATCCGCATTCGTCAGCACCTTCTCAGGTAAGTATGCCCCCGTCCCCAGAATCTTAAATCTTCTAAAAAACTTCATCTACCTTACTCTCCTTTCCTGGCCATCAAAGCGGCGAGAGCGAGCGAGTAGAACTTGGAGTCCTCATCGTCGCCGCGAGAGGTTAAAACACAAGGCACCTTTGCTCCGGTGACTATAGCGGCCAGGTGGGCGCCTGCCAGGTGGGCTACTGCTTTATAGAAGATGTTGCCCGCCTCGATATCCGGGAAGATGAGCACGTCGGCGTCGCCAGCCACCTCGCTTTCCACGCCCTTGATGTGTTTTGACTCTTCTGAAACCGCAAGGTCCATGGCCAGTGGGCCGTCCACAATGCATCCTTTTATCTGGCCGCGGCGGTTCATCTGGGTAAGTATCGCCGCTTCGATGGTGGCGTCCATCTTGGGATTGACCTTTTCCACAGCAGCCAGGATAGCCACCTTGGGACGCTCTATCCCCAAGCGATGGGCGATATCCACCGCGTAGCCTATCATGGCAATCTTCTGTTTGAGATCAGGGGCTATAAGAACAGCTACGTCTGTTGTTATAAGAAGCTTGTGGTATGAAGGCACCTCGAGAACGGTGACGTGTGAAAGGAGTTTGCCTGCAGGAAGAAGGCCCTTTTCCTTATCCAGTATGGCGCGCATGTAGACGGCTGAGTCCATAAGACCTTTCATCAGGAAGTCGGCTTTCCTTGTATTGACCAGTTCAACCGGTTTTTGAGCGGCGGCCTTCTCATCCGTGGTGTCAATAATCTTAAAGATAGCAGGGTCAATCTTATACTCAGAGGCTACCTCTTTGATGTGGGTTTCGTGGCCGGTCAGGGTGGCATCAATCATCTGTTCTGTTACTCCGCGGGCCACCGCCTCGATGGTATGAGGGTCTTCCCCAGCCGCCACCGCCACCCGCATCTTGGGCAGACTCTTTACCTTCTCTACTAGCTCTGACAATTTCTTGATAGGCATCAAGCCTCCTTGGGTTCGTCCTTTTTAGTATTCTTGAGCAACTTCCTCTCCTGCAAGAACCCGCAGCGCCCCCTCGATCAGGGACTGCATCTCGTTCTCCCCTGGGTAGACCTTTAATGGCGCTATGAACTTCACACGGGTTTTGACCCAATCCACAAACTGCTTGTCGTAGGCAAGCCCACCGGTGAGAACCACAGCGTCCACCTTGCCGCAAAGCACCGCGGCGCGAGCACCTATCTCCTTGGAGCAGGTATAGGCAACCGTTCCCAGAACCTCGGCTGCCTCTTTGTCACCTGCCTTGATCCTGTCTTCCACCTTCCTCATATCGTTTGTCCCCAGATAGGCAACCACGCCGCCCTTGCCCGCCAGGAGCTTCTTCATGTCCTGTTTGGTGTAGTTGTTGTCGAGCACAAAGCATACCAGGTCCCAGGCAGGCAGGGAGCCTGCACGTTCAGGCGCTATAGGCCCGTCTCCGTTCAGGGCGTTGTTGACGTCGACCACCTTGCCCTTGCGATGCGCGGCGATGGAGATACCCCCTCCCAGGTGGGCTACGATAAGGTTGACCTCTTCGTATTTCTTGCCCATCTCGGCGGCGGCTTTGCGCGCGGCTGCCTTGTGGTTCAGGGCATGGAAGATGCTGCGGCGTTTTATCTCCGGCCGGCCTGTATATCGAGCAAATGGCTCCAGTTCGTCCACCACCACCGGATCCACGATGAACGCCGGGATCCCTAAAGGTTCGGCGACGGCATAAGCGATGAGCCCGCCCAGGTTGGAGGCATGCTCGCCCTGCAAGCCGGCGCGAAGATCGCGAAGCATCGCCTCGTTCACCCGGTAGGTCCCACCAGGGATCGGGCGCATGAGTCCTCCTCTACCTACCACTGCGGAGAGTGTGGAGGTATCAATACCCTTCTCGGCTAAAGTCTCCAGTATCACGTCGCGACGGAACTCGTACTGATCCATTATCTTTGCGTACTTGGCTATCTGGGCCGCCGGATGCGTGAGATTTACCGAAAAAAGTTCTTCCTTTCCCTCATAAACGGCTATCTTCGTTGAAGTGGAGCCAGGATTTACTGCGAGAACTCGTAACTCTGACACATGTTCCTCCTTGGGGTTGAGGATACGGATTCCACGCCCAATGTCAAGCCGAAAACACCCCAAACAAAAGCTTCGTTTTCTTTGGGAACCTCGCCCGTCACTGCGAGGCTTCCGCAGGAAGCCAAAGCACCGAAGGAACACAGCAGGGATAATCTTGGTGCCCTGCATTCAACAGGTAACTTTCCCTCCCTGGTGGACAGCGTGCCCCTTGGGATGCCAATTTTACTGCATCCCATAGGGTAGGGGGACAAAGCGGGCAACGACCTCTCAAATTCGTCATCGCGAGGGAGCTTCTAGCTCCCGTGGCGATCCCATAGCACTAACCGAATACCCTTGGCGATCACCTCTGTGTCTCAATGCAGTGCCATGAGATTGCTCCGCAAGAATGTAGGGGCGTACCTTTAGGTGCGCCCGAACAGTAATCTCCACCTCCTCGGTGGAGGGGGACAAAGGGGGAGGGGAAACCGCCTCACCTCCTCCCAGCCTCCCCCATCAAGGAGGAGGAGTTTTTTTTCGGATTAAGTATGTATGGGCTGACCTCAGTGTGCCCCTTGGGATATTTTTATCCCATAGGGTATCAGGTCAGCCCGAATAAAGTCTAAAGGAGGAGAAATGACAATAGAATTACAAAAAGCTAAGTCGGCACTTGCCGATATCCAAGGTGCTGTAGCCATGAATAAAGGGAAACCTATTGTAATATCAACCGCAGAACTCATCCATTTAATAGAGCCTATCCTCATAATCTTGGAACGTTTGGGAAACCAATCGCATAATCACAAAACCTAGAGCCTGTATAACTCTTTTCGGGCCGGTCTGAAGACCGACCCCTACGTTTTTTCAGCGGACACAAGACCGCCCCCAATTCGTCGTTGCGAGCAAGGCGAAGCCTTGCGTGGCAATCCCATGGCAGTATCTGAAACACAGGGCAACCACCTGAGTGTCTTGGGCAGAGTGTCATAGGATCGCCACCCTCACCCTACCCTCCCCCATCAAGGGGGAGGTGGCCCCCTCCCTCGACGGGAGGGGGCGGCGACAGCCGGGTGAGGGTGAATCCCCCTTTAATTCCCCCTTAACAAGGAGGACAACTCTGCAGCCCCCCTTCTGCAAGGGGGGTAGGGGGGATTTAGCGACAAAGTTCGTAGGGGCTGACCTCAGTGTGCCCCTTGGGATATTTTTATCCCATAGGGTATCAGGTCCGCCCGAATAATTAAACGGGCCGACTTTTTTACCCCAGACGTCTGCTTCCCGCCCCATCATTTTACACTTTGCAATTTGCATTTTGACTTTTGCATTCGCGACGCAGTCGCGCCACCTGCCGTCAGCTGTCAGCCGTCAGCTGTGAGCTGTTATTTGTCCACCTTTTGGGTAGCTTTTGACCAACTTATTCGGCATCGGACCCGCAAAATGTCCAACTTTTGACCAGCTTTTGACCCACTTTTGACCAACTTTTGACCAGCTTTTGTCCTATTTTTTTCAGGCGAAATCCCGGATGACTTTGAGCACCTTCTCGGTCTCCTCGGCAGTGTTGTAGAAGTGTGGGGAGAGCCTGATAGCACCTTTGCGCAGTGAGACGATGATGCGGGCATCACTAAGTTCCTCGAACAGCTCTTTTGAATCCTTACCTTGAAACCGGAAGGTGAGTATGCCTGAGGCGTGATCCTCCTTGAAGGGTGAGAGAATCTCCGCATCCATCTGTTTTAAACCTTCCAACAGGAATCTGCGGGTCTGGAAGATCCTCTCGTTAATCTTTGCTATCCCTACCGAGTTCAGGATCTTCAGATTCTCAACGAACCCTACGAGCGGGACTCCAGGATAGGAGCCGGGCTCGAACCGGCCCGCGCCCTGTTTGAGAGGAGGCAGGGGGTCGAAGATGTTGAAGTCTTTCCAGGAAAGGCTCATCCATCCCGCAAACGCGGGCTTCAGCCGAGACATGGTCTTGGCGTTCACATAAAGGATCCCGGCGCCCACCGGACCCAGGAGCCATTTGGCAGACCCGGCGGCAAAGAAGTCCACGTGAAGCTTTGAAAGATCAAGCTCTAAAGCACCCGCACCCTGGATACCGTCAACCACCAGGAAGATGCCTTGAGCGTTGCAGAAATCCCCAACTTTCTTAAGATCAACCCTGTAACCTGTAAAGAAGTCAACCCAGTCTATGGCCACTGCACGGGTATGTTCATTGGTTGCATCCAGAATCCTATCCTCAAGCGGTCTGTCGTCTTCAATCTCTATCTGATGTTTCTCTATCTGCGGCAGATTCTGCTCCCACGGGACGATGTTTGCAGGGAAGCCGTCCTTGATCAACACGATGTTGTCGCCCTCCTGCCATGGTATGGAGTAAAGGGCAGCTAAAAGTCCCATTGAGGTGTTGGGGATGAAACCTATCTGGGAAGGCTGGGCTTTAAGAAGTTTTGCCGACTCGCCGCGAAACTCGGAAAGCTCGGTGCTCCAGAAATCCCACGATTTATCCCCAAGCTTGAGTTCATCAATCAACGCCTTCATACGCTTGCGTGTAGGGACAGCAAGTGGAGAGCTGGATGCGTGGTTGAAGTAGATGATGCCTCTGGTGCGGGGAAAGAGTTGAGTGACATCCATACACAATCCTACACCTCTATGGGGTAGAGTCAAGTGATCAGTTCCCTTGACAATTCCCGATTCACGATTAAGCTTCTCTGATATGAAAATCGCTCTGTTTGCGGACTATCATGGAGGAAATCGCGTATGGCCTCTTCTTGAGGAGGCACTGGAGGATCAACGTTTAGACCTGATTGTTTTTGCCGGTGATATCTTGGATTCAGCAGAACGCGAAGCCGAATGGCAAAAGGTTCGCTCGACCGGTAAAGCCCCGCGCAAGTCCAAGGCGGAATCGGAACATGATGGCGTTATAGATGAGCTGATCTACCGCGAGTTCTTCATCAATCTTACAGGATTCGGGGTGCCGGTTGTGTTCGTTCCCGGGCATCTGGATGCTCCAACCGCCCGGCTTAATGAAACGGCGAAGGGTTTTCCCAACGTGCATAACGTTCAAACCGAGCCTTTCGAGGTAGCGGGCTACACCTTTATTGGCTGGGGTGGAGCTGTTGGACCGGTTGATGTGGACGCGAGCTTTTATTGTTTGAAAGGGAAAACACTCAAGAAGCATTTATCTTCCGGGTTTGGCTCCGATCCTGATCAAACCGTACTGCTTGTTCATACCCCTCCTATCTCAAGGGTTGACCTTGATCCCGCTATAGACGATCATGTGGGAGCGAAGGTAATAAACGAGGTGATAGAGAAGCATCAACCTGCGTTCTGTTTCTGCGGTCACGCTCACGGTACGCCCGGACAGGACAGTATAGGTCCCACGGTTGTAGTCAATCCGGGTCCCATGTTCCGAGGCCGCTACGCCCTCATCAATACAGAACAGCATCGGGTGCTATTCCCTACGCCGCTTAAGGTGTGAACGAGTCAGTTTGGGAGGCGCTTGAGCATACAAGCGACCTGGAGCTCCTTATCCGTGGAGCAAGCGAAGAGGAGCTTTTTGCCAACGCAGCAGAGGCGTTGCTTGCGCAGATAGTCGAACCGGAAAGTGTAGGCGAGAGCGAGCAGCGTAGGATCGAGGCGAGATCCGAAAGCGTTGAGGAACGTTTTCTTGACTGGCTGCGTGAACTGTTGTATTGTGTTATAACGCAAGGTTTTCTTGTGCATCATGCAGAGGGTGTGAGGCTTTCAAAAGTGGGAGATCAATACAGGTTGGAGGCGGTGGTCTGCGGCGAGATGCTCGATTTAGGACGCCACAACCTGTTGCATGAGGTTAAGACGGTGACCTACCAGGATTTCCTCTATGGAAAAGAGGGGAATCTCTGGCGGGCACGCGTAGTGTTTGACGTGTAGGAGGACGTATGAAGAAGGTCAGCTGTAAGGTAGCAGCAGGCCGCTGCAACCAGGGTTTTCATAAGGTCGGCGATGAATATGTTGTTGGAGACCTGACACCTGAAGGCATCTGCACCTCCGCGTTCGCCTCCATCTTTCCCTTGATCCTTACCATTCAGACCGGCGGGGCGTTCTTCTGGGAGAAGAATAAACAGGTTACCCGTGCGGCCTGTCCTGACGATGACGGAGTAATATTTGAGATTCGGCCGTTAGACTACAAGCCTTAAGAAAGGAGATAAGCTCATGCGTAGATTGTTGCCGGTCTTAGTGTTGGCGGCTTTGGCCTGCGGATCTAAGCCGTCTGCAAGTGAGGCCGAATCGGTGAGCCTTCCTGAATCTCGATCCAAGGTTCTTTTTGTGATCGCTCACCAGGGATTTCGAGATGAGGAACTTGCCACTCCCAAGAAGATTCTGGAAGAGGGTGGATTTGCCGGCGTAATAGCCTCAACCGACACCAGCGTTGCGAAGGGTATGCTGGGCGCGAAGGTGAAGCCTGATCTTTTAATCTCGCAGGCCAATGCCGACGATTACGTTGCTCTGGTGATCGTGGGGGGGGCGGGTGCCAGGACGCTCTGGAGCGACAGCACCTTGATTCGATTGGCAGGCGAGTTCAAAGAGGCCGATAAGATCCTCGGAGCTATCTGTCTTGCTCCAGTCGTCTTTGCACGTGCAGGTATACTGAAAGGCATAGATGCGACCTGCTTTTCCTCCGTCGCTTCCGAACTGAAGGCCGGAGAAGCCAACTACCTGACAGAAGACGTGGTATGCAGAGGAAAGATAGTTACCGCCTCCGGCCCTCGTGCTGCTGAGGCTTTCGGGCACAAACTGCTGTCCTTGCTCAAGAAGGAAGAGGAGTGAGGGCGGTCGTTCAGCGAGTAAGCCGGGCAGCGGTCAGGGTGGATGGAAACCAAAAGGCTTCGATCTCGAAGGGGCTCTTGGTTCTACTTGGAGTGGAGAAAGGGGACAGCGCCGAAGAGATTGTCCGCTTCGCCGAGCGACTTCCGAGACACCGGTTCTTCACCGATGCCGACGGCAAGATGAATCTTTCACTTAAAGATGTCGGAGGAAGCATTCTTGTTGTTTCCCAGTTTACCCTTGCCGCCAATCTTGCAAAGGGTCTGCGACCCTCTTTCGATCCGGCGATGGAACCTGATCGAGCTCGAGAGTTTGTGGGAGTCTTTGTTGATACGCTTCGTTCAGCTGGGATAGATGTTAAAGAGGGTGTTTTTGGTGCGCACATGGAGGTTGAACTGGTCAATGATGGGCCTGTGACGTTCGTATTTCAAGGAGCCTTGTGATGGTCAACAGCATGACCGGACAAGGAAGGGCCGTTGCTCCCATCAAACCGGAGGGATTACGTCTAACAGTGGAGGTGCATTCACTAAATCACCGCTATCTTGAGGTGAGTGTTAAGCTGCCTGATCAGTTGGCAGGTTACGAGGAAAAGATCAAACAGGTGATAAAAGAGAACCTAAATCGCGGCTCGGTGAGTGTTACTGTCCACCTTGAAGAATCCAACGGCAAGCGTCTGGTTCTTGCCCAGGAAGTTCTTGACGATTTTCTGCATCTTCTAAAGGAATTGCGAAAGCGGGTGCCTGTATCTGAAGAAATAACCCCTGAGCTACTCTTCCGAATCCCCGGTCTTATCAAGGAAGAGTCTCGTGATGTGGAGACGGCCAGGCTCTGGAAATACACGAAGCGCTTGGTTGATCGTGCTATTAAGGATCTGGTAAGGATGCGCCGCGCCGAAGGAAGGAACCTTGAGAAGGATCTAAGAGGACGCCTTAAAGTCATCAACAGCAATCTGAGTGCTGTTAAGCGCAGGATCCCTGGACGAATCAAGAAGAAACGCGCCAAGCTTCTGGAGCTTCTGGAAGAGATGAAGATTGAACCTGACCGCAACCGGTTGTTGCAGGAGGTTCTCTATTTCTCGGAGCGGTTCGATATCCATGAGGAGTGCGTTCGACTTGAAAACCATATAAAACTCTTTAGGGAGACACTTCGGGCCAAGGAATCCAACGGCCGAAGGCTGAACTTCATCACCCAGGAGATGATGAAGGAGACCAACACCATCGGATCTAAGGCGAACGATACCGCGATTACCCACTTCGTTATAGCTATGAAAGAAGAGGTAGAAAAGATTCGCGAGCAAGTCCAGAATGTTGAGTAGGAACCCATTTTTGTTTATACTTTCGGCTCCCTCAGGTGCGGGGAAGACAACATTGTGCCGCTCGCTTGTGCGGCGCGATGACAAGGTTCGCTACTCGGTTTCGGCAACCACCCGGCCGAGGCGCGGTAAGGAAGAAGACGGCAAGGCCTACCATTTCGTAAGCGACGAGGAGTTTTCGAGCCTGGCCGAGCAGGATGGTTTGCTTGAATGGGAGGAGGTTTACGGTTATCGCTACGGCACTCCTAAAGCCCAGGTCCAGGAGCTGCTCGCAGCGGGGTTTGACGTTGTGTTGGATATGGACATTAATGGAGCGCTTCATCTGAAGGAGCGTTACCCTGAGAGCGTTACCGTTTTTTTGCTGCCGCCCAGCCTTTCCGAGCTGCGCCGCAGGCTTACCGCAAGGGGACGGGACGATCGCGAGACGATCGAGGTGCGCCTTGCGCGTGCCGAGGCTGAGATCGAACGGGCTAGGGAGTTCGATTACGTGGTGGTGAACGATTCGCTTTCTGCAAGCCTCGCTTTGCTTCAGGCTATCCTTGATGCGGAACGCGCTCGCGCTGCGCGAATTAAAAAGATTAAACTAACGGAGGATTGATGCAAGAAACCTCCCTTGAGAAGATCTGGGAGCGTTACGAAAACAAGTATCACTTTTTGGCGATGGCCTCGAGGGAAACACGCCGCCTGATCGAGGAGGTGGCAGAGGGACGAATTGATGTGGTAGAAAACCCATATCGCTTGGGGCTGGCACGCACCCTGCGTGGAGAGGTTGAAGAGAAGGAAGAATGAACGAGCGACTTCTGTTGGGAGTAACCGGGTCAATAGCCGCGTACAAAGCCCCCTTCATCCTTCGCAGGCTTCGTGAAAGGGGATTTCGAGTACCTGTGGTTTTGACAGAGGCGGCCCAGCATTTCATCGGGCGTGTTACATTCGAGTCATTGACCACCGATGGGGTCTACGATAACCTGTGGGCAAGGCGGGAGGCGCTTTCACATATCTCGCTTCTTGAAGGCACCCGTCTTGTTCTTATAGCCCCTGCAACCGCGGACATCATTGCAAAGGCTGCTCATGGTCTGGCCGACGATCTGCTCTCAAGCCTTATTCTGGCGGCAGACCCGAAGCTCTTGCTTTTTGCACCGGCCATGAACACCGGGATGTGGCGGAATCCGGCTACCCAGGAGAATATAGCCACACTCAAGGGGCGCGGTGCCGGGTTTGTTGAACCTGGCGAGGGCGAGCTTGCATGCGGGATAGTCGGTAAGGGTCGGCTTGCTGAGATTGAAGAAATCGTGCTCGCTGCCGAGAGGTTGCTCCGAACACATCCGATTCTTGGAGGTAAAACGGTGGTTATTACCTGTGGTCGGACAGAGGAGGAGCTCGATCCGGTAAGGGTTATTACCAACCGATCATCCGGCAGGATGGGTGCAGAACTTGCCAGGGCGTTTGCCAGGGCCAGAGCCGATGTGACACTCCTCGCAGGCCAGGTGAGCGTGCCACTGCCCTGTGGGGTCCAGATCATCAGGGTGAACTCGGCAGCCCAGATGCTTGAACAGCTTACATCCCTTATGCCATCTACCGATGTATTGCTCATGGCAGCAGCTATCGCAGACTACAGACCACAACAGACTCCGGGCTATAAAATCAAGGATAGGGAGCTCACCTTAACCCTTTCTAAAACCCCAGACATTCTGTCCGCATTTGCAGATTCATCAACCGTTCGTATTGGTTTCTCTGTTGAAGCCGCGGAAGACTGGAGGGCTGCGGCGCTTGAAAAACTTACCTTAAAGAAGCTCGACGCGATAGTGGCCAATCCGGCTGAGGTTATAGGTAGAGAACAAACCGAGGCTGTGATTATCTATTCAGGCGGCGAGGAGATTGAGGTCCCACGAACGAGCAAGGAAGAGCTGGCGGAAAGGCTGGTTGAGGTGACCGCCGAACTTATGCAAAGGAAGGAGAGCCGTGGCTGAACCACTAGAAAGAGATGGGTTGCGAGTCCCACCCCACGCGTCTGAAGCTGAGGCAGCGGTCTTAGCCGCGATGCTTATCTCGCAGGAGGCCATGTACAAGGCGTTCGGGACCCTTCGTCCCTCCTGCTTCTACGACCGTAAGAACCGGCTTATCGCCGAGGCGCTGCAGGGGCTCTTCGAGCGCAACGAGACCGCCGATCTCGTAACTGTAATCGAGGAGCTCAAGCGGCAAAAGAAGCTTTCCGATGCAGGAGGGCTGGGGTATCTCTCTTCCCTCGCCGAGAACGTAGTGGCGCCTGCACACGTCGAGGAGCATGCTCGCATAGTCTATGAGAAGTGGGTCCAGCGCAGACTTATAGGTATTGCCACCCGGATCGTTCAGGACGCCTATGACTCTAGCCAGCCCGTGGATGAGATGCTCGATAAGGCTGAGAATCTGATCTTCGAGATCAAGGAGTCCAAGCTGCGGCGGGGATTCGTGGCGCTCAAGGACCTTCTTGTACCTGCTATGCGCAATATTGACATGGCCAAACAGGAGGGACGTTACATCACAGGTATACGGACAGGTTTTACTGATTTGGATAAATGGACATCCGGTTTCCAGAAAGGTGAACTCGTAATCATCGCAGGCAGACCCTCTATGGGTAAGTCATCTCTTGCTACCAACATAGTCGTAGAAGCCGCCAGGCATACGGGCATAAGGGTAGGTATATTCAGTCTAGAGATGACCACTGAGATGCTTACAGAGCGGATCATCTGCTCAGAGGCCGGGGTCAGACTTTCAAAGATGCGTTCCGGGCGTTTGAGCATGGATGAGTATAGACGTATCTCGGAGGCTATGGGGAGACTTAATGAACTTCAGATCTTCATAGACGATTCCGCGTCGCTTACCGTACTGGAGCTTAAGGCCAAGGCGAGAAGGCTTCATGCAGAAGGTGAGGTAGGGATGTTTATCGTTGACTACATGCAGCTTATGGACGCATCAGCCGGGTTTGCAGGTCAGCGCAACCGTCAACAGGAGATTACCGAGATCAGTAGAGTTCTCAAGGCCCTGGCCAAGGAGCTCAACGTCCCTGTGGTCGCAATCTCGCAGCTTTCCCGGCGTCCTGAGATGAGGGAAGACAAGCGGCCACAACTGGCCGATCTCAGAGAGTCCGGTTCCATTGAGCAAGATGCCGATCTTGTTATGTTGATATATCGGCCTGGATTCTATCAAACTAGCAAAGAAGAAAAGCACAGAGAAGAAGACACAGAAGAGGATAGAGAGGAAATAGTAGTGACTGAAGCAAAGATAGCTAGAATAATTATTGCAAAACAACGAAATGGGCCTACTGGCGAATTTAGAATGGTGTTTTTGGATAAATACATGCGTTTTGAAGACTACACAGCGAGAGAAGAACCTGAGAGGATAGCACCTTCAGTAACAGAGGAGCCTTTAGATTGATTCGACAGCTTGGCCGGTATCTGATCTTCACCTTCCGGGCGTTCGGTGGGATGGGGTATGTCCTTCGTCGGCCTAAACTCATACTCGACCAGGTCTACCATCTCGGGCTTCTGTCGCTGCCTGTCGTTTCATTTACAGCGGTATTCATAGGGATGGTTGTTGCACTTATGGTTAGCTATCAGCTCGAGGCCGGTTTGCCCAAGTTCTACGTTGGCGCTACCGGTGGACGTACGATCCTTATCGAGCTTGCCCCGGTGATTATCTCGCTTCTTATTGTGGCCAGGGTCGGTTCGAACATCACCGCCCGTATAGGCACCATGAAGGTTACCGAGCAGATAGACGCTTTGGAAACCATGGGCATCAACTCGGTTCACTATCTTGCACTGCCCATAATAATTGCGGGTGTGATCGTGGTTCCCGCACTGGTGATCTACGGAAATTTCATCTCGCTTGTCGCGGCCGCGGTTTCCGCCAAGGTGATCCTGAACATTCCGATAGCCGACTACGTCTTCGGTCTGCGGCGCTACGTGATCCTCAATGACGTACTGGGCGGCCTGTTGAAAACCTTGTTGTTCGGGCTTACTATGGGTTCTGTTTCATCCTACTACGGGTTTGAGACCGGCGTGGGGGCGGAAGGGGTTGGACGTTCGGTTACCTATTCGGTGGTTACCGCCGCGGCACTGATTATGGTTATAGATTTTGGCGTTGCCTTCTGGGTGTTCAGATGATAAAGGTTTCCGGGCTCTCCAAGGGCTTCTCTCGGCAGAAGGTGCTTGCCGACGTTAGTTTCGAGGCACACGACGGCCGCAGGGTGTTCATACTTGGCAAGTCGGGCTCAGGTAAAACCGTGTTCCTCAAGTGCATACTGGGGTTGCTCGTTCCCGATTCTGGAAAGGTTCTTATAGATGGGGATGATGTGACAAGACTTATGGCAAAGCCTCGCTTCAAAAAGGAACTGACCCGCGTTCGACAGAGGATAGGGTATGTATTTCAGGGATCAGCACTCCTGGATTCCCTCTCCGTTGCAGACAACATCGCTCTTGCCCTGGACGGCAAAGGACTTGCCTGGGAAGAACGCAACCGGATCATCGACGAAAAGATCGCTCTGGTTGGACTTGATAGGGAGGTAAGACGTAAGTACCCCGCTCAGCTTTCCGGGGGGATGAAGAAACTTGTGGCTATCGCGCGTGCTATCGCCGCCGGGCCGGCATACATCTTCTACGACGAACCCACCACCGCTCTTGACCCGGCGGTGGCCACGCGCATCACCAAACTCATCATAGAACTTAGCGAACGGCTTGAGGTAACTTCCTTGATCGTCACCCACGACATGGGGCTTGCAAGGCGCGCCGGACAGGACGTCTACTTTCTAAAGGACTATACCCTGAGCCGTCCGCGACGCACTACCCGATTGGAGGAACTTTATGAATAACGAACGCAGGCGAGAGATAGCAGCAGGACTCTTTCTTTTCTTCGGGCTCTTAATCTTGCTCTTCGGTATCAACTGGCTTAAGGATTACTGGTCGTTACGCAAAACCTACGAGGTAAAGGTTCGCCTCAAGGATGTAGGTGGACTGCGCATGAGCGACCCGGTTGATGTGGCCGGGGTAATCAAGGGAAAGGTGACGGATGTAGAGATCGGCAAAAAGGATATAATGCTTACCCTGAACATCGAAGAAGACATCGATATCCCAATAGACTCCCGCATTACCATGCGTACCCGTTCGCTTTTTACTGGAGAGAAGTATATTAAGGTGGATTTAGGCGAATCCGACATCATGGCCAGGGACACGAACATAGTGTTCAAAGGGATGTATATAGATGACTTCTCTCTTGAACACCTGCAGCGAACGCTTATTCGCATAGAAGGTCTCTTATCCGAGGTGGAGATGGAAGGTATTCAGACGGCTGTTGAAGAGGGGATTACGGATCTGTTTGATGAGGCTAAACGGGGTATTAAACCTGTTGTTGATCGCGGTGAGAAGATGGGACAAGCTATAGACGATCTGGCCTCTTCTGCACAGAGTCTTGATTCTATCCTTACAAGACTCCAGCGTGGCGAAGGTTCTTTGGGAAGGCTGATGGGAGATGATACGGTGTATGTGAACCTTAAAGAGGCCACAGAGGAACTCAAGATTCTAATCAAGGACATCCGGGAGAACCCTGAGCGTTACTTAAAAGTTGAAGTGAAAGTGTTTTGAGGAAACGCGAATCGATCTTTGTTTGCCAGAGCTGCGGGTATGAGGCCTCTCGTTGGATGGGGCGTTGTCCATCCTGCGGGGAATGGAACACCCTCGTAGAGGAACGTGCTGTCAAGAGAGGACGCAAATGGTCTGTCGAAGTAAGCCAGGCTGCCAAGCCTACCCTCCTGAATGAGGTCCAGCTGGAGGAGAGGCCTCGTCTACCTACATCGCATCCTGAGTTTGACAGGGTACTCGGCGGTGGGCTTGTCCCAGGATCGGTAATCCTTCTTGGGGGCGATCCAGGGATCGGTAAATCAACCCTTGCGCTTCAACTTGCCTGGCGACTCGCATCGGCAGGCCCGATTCTTTATGGATCGGGCGAGGAGTCGCTTGCCCAACTCAAGCTTCGCGCCCAGCGGTTGGGGATTGATGTAGACAACCTTTATCTCCTTGCGGAGACCGAGACCGAAGCCATCGAGACAAGGGTCAAGGAGCTTGGGCCTATCTTTCTGGTGGTTGATTCTATCCAGACGATGACTACCTCAGCACTTGATGGAGCACCAGGAAGTGTGGGACAGGTAAGAGAGAGTGCGGCACGGTTCCAGAGGTTGGCTAAATCAGAAGGCGTCACCACCCTTATCATAGGCCACGTCACCAAGTTCGGCACCTTGGCAGGGCCGCGTACCCTGGAGCACATTGTGGATACGGTGCTCTATTTTGAGGGCGAGCGTTTCCGGCAGTACCGCATCCTGCGTGCGGTCAAGAATCGTTTTGGCTCAACCAACGAGATAGGGCTTTTTGAGATGACCTCCAGGGGGCTAGTGGATATCGAGAATCCATCGTTTATCTTCCTTTCCGATCAGACAGAGCGTCCCCCAGGGGCCGCAGTCACCGTGGTCATGGAAGGAACAAGGCCTCTGCTGGTCGAAGTCCAGGGGCTTACAGCTCCTACACCATTTCCTTCGCCTCAGAGGGTTACCACCGGCTTCCCCCGCCACCGCTTCGCAATGCTGCTTGCCGTATTGGCAAGACGCGGCGGTATCTCCGCTCTTTCTCTTGACACCTACCTGAATGTTGTAGGAGGCATATCCATCGAGGAGCCCTCATGCGACCTCGCGGTCCTGCTGGCTGTAGCCTCTTCACTAAAGGATCGCAAACTACCGGATGATCTTGTCTGCTTCGGTGAGGTGGGTCTTGGTGGCGAGGTACGAGCAGCGGCTCAGGCAGGGCTGCGTCTGCGCGAGGCGGCGCGACTGGGATTTAGTAAGGCATTGATACCCAAGCGTAACCTCGGGGAAGTTAAGGGCGTTACGGGTGTTAAGGGTGTTACGGGTGTTACGGGTATTGAAGCCATCGGGGTAAGATCGATTCGAGAAGCCCTCGAATACCTGCGAAACCCCTGAAGGAGGACTGATGTTTGCAAGGAAAGAAAAGTACGTAATCGAACGAGACGCATTAGTGGATGGACGTGTGCTGTCTTTATTCGAGATGCAGCTTTTGAGGGGGAAGGTTTATGTTCCTCCTCTGGATGATGAGACAGCCTCAGGTATAGAGCGGTTAGGTAAATGTTCTGATGTAAAGATCGAGTTTGTCTCTGATCTGGATTCAAGCGATAAGGCACTTGCCTTAACCCATGCAAAGAAGGCGGTGTTTTTCAAACTCTCAAAGGAACTCAACGCTGAGAAGCTGCGCCGGGAAGGGGTTCGGGTTATAGACATAGATGCGCTGTTTGAGCGTTTCGTGCCCCACTTCAGACCGGGAGATGAGACGGTGGTGCGCATCGTCAAACTGGGTAAGGAAGCGGATGAGGGGGTTGGTTACTTCTCAAACGGGATAAAGGTTGTAGTTGAGGAGGGTGCAGAGCACATCAACCGCTATCTGGAGGTTGTGATCAAGGGGGTAGTGAACACACCTGCCGGACGCATGGTGTTCGCCCGTCCCAAATACCGAACTTAAGTCTTAAAAACTGGCCGGGGTCACAGATCCCGGCCAATCTCTTTTTTCCCAGCGCCCCCGGACATGAATGGGGAAGCCTAAGTTATCTGGCTTGCCAGTCTTGATTTAAGTCGTGCAGCCTTGTTGCGGTGGATCACGCCTTCGCGCACGGTCTTGTCGATCACGGCCTGCACCGCAGGATAAAGCTTCTTTTTGTCCTTCTTGGTCGCGGCAGTGAACTTAGCGATCTCAGTCTTCAGACGAGACCTACGTGCACGGTTGACCGCTCGTCTTTTGGCGTTCTGCCTTACATTCTTCAATACACTTTTAATAACAGGCATGCTTCTCCTTTAGCGTTAGACTATAATTGTATCCGATAAAGAGGGGTTTGTCAATCCTATAGGGTAGATTGTTCAGGAGATAGTTGCCATGTTGGAAGAAAAAGTATGGAGGAATCAGTTCCTTGACACCTGCCAGAAGGGACGTATTATGAGATAGAGGATTTCTTTACAATGAAAGGGAAGCTAAACAAGCCCTCAAAGAGGAGGCGAAAATGATCTATAGAAAGGCTGTTTTAGCCGCAGCAGTTGTGCTCGGTTTGATGCTAACCACAGGCTGCGATAAAGAACCACCCGCCGTAAGCATTACGTATCCCCTCGATAACGCGACTATCTCAGATCCAGTAATAATACGAGCCGATGCCGATGACAACAAAGAGGTGGTTGAGGTCGAATTCCATGTTGACGGAGCTATGTGTTACTCTGATACCGAATCTCCATGGGAATATGAATGGGATCCTACCACTGTGTCTGACAGCAGCATGCATACCGTCTTTGCAAAGGCGTATGACCCTTCGGATAACGTAGGGACCTCCGATGTGGTCACTGTATTTGTGGATTACAACCAGCCGCCAAGTGCCCCAGGCAATCCTTCTCCAGCCAATGGTGCCACTGATCAACCTCTTGATGTTAACCTCAGCTGGACTGGCGGTGACCCTGATGGTGATCCGGTAACTTACGATGTCTACTTTGGGACATCATCAAGTCCATCTTTAGTTGCATCTGACCGCACAACTACGAACTATGATCCAGGCAGTCTCGAATATAACACCACGTACTACTGGAAGATTGTGGCAAAGGATGATAAAGGTGCAACAACTACGGGCGATGTCTGGCAGTTTACGACTGAAAGAGGCCAATGGCTTTCCTATGACGATGGAAGCTTCGAGACTGGAAGGAGGTGCGTTGACTACGGCTGGTTAATGGTTAGATTCACAAGGCCGTCTGGCTGGAGTGCTGCTAGAGTCACGAAAGTAAGGATCTATATACATGGCCAGTCACAGTACAGTTTTGACATCGATGCTTTCGACGATTACGAGCAGAGTGGAGGTTATTACTGGCCAGATGGTCACTGGATTACTCTTAAAGATGGAGCTTCCCAAGGTATCGGCTGGTATGAACATAGCGTGAGTCACACTTTCCAAAGCAAAGAATTCTTCGTCGGCATCTGGGATAAATCAACCGGCGCTCCATACTTAGGTTGGGATGAAGCTGGCTGTGATGCGCGAAGTTACTACGATTGTGGTGGAGGCTGGTTTGTGTATTATTACGCTTGTTGGGGAGTTAGGGTCTATGTCGAACAACCGACTTTAGTGGCGTCAAAAGCTGGTGCTCCAGAACAGACTTACGACAATCCGAATAAAGAAAAAGTCATAAGGGGAATGTGGTTAGAGCCTTCGGAATGCTATCTGGTAACCCCTGACGGTGAAGTCGGAGAGATAGAGATCATTTCTCAATAAGAGTAGTAAGACTGATTGGAGACGTGTTTACCCTAAATGTACTATACTCCCCTTCGGATGTGTTACTCCGCTGAGCACTCTTCGGCAGAGTACTCCACCCGCGGGAACAGGGCCGCTCCTTTCTCGATCTTGACACCGTCCTTCAAGCGTCCCCACTTGACTAACTCATTGTATCCAACGGCGTTATCCAGAGCCTGGAGCCCCAGCTTGGTGCGGAGCTTGGCGCACGTCTCAGGCATGAACGGGGTGAGGAAGACCGAAAGCAGTCTAAGTGATTCCAGCAACGCGTAGAGCACACCGGCCAGCTTATCGGTCTTGCCTTCCTTGTTGAGCACCCACGGTGCGGACTCCTCAACGAACGCGTTTGAACCGGTGACCAGCTCCCAGATCTTTAAGATAGCCTTCCGGAACCTGAAGGCTTCCATTAGCTTAGGAAGCTCCTCGGAGATATCCTGACTGATCGCTTGCAGTCTACCCTCCTCTCCTTCCACCTTATGCACGATGCCGTCCTGATAGCGCTCGGTCATACCCAGGACGCGGGAAACCAGATTCCCGAAATCATTGGCCAGGTCGGAGTTGATGCGTTCCACCAGAAGCTCTTCATTGAAAGAAGAGTCCAGCCCGAAGCTCATCTCGCGAAGCAAGAAATACCTGAACGACTCGAACCCGTATTTGGCCTTCATATCCAAGGGTCTCACCACGTTGCCCAAAGACTTACTCATCTTGGCCTCGTCCACCTGCCACCAGCCGTGAACACGTAGCCCCTTGTACGGGCCCGCGCCCATCGCTTTAAGCATCGTGGGCCAGTAGATGGCGTGGGGGATAAGGATGTCCTTGGCGATCAGGTGATAGCAGTTATCCCAATATTTACGAAAGTCCGGCCCGTCCGGGTAACCGATTGCAGTCAGGTAGTTTATGAGCGCGTCGAACCACACGTAGGTGACGTAGTTGGAGTCGAACGGCAGTGGAATCCCCCAGGGCAGGCGCTCCTTGGGTCTGGATATACACAAATCACCCAGCGGCTCGGAGAGGAACGAGGCAACCTTGTTGCGGTGGCTCTCCGGCTCGATGAACGAGGGATTCTCCTCGATATGTTTGATCAGCCAGTCCTGGTAGAAGCTCATCTTGAAGAAGTAGTTCTTCTCAGAGATATACTTGAGTTCGGTCTGATGGTCAGGGCACTTACCATCCACTATCTCCTTCTCGGTGTAGAATCGTTCGCAGCCCACGCAGTAGTAGCCGCCGTAGGAGCCGAAGTAGATGTCACCCTTATCATAGACCTTCTGCAGGATCTCCTGCACAACCTTCACGTGGTCTGCATCTGTGGTGCGGATGAACCGGTTGTTAGAAAACCCCAGCTCCTCGAAGGTGCTCTTGAATATTCCGGCGATGCGGTCAACGTAGGCTTGGGTCTCGACGCCTTCTTTCTTTGCCGCCTGCATGATCTTGTCGCCGTGCTCGTCGGTGCCTGTCAAAAAGTAGACGTCGGAGCCGTAAAGGCGCCAGAAGCGCGCGAGCGTGTCGGCCAGCACCGTGGTGTAGGTATGGCCGATGTGCGGCTCGGCGTTAACGTAGTAGATAGGCGTGGTTATGTAAAACGGCTCTTTCTTCAAGGGTTTCTTCATCCTTAAGTTTACGCAGATTGGGGCTTAAGGCAAGCCTTGGGACGCATCTTTCTCTTCATATTTGAACCCAACACGTCACCAGATGCCTCCAAAAAAACTCCCCAAAAGCTGGCCAAAAATTACCCACAAGTTGGACAACCTTACAAAAATAAGCTGGTCAGAAGCTGGTTGAAAGATGGACGAAAGGGGGACAAAAGTAGGACACGCCAAAGAAATTATGCTGGTCAAAAACTGGTCAGAAGTTACCCGAAAGCTGGACACGAGGAATGTATGCCGGGTTGGACGTAAAGGTGACGGGGCAAGCACTTCTTTATTGTCATTGCGAGGGTGTCGGAGACACCCAAAGCTCCGGAGGACGACGCTTGCGGAGTTCCGGAGGGCGAACGAAGGGAGCAATCTCATACGCCTGAGTGAGAGCAATGAGATCGCCACCCTTCCCCGTTTCCTTTGGAGGCGGACGGTCGGTCGCAATGACGGAGTGGGAGAAGTAAACCACATTATGTTTCAGGATGGGGTTGATTTGGAGTGCAACAACCGTGTTGTTGCTGCAATGACGTAGTCATTGCACTCCATAGGCAATACACCGCTCAAACACAACAACAATCCCAAAAGGAGTTGAATGACCAAAGTTTACAGCCATTGTGGTGGAGCAAGCCTGGATTATTCCTGGGATAGCGGTGTTAAATCCGTTTCAGCATCTGTGTAATCAGGGGCTTCGTTTGAGGCAAATTCCTGGTTACTATCTCCCAGATAATACTTACGTCAATTCCAAAGTATTCGTGGATTACAATATTACGTAAGCCGATCATCCTTTTCCAAGGAATGTCAGGATACCCTTCTCTCACCTCTGGTGGTATGCCCTTTGAAGCTTCGCCGATAACTTCCAGGTTTCTTAGGACTGCATCTATTGCCATGTCGTTATCCTTGAAGACCTCGAAGGTCAGACCATGGGTGTAGCGTTCAACCTTGTCGATAGCTTCGGCTATCTCCTCGACAAGGATCTTGCAAGACCTTCCTTTCACGCGTAGCTTACCTCTTTCAGGATATTTCCCCTTAGCGAAGCTCGCAAGGCTTTAACCGTGACGAGGTCCACATCCTGGCCCAGAATCTCTTCGAGGAACTCCTTCAGGTCAACAAACTCCCAGCCGATAGGTTGATTGAATTCTACCAGTATATCCACGTCACTTGCCTGGGATTCCTCACCCTTGGCGTATGAGCCAAAAACCCCAATCTGGTTTACCTTGAACTTCTCCCTGAGAAGGGGTTTATGCCTCCTTAACGTCGCCTTTATCTCTTCGAGGGTTTTCATAACTTCACCTATGCTAAGTTTACTCAGATTGGGAGGTTAATCAACACCCCTCACCCCATCCCTCTACCCGACACCCGACGGGGGCGCAAGCATGTTATCATTTCATCTGCGGACCGGGTCCCTACGTTTGATTTGGAGTGCAACAACCGTGTTGTTGCTGCAATGACGTGGTCATTGCACTCCATAGGCAAAACCGACTCTCTTGGGCTTCTGAGCGGTTGACAATACACCGCCTACACACTACAATAACCCCAAAAGGAGTTGAATGACCAAGAAGTTTACTGCTATCGTGGTGAAGGAAGAGCGCTGGTACGTGGCCCACTGCGTGGAGTTGGGGGTGGTCAGTCAGGGCAAGACCATCGAGGAGGCGCAGGCCAATCTCAAGGAAGCGGTAGAACTTTATCTGGAGAGTTTCGGTTCAGATGATCTTCCGGAAAGTGTAGGGGAAGTGGTGCTCTATCCCTTTGAGGTAAGGAGTGGCTAAGCTTCCGGTTATTTCCGGATCACAACTCGTAAAAGCGCTCAAGAAGGCAGGATGGTGGAATTGCTAAAAAAGGAGCTCCCGGTGTGTTGCTCGGCATAGATTCAGTCTTGGAGGCTTTATATGAATAAGAGATCAGAAATCCAAGCAAGGCCAAGGGTGACCGCCAGGGGTGTAATCGGAGCCTTGATGTCGCTACGGGCGGCAATCATTGGCGGAGTTTGTTTCTTTCTTGCGGCATGGAAACTCAACATCGTTAGAGGGTGGATATATTTCGGGATGGCTCTCGTGGGGGCGCTGGCAGGAGCGATTATTATGATTACGTGTACACCGGGTCTTGCGCACGAGAGGGCGAAAGCAAAGGAAGGAACAAAGACCTGGGATAAGATATTGTTGCTCATCTATTTCATATTAGGACTTATCGTTATGCCGGTTGTGGCCGGGTTGGATGTAGGCAAGTTTTGCTGGACGCTGCTGCCTGCCTATTTCGTAGTTATTGGTATAGCCGTTTACGTGTTTGCTTTTGCGCTCACCCTATGGGCGATGCTGTCAAATCCCTTCTTTGAGAGTACGGTGCGTATCCAGAAAGATAGGGACCAGAAAGTTATAAGCACCGGTCCTTACAGGTTTGTGCGACATCCGGGTTACGTAGGGATGCTGATAGGTTCGCTTCACCTTCCTTTCGTAATCGGTTCAATTTATGCGCTGATCCCGGCCGGTGTGATGATAATCCTCGCAATAACAAGAACCTATCTGGAAGACAAGACACTGCAGGAAGAGTTGAATGGATACAAAGAGTATGCTGCGAAGGTTAAGTACAGGTTGTTTCCAGGGATATGGTAGAAGGACAGGTACTTGGACTCTCTCTCAAAACCGATTCCATTGGGTTTTTAATGCTCCTTTCGTCCTTCGGACGAAAGATCGCAGTGTGGCCTGCGGCCGCTATGGGGTCCCCGCACGGATGCGCCTGCGCCCCAGTCGGGTGAAGCAGACGTGTGGGGTGAATATCCTTGACAATCCAAAGCCAGTGGAGATAATTAAGAAATGAAAGGGAAAAAAGCAGCGTAACATGCTGAAACAAGATAACCTGGTGTTCCGCTTCCACGGGAAACCTACCCCTTCTCTTGATGCCCTTGCACAAAAGCTCAGGAAGGTCCTTGAGGCACACGGCTACCATTATAGCCGGATTTCACGCTCCCCTCGGCTGGTGCTCAACTTCATCTCCAATGACGCTGTCAAGTCATACCGACGTAAGGCACAGGCCACATTCGTGCTCTCGCTGTTGGAGGCATCCGAGGTTTCCCAAGACCCCATCCGGGCATGGTACCCCTACCTGGTGCGGGCGCTTTCCAACATGCTTCTCGTGTATATCCCTGGCATCCAGGCCCACTTTTTGACCCTGGATCTTGGGCACTTTGTGGAGTCGGAAGGGGAAGGGTTCGCAGAAAGACTGTTTAAGCGGATTAACCCCATGGCCTCCTCGGTTCTCGTGGTTAACAACCGATTCGAGCAAGACCTCGAGCCCGAGCTTTGGGAAGGGGATGAGCTTACCCGCGCGCTTTCTGCGGCAGGGTGCAAGCTGGGCGAATGGAGCCTTTTGCCCGCCGCCTTTCCCATCGAAGAGATCCTTTCGGCGGAGGATTTTCGCCATGTCAAGCGCCTCTACGGGATCGGAGGGCTCTCCTACGGAAACCTTTCGGTGCGCAAGGATGGAAGCCGTTTCTGGATGAGCGCCTCCGGAGTGGATAAGTCAAAGTTGCGTGAGATCGGCAGGGAGATCCTTTTGGTCAAGGATTACGACCCTCTGGAGAACGCCATCGTCCTCTCAGTGCCGCCGAGCGTTGAGCCGCGCAGGGTCTCGGTGGACGCCATCGAACACTTGATGATATACCGTGCGCACCCCGAGGTGGGAGCCATCATCCACGTCCACGCCTGGATGCAGGGGGTGCCCACCACCCAATTCCAGTACCCCTGTGGAACCTATCAGCTTGGCCAGGCGGTTGCAGAAAAGGTGCGCCAAAGCCCTGATCCAGCCAGCGCGGTGGTAGGGCTCAAAAACCACGGACTGACCGTTACCGGACGAAACCTTGCCCACATCCTCGATCGTATCGACGGGAAGCTCATCAAGCAAGTCCCTATGGAATGAAGGCGCTGCGCTGCCGTGTCTCTATACCTCGATATCTCTTAGCCAAGGTCCTGGGCAAACGTTATCCGGTCTCCTTTCTTCCTCTCCGTTTAGTAGATATTTCTGAACCTTCCCCTCTACCGGGTTGGAGGCGGGTTAAGGTACGTCTTTGCGGTATCTGCGGTTCGGATATCGCCCTGCTTTACGGGAAGAACTCGCCGCGTCTTTCGCCTTTTTTCTCCTTTCCGGCTGTCCTCGGCCACGAGATTCTGGGTGAGGTAGATGGAAAACGGGTTGTGGTGAACCCCAACCTTGCCTGCCGTGAACGGGGGATGGAGCGGTGTGATGCGTGCGCGGGCGGGGATGAGGAGATTTGCCAGAATACTGCGGAGGGGGCTTTTGCCCCGGGGATGCTTGGCTTCTGCCGCGACCTCGTGGGTGGATGGGGTGAGTGGATTTGGGCTCATCCAGATAAGGTTCATCCTGTCCCTGAGAGGGTGCCGGACGAGCGGGCGGTTTTAACCGAACCCCTGGCTGTGGCGCTGCGGGGACTGCGGAACTTTGATCTGTCAAATGACGGAAAGACGCTTGTTATCGGCGCAGGAACCATAGGCCTGATTACAATAAGACTGTTACGGATACTCGGCTATAAAGCTGAGATTCATGTGGCGGCGCGGTATCCATTGCAGGCCGAACTGGCAATAGAGCTTGGGGCGGATAGAGTATACTCTGATGTTTGGGACGCAACGCGGCAGGTTGGTGCCAAATCCTACAAAGCCATCATCGGACCGCCGGGCTGGCGGGGTGGTTTTGATGTGGTGGTAGACGCCGCTGGAAGCAAAACCAGCCTACAGCAGGCGTCGTGGGCTGCAAGAGAGGGCGGCAAACTTTTGCTTTTGGGTTCACCAGGCGAGATGAAGCATGATTTCTCTCCCCATTGGTTCCGTGAGGTGAAGCTCTTGGGGAGTTACATCTACTCGGATGCTGATTTCAAGCGGGCGGTAGAGCTTCTTCTCAAAATGGAGGGCATCGAGAAGCTCGTCACTCACAAGTTTCTGTTGTCCGATTGGCGCAAGGCCATCCGCACGGTTATCCACCGCCGCGGCATCAAGGTTGTGTTCAAACCGTAACCCAGTTGCTAATGTAGCACAGGTTCAGCGTGCCCAGTCGGGTGCTCCAGCCTGTGCAAGATCTATGCGCTCCGTCTTTGGACGGAGCGTCGTGGTCCCCGCGCGGCTGCGCCTGTGCCCCAGTTGGGTGAAGCAGACGTGTGGGGTAAAAAGACTTGACAAGCCTCAATACTAAGGTAATATTTTAATGTAACTTGGAGGTGCAAAGATGAAAAGATTTAGCTTGCTGGTGGTCATGGCCGCAGTCCTTGTATCTACCACAGCCGCCGCTGGTTGGATACGGACATACGGAGGAGAAGAAGCCGATGGGGGTTACTGCGTGCAGCAAACTTCTGATGGGGGCTATATCATTACAGGATTTACACGTTCCTTTGGCGCTGAAAAGAACAATCTTTGGTTGCTTAAAACCGATGCGGAGGGAGATACTCTATGGACGCGAATCTACGGAGGAGAAGAACATGACGTGGGGAGAGTTGTGCATCAAACTGCAGATGGAGGTTACATTATTCTTGGGGTAACTTGTTCATTCGGGTTAGAGAAGCCTATATCTTGGCTTCTTAAAACCGATTCCTTTGGGGATACTTTGTGGACGCGAACATATGAAGGAGGTTACTGGATAGAGCCAATCACAGGGGGTAATTACATAATTGCGGGAGCAAAAAGTAGTGAGGTTTGCCTCATCAAGATTGATTCTCTCGGGGAGGTTATCTGGGAGAGAACCTATAAGGGCGAAGGATACGAATATGAAATGTCTTCGTGCGTTAAGCAGACCTCGGATGGAGGCTATATAATTACAGGGGCTACAAGCGAGTTCGATCTTTTTCTAGTGAAGACCGATTCTATAGGAGATATTCTTTGGGAGAGTACCTGTGTTGCCGAAGGTCTCGATAGAGGGATCTACGTTGAGGAAATGGATGATGGTGGCTACATTATTGCTGGTTCCACGGAGATAGAGCCTTTCCATATGTGCATTTGTTTGCTCAGGGCAAATGCATCTGGAGAGATTCTTTATACTCGGCACTGGGAAGAGATGTTTCCAGCAGAGCTTAAGCCTCTAGTCGCGACAGAAGACGGAGGCTACGTCCTAGCGGGCTATAGTCCCATATTGATGAAGATCGATGCCGAGTGGAGTACGCTATGGACAAATACTTATGGAATGGGTTACCTGTGGTGGGTGGAGCAAATTTCGGATAGCGGCTACATTATGGCAGGATCTACCTACTATTCAGATACCGAAGATTATGACCTTTGGTTAATCAAGACCGATTCCCTGGGTTACGTGGATGCTGCTATCGAGGAACCGGTTATTGAAACATGGGGCTGGAAGCTGGTAACTTCCATCGGCCCACAGATAGTGCTGCGTTACACGGATCAACCCCAAGGCTTTCACGCCCAGGTCTTCGACGTGACTGGCAGGAAGGTGGATGAGGTACATGCAACTGGCGCGTCCGGCACCATCACCTGGCCCGTAACACACCATGACTTCTCACCCGGAGTTTACTTCTTCAGACTTGAGTGTGGCGCGGTACACAAAACTCAGAAGGTGATTCTGATTCGGTAGCCACCTTATTGTCGTTGCGAGGCCTGTAGACCGAAGGGATGCAGGACGAAGCAATCTCATAGCAGAGACCTTTGATTCATAGCATCAACCCTTATGCTTATAGGATGGTGCTAGGAGATCGCCACCCTCCCTTCGGTCGGTCGCGATGACATCTTATTTAATCTGTGTAATCTGCGAAATCTGTGGTTGGTTCTGACATTGACATCTCAGTATTCTCCCGTTAAAATCAGCCTTAGGCCGGGATGGTGAAATTGGCAGACACAAGGGACTTAAAATCCCTCGGAGGAAACTCCGTGCCGGTTCGAATCCGGCTCCCGGCATGTGCGAGAACTTCAAAAAAAGCTCAAGATATCCTTTCGACGTAAGGATCTTCTGGAGAGGGCGTTAACTCATCCCTCCTATGCTCATGAGCAGACAGGGGATCGCCGCATGTCTTATGAGCGGCTTGAGTTCTTGGGGGATGCGGTTTATGAGATGCTTCTGCGCGAATACTTCTATGAAGCTTTGGATCAAGCAGATGAAGGGATGCTTTCCAAGCTCAAGAACCGCTATTCGTCCGGGGCATTCATGGCCGAGCTTGCACGTAAGTTGGGGCTAGACAGAGCGTTGCGTTTGGGCCACAGCGAGGAGAGTGAGGGGCGGGCAAAGACTTCTATACTGGCAAGCACCTTTGAGGCGCTTATGGGAGCTCTTTACCTTGACCGTGGATTACGCAGATGCCGGCGTTGGTTTCGCATTCATGTGGCCCCACAAATCGATCTTTCGAAAATTCCTTTCGATGCAAAGTCCAGACTCAACATCCGTCTTTCAGGGCAATCCTTCGAGTATAGGATTCTTGCAAAGGAGGGTGAAGACCACCGTCCTTGCTTTCGTGTGGGACTCTATGTGGAGGGGGAACTTGTTGCATCGGGCGAAGCAGGAAGCAAAAAACAGGCTGAGGTGCGGGCAGCAGAGGCCTATCTGGAAGCACTTAAGGAGAAGTCATGAATATCTTTGCACTCGCTCTTGGACCGGTGGTGGCGATTCTTTTCTTCTTATGGATTAAGGATCGTTATGAACGGGAACCACTCAAATACCTGCTTCTTACACTGTGTGCGGGGGTGGTCGCGGCCATCCCCGTCATAATAGTTGAGATTTTATGGGTGCATATATCGTATGACATCTCGGCACTTACCACAGGCGAACTTGCATTCATGACGTTCATAGAGATAGGACTGACCGAGGAGTTTTTCAAAGCGGTTGCATTCTTTGCCACGGCTTACTGGAGCAAGCACATGAACGAACCTTACGACGGGATTATGTACGCGGTTGCTGCCGCCTTAGGGTTCGCAGCTATAGAGAATGTGATGTATGTGTTGATGGGAGGAGTCCCTGCCGCCTTTGTAAGGGCCCTCACAGCTGTGCCTGCTCACGCGATGATGGGGCTTTTCATAGGCTACTTTGCCGGAAGGGCCAAGTTCGCAAAACGTAAATGGGTCAAGCCGTTTTTGATACTTACGGGGTTTTCCATCGCTGTGTTCTTACACGGACTTTACGATCTGATCGCGATGTGGCCCTATCACCGTCTTGCCTGGTTGTGGCTTTTCCCACTCCTGGGGGTTATGGTTGTTGCATCCCTTCTTTTCATACGTGATGCCCGAAATCGTTCACCCTTCAAACCTGCGGTTGATGAATACGGTCGCTATACCGGCTACACCGTCTCAGGAAGACCTCTTCCCCCCAAGGTCGCTGCCAAGCTTGGAGTGGAGCCTCGGCTTCCCCCAGAAGATTTTGTACCCACGGAATCCGGGCAAAAACCTGTGCTACCCAAGCCTGAGGTGCGAAAGCAGCCTGCCAAGCCGGAGACCAAGGCCGCAACCCCATACTTCCTTGACGAATACTTCAAGCCCGCGAGGAAGGAAGAATCCCCGCTTCCTGCACCGGAACCTCCAACCACTCCCACTGAACCCGGTTTTGGCTACGAGAGTCCGAAGGAGCCGCCGGCTCAGAAAAAAGGCCCTGATACTCCAAAGGACTACTCGCGGCCGGAGAAGGATGAATGAGCGAAATTCTTGACGCCTTGTGGTGATTGTGCTTCTGGGTGTTTGATTTCCTGGAGAAAGTGCTCGAACGTTTCTGAGAGAGGCGTAAAAAGGAAAGGGAATTAGGCACAACAGCGGACTGGTTTAACCAGTTGCGAACTGATAAGCAAATGCACCCCACACGACCGCTCCACGCTCGTACGTGGACCAAGCCTTGCGATCTTTTGTCCTTTGGACTAAATCAGGGGTCCCAAAAAGAAGGCGAAGCCTTTGGATTAAGATTATGATTATGGAGTGCAATGACCATGTCATTTCAGAACGGCAACAACACGGTTGTTGCACTCCAAAGCACGCTGGTTCGACTCTCACTCGCTAATAGCCTCGAACGATCTAATATACTCACCTGCAATAAGCATACTTAGTCCGCTATTGTAGTCAATTCCTAAAAGAAAGACCCCGACCTTAGCTTTGTCAAAGGCATAAAAACCGATCCATGGGTATAGCTCAGCAGGTCAAAGTAAGTATCTGGTACTCCCTGAAGATCCTTCGTTCCCTAAACGTTGACAAGCAGGCCCCTTTCCCTATTATTCACCTTGTGAGTCTAAAGATTAAGCTTCCGCTGGTGGTGAGTCTGCTGGTTCTCCTAAGCGTTGCTGGGGTTGGCTACTTTCTCATTCGTTATGAACAAAAGGTGCTTGGAGAGGAGCTTACCCGCAGGGGTGAGTTGTTGGCCAAGCAGCTGGCCGGTGTTGACAGGGTGGCGTTTAATCTTATAGCACGTGATGCCGAACACCTGCGTTTTGGTGATTCGACCCTCTCGTTTAAGCGTTCTTCATCGTCTTTTGAGAAGGAGCGCGTCCTGAGTGCCGCTTTAAGCGAGGCTGTTGAAAGCCGTGGGGTTCAGGAGGCCGTTTTTTTTGATTGGGACGGCTTTCCCGTGCTCTACCTTGATGCGGCTACTGCCGCAGAGCTGGAGGATGAAATCGAAGAGGACGTGGGTTCAGAAGGGGGGGGCTCCCTTTTCCAACATCCCGACTCTATCCATTCAGTCTTGGGCGAACCTGCGGACGGATTTACGTTTACCTCGCCTCTGCTTATAGGTTTCGATACCCTGGGCTTCGCCCAGGTACGTATCGATCCCAGCGTTCTTGACCGCGCGATCCGCGACGCCTTGATGAAGGTTCTACCTGTGCTCGGCGGTATCCTTGGGGTAAGCGTGCTCTTATCCTTGTTATTCAGCATGTTCTTTACGGTGCCCGTATCAAGGTTAAAGAAGCATGCCCTTGAGCTCGCGAAAGGCGACCTTTCCGTCCGTGTCAAGGTGCGTTCACGGGACGAGTTGGGTCTCTTGGGTCGGGTTTTTAACAAGATGGCCCATAACCTTCAGCGCACCTACGATGAAATTCAGGAGAAGCTGGCGGAGATAAGACGGCTCTTTAAGATGGCCACCGAGGACGGCCTGACCGGGCTTTACGTCAAACGCTACTTCCTTGAGCTCCTGGCAGGCGAGCTGCGCCGCTCCATACGCTACGAGAGGCCCCTCTCGCTTTTGATGTGCGACATAGATCACTTCAAACGAATCAATGACACCTACGGCCATCCCGCAGGTGACGTTGTGCTTCGTTCTATAGCTCGTCGACTCTCCGTCGCTACCCGCGAGGGTATAGATCTCATCGGGCGTTACGGAGGCGAAGAGTTTGCGGTGATGCTGCCCGAGACGGACGAGGAGACGGCGTGGGTTATCGCTGAGAGGGTGCGGAAAGCCGTGGGATCGGAACCGATTTCTATGGAGAGTATGGAGGGGAGCAGGAAAGATCAGATTACGGTAACCATCTCAGTCGGGGTAACCACCGTGAGGGAAGCAACGAGTCTGGATCGTCTGATCGCTACCGCGGACCGCGCACTTTATCTGGCAAAAGAAAACGGCCGCAACCGCTCGACAGTCCTTGCCTTAGAAAGATGAGCATCCTTCTAGCGCTCCTCCTAGTTAGCTATCCCAACGGCTGGTTCGGAACCGGCCCTGCCTCGGCGTCGGATGCCGGGATGATGCTTGAGCAGGGGGTCTTTGCCGTTGAGTATAACCCTGCCGGTTTGGCGTGGCTGGATTTGCTCCAGGTCGGTGTGGCGGCCGAGGGTTTGTTCCGTTACAATCTCGCAGGGGTCGCATACAGGTATCAAGACTGGCCCTTAGCTGCCTCGGTACACAAGAATATCCATGACTGGGGTTTCTCGCTCGGTGCCGGTCATCTGACACGTCCCCTTGCAATGGGAGGTGCCTTCAGCGCTTCCTTTGATACCCTGGGTCATGATCAAACCTTCTCTTTGCGTTTTGGGCTTCAGTGGAGGGAGTACGTGGGGGTCTCTCTGGGCCCGAAGTTCTGGAACGCGCAGGATACCGGTCACTTAAGCGTTATGGCACAAGTAGGGGCCGCGGTGCCGATTCCAGTCCCACAGGTTGAAGGATTGGATTTTCTTGTTGGGGCCGCGGGCGAGATCGGGCCTCCCCACTTCCGCATAGGCGGCGGGTTAGCTTACGAGCCATTTGGTGGGGTAAAGATACAGACTGTTGTTACAACCGAGGAGTGGGGGGCAGGCCTTCTTTTAGACAACGTAGATGACCGCGGCGGTCTCTGGGTTCGCAAGGGCTTCATGGAGGAGACCTGGCAGTTCGGCATCGCATACGTGAGAAACGTACGCGCTCAAAGAACCAGGGAGGTGATTGTATATCGCAATCTTCCCGGGCGTGTGGATACGGTCTATCTTGCCGAGGCTGAACCACTTGATCAGGATACCACTACCCGTGTGGTTTCGCGTGAGGTTCGCAAGAAACAGGAGCGCCTTATGGGCAAGGCGAACCGTTACTACGCGGCCCAGCACTACGAGGATGCAATTGCGGCCTGGAGTGAGGTGATTCGGCTTGATCCTTCAAACGATCTTGCCGCACGCGCCAGGGAAGACGTAGAAGAGGTCACCGCTTTGATCGAAACCCTGGAGCGTATCCGCTCCGGCAGAGGGCGCACCATCAGGAGTAAGCCCCAGTAAAACCTTAATCGATAAATAGCACGCCAACTACCCCAAAGTCCCTGGAGGTACACGAAGCAGGTTCAAGGGGTATTCACGCGGTGTTTGTGTGAGGAATCGGATACACCTACTTCCCCAGACCGAGCCAGGCAATGAAATCTACCAACTTTTCCTCTGCTTTGCATACTTAAAAACAAGATAGTTGATGTCCTTCAGAGGGTAAAGAAAAGCGATGAAGAATGTAAGTTGTTTGTTAAATGGGGGTTAAAGACTTAGTTACTGGATATTTCGGAGATCGGGAGAAAGGTCCTGCTATCTGTGCTTTCAAAGAACACGCCGTTGTTGTCGATGGCCACGTAGACGTCGCTGCCGTTATGGTGCGTCTTTATATCCCAGTACCAGTCGCCGAAGTGGTTGTAGTAGCCTTCTCCTGGGTGGTAGCCGCGGGGGATGGAGCCTATGTGAAACCCCACGCTGTCCCAAGGCGGCTTCTTTGGAAGCAGGGTGTCGCCCAACGCATACCAGCTCTCACCGTGTGTATTTGAGTACAGCACGTAGCCACACCCGCAGCCTACGTAGCCGTGTTCATCGTCGTAGAAGTCCACGCTCAGGCAGGGGTGGGGCGAGAGGAAGTGATAAACAGCAATGAGTTCGATGCCAAAGTAGAGGGCGTTGGATCCCATTGCAAGCCATAACTCCCCACTCTCATTTTGAAGGCATCCTCTTTGGCTTCAAGGACTTAGTTGGCTTGACACAAGCCCTAGATCGTGTAGACTTACGTTAATGGTTAAGATAACGCTTGATGGTGTTGCTCGTGACGTTGAAGACGGTGTTCGTCTTCGCGATCTGGCCCCCGATGGGGCATTTGCCGCCGTGGTGAACGGCAGGCCGGTGGATCTTGCCACATCACTTAAGGAAGATGCCGAAATTCGCTGGCTTACGTTCTCAGACGAGGAAGGACGCGAGGTCTTCTGGCACTCCTCCTCGCATCTTCTGGCGCACGCCGTCAAACGGCTTTTCCCCAGGGCTAAGCTTGCGATTGGTCCTCCGATCGAAGAGGGATTCTACTACGACTTCCAGGTCGCCCGTCCGTTCACTGACGAGGATCTTCGCAGGATCGAGAAGGAGATGCGCAAACTTGCCGCACAAGATTTGCCTATCCGGCGTCGTTTATTCCCAAAGGCAAAGCTTGAGCACTACTACCGATTCGTGGGTGAAGACCTTAAGCTTGAGCTGCTTTCAGAGATCGCCGACGAGGAGGTAAGCCTCTACGAACAGGGTGAGTTCCTTGATCTCTGCCGGGGTCCGCATCTGGACGACACCTCCAAGATCGCCGCGTTCAAGCTCCTCTCGGTCGCGGGCGCTTACTGGCGTGGTGATGAGACAAAACAGATGCTTCAGCGCATCTACGGTATATCCTTCCCAACCCAGGAAGAACTGGATGCCTATCTTGCTCGTCTTGAGGAGGCCAAGGCGTCAGATCACCGCGTGCTTGGTCGTCAGCTTGGTCTTTACGAGATATTTGAAGAGGTGGGGCCTGGTCTGATCCTCTGGAAGCCAAAGGGAGCTATTATCCGTCGTGTTATCGAAGACTTCTGGACCGCTGAACACATCAAACGCGGTTACCAGCTGGTATCCACCCCTCACATCGCCCGTGCCGAGCTCTGGAAGATCTCAGGACACTATGATTACTACAAGAAAAACATGTTCTTTACCACTATCGAGGACCAGGAGTACGCCATCAAGCCGATGAACTGTCCGGCTCACATGATGCTTTACCTTGCTACCAAGCACAGCTACCGTGAGCTTCCCATACGCTACGCCGAGCTCGGCACCGTCTACCGCAACGAGCGCTCAGGTGTTCTGCACGGTATGCTGCGCGTGCGCGGTTTCACCATCGACGACGGTCACATCTTCTGCACACCCGAACAAGCTCCGGATGAGATCGCCGGTGTCCTTGACTTCTGTCTGTATATGATCAGGGCCTTCGGCTACAAGGATATCAAGGTCGAGCTTTCGCTTTGGGACCCTCGCAAGTGTGAGAAGTACGCAGGCACCCCCCAGAAGTGGGAAGAGGCGCAGGCAATCCTTGAGAGGGTGCTTGTTGACAACAAGGTTGCCTACAAGGAGATGGCGGGTGAGGCTGTGTTCTACGGGCCGAAGATCGATATAAAGTTTGTAGATGCGCTGGGACGTCCATGGCAGGGATCGACCATCCAGTTCGATTTCAACCTGCCCGAGAGATTCGGCCTTCGCTACGTGGGAGAAGACGGTGCCGAACACGAGGTAAGGGTGATCCATCGTGCGATACTGGGTGCCATGGAGCGCTTTGTGGGAGGTTTGATAGAGTTTTACAAAGGGAACTTTCCTCTCTGGCTCGCCCCGTATCAGGTAGCCGTTCTCACGGTTACAGATGCAGCCAAGGAATACGCATCCGAGGTGGCAGCCGAGCTTATAGACGAAGGGATCCGGGTAGTAACCGAGTTCTCGGCAGAGAAGATAGGTGCAAAGATACGGCGGTTCGAGATCGAGAAGGTTCCCTACATGATCGTGCTGGGAGCACGAGAGGCCAAAGAAGGTACCCTCACCCTGCGAAGGCACGGAGAGGGTGATCTGGGAGCGTTTTCGCTGTCTGGAGCGATTAAACGTCTTAAGAAGGAAATCAAACAACGGAGGTGATAGATTAGAAGACGTTTTACCGGGCCTCCGCCCAAACCAAGACGCCGTCACCGCATAAATCACGAGATCAGAGCCGACTACGTACGAGTAATCGGCATAGACAAGAAGATGATAGGTATCCTTCCCATCAGGGAGGCGATGCGAATGGCCTCTGCTCAGGGGTATGATCTGGTGGAGATGGTCTCCAACGCCGACCCTCCTGTTTGCCGGATCCTTGATTATGGAAGGTTCCTCTACGAGGAGAAGGCCAAGCAACAGGAGGCTAAGAAACATCAGCATACCGTGTCCGTACGGCAGATGCGGCTCACATTAAAGATAAGCGAACATGACTTCGGCACCAAGATACGCAAGATGAGTGAGTTCCTCGAGGCCAAGGATCGCGTTAAGGTAACGGTCAGGTTGCGAGGACGAGAGGTGGTTCACAAGGATCGCGGCCTGGAGATGATAGAGCGCATCCAGGAAAGGCTCTCAGACATCGCTATGCTTGAAGGGAAACCGTTCCTTGAAGGGACTACGAGGCTTTCATGGCAAGCCATGTTCGTTCCTATCAAGGGTTCGAAACGAGACGTTAAGCAAAAAAAACCTGAGGGCAAGAAGAGTGGTTCTGAAAAGAGGCTCACCGCAGTGAGTGAAGAAGGGAAGAGCTAAAGAAAGCTGAGATTATAAGGAGATAAGATGCCGAAGATGAAGACAAAGCGATCATTGGCTAAGCGTGTGAAGGTGACCGGCAAGGGTAAGCTGAAACGTTATAAATCAGGGCACAGTCACCTACTTACCTCAAAGAGCAAAACCCGTAAACGCAGACTTCGTCAGTCGACTACCGTGGAGGGTAGTAACGAAAGACGTATGAAGAAGCTTCTGCCTAAGGTAGGGCGGAGTAAGTGAAAAGGATTTAGGAAGAAGGAGACGGAATGCCACGAGTGAAAGGTGGACCTACAGGTCATGCTCGCATTAAGAAGTGGCGTCGCCATGCAAAAGGCTATTGGGGCGCGAGACACCGTCTGACCCGCAGCATACGCAACGCGGTTCAGAAGGCCTGGGAGATGAGCTATCGTGACCGCAGGCGCAAGAAGCGCCAGATGCGTGCACTTTGGAATATCCGCATCAACGCAGCCTTAAGGCCATTAGGTCTTAACTACAGCCGCTTCATCTACGGTCTCAAGCAAGAGGGGATCGAGCTCTCCCGCAAGACCCTTGCCCAGCTTGCAGTTGAGAATCCGGAGGATTTCGGTGCTCTCGTCGGGAAGGTGAAGGAAGGTCTTGATGCAGGAAAGGCTAGCTCTTCTTAAAAAGCAGGCCCTTGCCGAGATAGCTGCGGCAAGTACCCCTGCCGAACTGGAGAGGCTGAGGATTCGCTATATGGGGCGTAAGGCGGGGGAACTTACCTTGGTGCTGCGTTCACTTGAAGGCTTATCCGAGAAGGAACGCCGCAGCGTGGGTCAGACGGCAAACGCCCTGAAGAATGAGTTGGCTGAGGCCCTAGAGAAACGTCGAGCCCAACTGGAGACTAAATCAGCGAGCGAGGCGATAGATCTAACCCTGCCGGGTCGCAAGCGTTTCATTGGGTATAAACATCCCATTACCCTTGTGACCGATCGGATCGTAGAGATCTTCGTAGGTATGGGTTTTGAGGAGATACTCGGTCCCGAGATTGAAACTGACTGGTATAACTTCGAGGCGCTGAACATCCCTGAGGGCCATCCGGCTCGGGGCGAGATGTTCGGAAACTTCTATCTACCAGGAGGGCTACTTCTGCGTTCTCATACCTCCCCTGTGCAGATTCGCGTTATGGAGAAGATGCCTCCTCCGGTTAGGGTGATCGCACCGGGTCGGGTCTACAGACGCGATGCGTTCGATTCCTCGCACTCACCTGTTTTCTACCAGGTGGAAGGGCTCTATGTGGATGAGGGTGTGAGTCTTGCAGACCTAAAGGGTACCCTTGAGGTCTTCTCGCAGGAGATATTCGGCTCGGATATCGGGGTTCGGTTCTCGCCCTCCTACTTTCCCTTTACAGAACCTTCGGCTGAGCTTTCCATCTCCTGCGTTATCTGTGGCGGTGAAGGATGTAAGGTCTGTGCTCATACCGGCTGGGTTGAGATCCTTGGCTGCGGTATGGTTCATCCTCAGGTGCTCAGAAACGTGGGTTATGATCCTGAGCGGGTCAGTGGTTTTGCCTTCGGTATGGGGGTAGAGCGGATCGCGATGATACATTACCGTATCGATGATATCCGCCACTTCTACTCCAACGATCTTCGTTTCCTCAGACAGTTCCGTGAGACATGAGCGGGTTTTCCTGTGAATTATTTCTCTGTTGGGAGTGGTTGGTTTCTCGGCCTGTTGTGGCGTCGGAACCTGAGGCTTTACTCGATAATCCTTCATTACCATAATGATACGTTCAGGATTACGTAGGATTCTTCCCTTAATCATCTTGGTACTATCCTCAGGATGCGCTTACTTTAACACGTTTTACAACGCTAAGCGTTATTACAAGGAGGGGTTAAAGTATGAGGAGTCAAAAAAGGGCTCGGGTAAAGCCCAGTTCAAGAAATCGCTTGAGAAGGCGGTGATTGTAGCGCGTGATTATCCGGATTCGCGCTGGATAGACGATGCCTTCTTTCTCATCGCTATGAACTACTACTGGATGGAGAACTACGAGAAGGCTCACAACCAGTTTGAGGGATTCCTTGAACATTTCTCCGATAGTCCTTTTACTGAGGAAGCCCGTTACCATTACGCTTTGACGCTTACAGAACTTAAGCAGTACTCCGAGGGGCGCCTGGTTCTTCAACAGATGTTTGATTCGAAACGTTTCAGGCGAGGCGCTCGTTTCAGGTGGGCTTTGGCCTTTAAGGAGGAAGAGGATTGGGATGCAGCGCGTAGCGCATTCAAGGAGTTCCTCGATCGTTACCCGCAAGGTGATCTTGCCAGTGATACACGACTCCACCTTGCCGAGATAGAGCTTGCAGGCGGGGATACCCTTTCAGCTATCAATACCTATGAGCGCTATCTTAAGCGTGCAGAGACGTCCAAGGAGAACTTCGAACGTCTTCTTACCTTGGCTGAGCTTCACTATCTGCAGAAAGACTACGTCACGGCACGTCGAACCTTGAGGAAGATCAATGGGCGCTACAGGGATATCGACGAGAGAAGCGATCTCTTGACAGCCAAGATCGAATTAGCTGAAGGAGACAGCAGTCAGGCAGAGAAGCTTCTTGCCCAGATTCCTTCCGGTAACTCTAGGGCGGAGGCGTTTTTTATACTGGCAAATCTCTACGAGGTTCAGGGGGAATACGATCTTGCCCTTGCTTACTACGATACCTTAACAAGCCGTGAGAGACGCTCGGACTACGCCGCGCTTGCAGAACGTAAGAAGACGCTGCTCCAAGCGCGCGTTTTGGAGCCGGATTCCGCGGATACCACCGAGGTTGATCCTGCAAAGGAACAGTTTCTTTTGGCGCAGACCTACCTTCTGAGTCTTGGGGATTTTGAGCGGGCCCTTGAGGAGTACGCAAAAGTTATTGATGAGTATCCTGAAAGCGAGTACGCTCCCAAGGCGCTTTACGGGATGGCCTGGTTACGCAGATATCGTTTGAACGATACGCTCTGGCATGAGGAGTTCGAGCGCCTGCTTGAGCTTTATCCGGAAAGTAAAGAGGCAAAGGACGCCCGTGAGCTTCTTGGCGATGAAGAAGTATCAAGCGACTCTACTTGAGAACCGCCTGCTGGGTCCAGAAATCTACTCACTTTGGGTGAAGATTGCAGATCTTGGAGAGGTCAAACCCGGGCAGTTCTTTGAGTTTGCTACCGACACAAGGTTCCTGCGCAGGGCTTTCTCTTTGGCGGATCGTGACGGTGATCGGCTGCGTTTCGTTGTGAAAGTTGTAGGTTCAGGAACCCGGTGGCTGGCAGGGTTATCTGCGGGTAGCAAGCTTGACCTGCTTGGCCCGCTCGGAGAAGGAACAAGGATGCCTTCTTCTGGGCCGGTTATGCTTTTGGCCGGTGGGGTGGGGGCAGCGCCGCTTCTTTATCTGGCTCGAAAGCTCAACGAGCAAAGAGTAGAGGTTGATGCTTTGCTTGCCGCAGGCACCGAAGAGGAGCTTATACTTGCCGAGGAGTTCGGCTCCCTTTGCCGTGAGGTGATACTTGCGACAGACGACGGCTCGTGCGGGCAGAAGGGTCTTCTAACCGATATCCTGCCTACTCTCCCTGCCATCCAGGATGTTGAAATATTCTACGCCTGTGGTCCTGAGGCGATGTTTGTAGCGCTTAAACGTCTGAATTTCAGAAAGCCTGTATACGCATTTCTTGAATCCCGCATGGGATGTGGGAGAGGTTTATGTATGGGGTGTGCTGTTCGTGGCCGAGACGGCCGCTATCGCAGGGTCTGTACCGATGGGCCTGTGTTTGACCTTGAGGAGATCGAGTTGTGAACCTGGAGGTCTTTCTTGGCAAGTCCCGTTTCCGCAACCCCTTGGTTCTTGCATCCGGCACATTCGGCTATGGACTGACCTATACCGATGTTATAGATCGGGTAGGTGCATTCGTTACTAAGGGGATCACCGTCCAGGAACGTGTTGGCAATCCTCCGCCCCGCATCTGGGACACCAAAGAGACCGTGGTTAACTCCGTCGGACTTGAGAATGTCGGGTTAAAGCGTTTCAAGGAAGAGATTCTTCCCCGGATAAATACCTCAACACCGCTTTACGTCAATCTCGCCGGCGTCACCATCGATGATTTCCGTATCCTGATTGAGGGCTTACGCGACGAAGAAAAGGTCGCAGGCTTTGAGCTCAACCTTTCGTGTCCCAACGTTAAAGAGGGTGGAGCGGCATTGGGACAATCGGCAGATCGAGTAAGAAAGGTTGCCTCACTTGCCCGATCCCTTACCACCAAGTCTATCTGGGTCAAGCTTACCTCAAACTTCTGTGACGTTCGTGAGACGGCTGCGGCTGCGGCCGATGCCGGCGCAGACGCTTTGGTTCTAATAAACACCCTTAATGCACTCGTCATCGACATCAAAGGAAGGAAGCCTTTTCTGGGCGCTGGCTCTGGCGGGCTTTCCGGTCCTGCTATAAAACCATACGTTCTCTACATCGTTAAAGAGGTGTCTCGACAGATAAATATACCTGTGATCGCATCTGGAGGAGTTACCTCAGGCACCGATGTGGTTGAGTACCTTCTGGCAGGGGCAAGCCTGGTACAGATAGGTAGCATCAATCTGGTTGACCCCCAGGCTTCTCTGCGTATCCTTAAGGGGTTAGAGGGTTGGTTAGAGCGTGAAGGCATTATTTCTGTTTCCGAACTTATCGGAAGATTGGAGGGAATATGACAGAGTTGATTGTTGCAGCTAACCTGCCATCTTTTGAGGAGTTGGCGGCTTTCGTTAAGAAAACAAAAGATCATGTCTCCTACTACAAGATTGATTCAGGACTCTATACCAAAGCAGGCCCTGCTGCGGTAAAGCTCATAAAGGACGAGGGCAAGAAGGTATTTTTGGATCTTAAGTTACACGATATCCCCTCAACGGTGGCCCGCGCAGCGGCTTGTTGCATGGAGCTTGGGGTGGATATGTTCAACGTGCACGCAATGGGCGGTTTTGCGATGATGGAGGCTGTGGTGAAGGAGACCTGGAGTTTTCACAATGGCGCACCGCTTATCCTCGGTGTTACTATCCTTACCTCAATCGACGAGGCGGCGTTTCGAGATCTCTTTGGTTCGCCTTCCAATAGTCTGGAGGAACACGTTCTACTTCTGGCTCGGCTTGCCAAGAGTGCAGGGCTTTCCGGGGTGGTCGCCTCGGCTCAGGAGATCAAAAAGATCAAGGATGTATGCGGTGATGATTTCGTTGTCGTATCACCCGGGATAAGGCTGCCGGATGAGGATGTCGGTGATCAGATGCGTGTTGATACCCCGGCGGGTGCTGCTGCGGCAGGCGCGGACTTTATAGTGGTGGGACGCCCGATACTCCACGCCGACGATCCGGTGGCGGTGATTGAGCGATATAAAAAGGGGCTTAAGAGTGAGTCCGGCTGATCTTTTGATGCTTGCCAAAAAATGTGGGGCGGTGAAGGAGGGGCACTTCCTTCTTACATCCGGCCTGCACTCCGGGGTATACGTGGAAAAGTTTCATCTGCTGGAATATCCTGAAATACTCTCCGAGTTCGTTGAAGCCCTCCTGCCAAAACTTGAAGGGCCCTTTGACCGTGTGGTAGGTCCTGCGCTTGGTGGTATGATCGTGGCCTACGAGGTTGCCAGTCAGCTAGGAATACCTGCCAGTTACGCGGAAAAAGGCCCGGATGAAGAATTTGTAATACGTCGAGGTCATGGGGTATCTAAAGGTGAGCGCGTACTGGTAGTAGATGATGTTATGACCACCGGCGGCTCGGTACGTAAAACCATAGCTGCTGTTCGGGAACGTGGTGGTGAAATTGCCCGGGTTGGTGTGTTGGTGGACAGGGCTGCTGACCCCCCTCGTGATTTCTCCTACGTGTCAGCTCTGCGCTACATTCTTCCCGCTTACAAACCTGAGGAATGTCCCTTGTGCGCCAAGGACTTGCCGCTGTTACGTTTGGGCGGCTCATCCTGAACCATTCTACTTTTTCTTCGGTTTTGCTTTAGTCTTGGCGGTTGTCTTCTTTGTCGAAGAAGGCTTCTTACCGGAAGCCTTGGTTGCAGATTTCTTCGCTCCCTGCGTTTTCTTGGCTGCTCCAGTAGTTGTCTTTTTGGCGCGCAGTTGAGCTTCCAACCTGGCTATCTCGGCTAGCAGTTTCTTCACCTTGGCATTAGCCTTGATAGAGCTGCGTCCGCCCTTCTTGATTATCTCATAAACCACACCGCCTAAAGCCGCGAACTTGTCGCTCAACGCTGTATTGATTCCGAGGATCTCCATATTTACGCGTCCACGCCGCGCAAGATCCTCTGTCTCCTTGATTGCTGACTTGGTAGTCTCCGAAAGCCAATTTGTAACTTCCTTCCACAAATTACTCATGGATTCTCCTTGTAAAGTTTCTCCTGCCTGATATAGGTCTCCACCATTGGCGGCACCCAGTTGTGTATGGATCTCCCCATCGCTATGCGTTTACGGATGAGGGAAGAGGATATCTCAAGAAGCGGCAGGTCAGGAAAGTGGATGCCGGGCTTCGAGCTTCTACCTCCCCTCATCCCTCTGGGCAAAACCACGAGCTCGGCCATCTTCATAATCCGTTCCGGCTCATGCCAGGTGTTCAAGCACTCGTACTCGTCCAGGCCGATGATCAAGAAGAGTTGAGTTGGGGCAAAAAGCGCTTTCAACCGGGCTAATGTGTCAACGGTGTAGGAAAGATCTTCCTTCCACTCGATGTTGGATACCTCGAATGAAGCCTCATCCTCGATCGCCAGTCGCAGCATCTCGGCTCGATCACTGAAGGATGCGTATACTTCCCTGTGAGGCGGGTTCGCGGCCGGGACGAAGAGAACTTTATCAAGTTCAAACATCTCAAGCACCAGTCTCGCATGTATCAGGTGAGCTGCGTGAGGTGGATCGAACCGGCCCCCGAATACACCGATGCGTTCCATTATTTATCTTCAGCCAGACGATCCAGGGTTTTTTGAGCTTTTTTTGACCACTTGGGATTCTCAAGCAGCTCTTCCAGTATGGCTTCTGCCTCTTCTTCTTCTCCGAGTCTGGCTTTGGAAAGGGCCAGGTAGTAGTTTATTTCGGCGTTCGTGGCGCGGGCAAGCGGATATGTACCGACGGTATATTCAAGCATCATTATGGCCGCCTCGTACTCCTTGAACTTGAAATACAGCTTGGCTGCTTCAAGTTCCTTGCGCGCAAGCTTGTTTTCAATCCGACCCAACAGGTTGCGTGCCTGGGAGGAAAACTCGGAGTTGGGATAGCGCGTGAGGAAATCTTCGGCCATGCGCCTTGAGTCCAGGGTGAGGTTTTGTTCGCGGTAGTATGGCTCTGATATCTCGAATGTGGCCTGTGCTGCTTTTAACTGGGCCTCCTCGGCAAAAGCAGAGTTGGAAAACTGCTTGTAGAGGAACTCGTACTCGACGGATGCCTCCTGGAAGCGCTTGAGTTTGTAGTAGCAGTCTGCGAGGTGATATTGGGCCAGCGCTACTTCAGCCTTGAGCGGGTAGTTTAGGACGAAGTGGTTAAGATATTTGGCCGCCTTCCCGTATCTACCTTCATTATACAACGCTTCACCGACGAGTAACACGCTGTCTGCGGGGAGCTTCTCAGGCTTGGGAGGTTTTGCGTATCCAATGACCAGCAGGAGAGCGATGGAAAGTATGACTAATCCTGTGCATCTCATGGTACTTCCTCGCCAAGCAGGGCAAGGCGCTCGCGTGCTCGTTGGACAAGGGCGCTGGACGCGTTCACGCTGAGCTTAAGAACCTCACGGTAAGCCGCCCGTGCACCTTCAATATCCCCATTCTTGAGTCTTATCTCACCTGCGATAAAGTAGATATCATCCCGAAGCAGAGGGGAAAGGGGTACTTGCAGGACCCGGGTGATAATGAGCTCGGCGCTGTCCAACTGGCCTCGATATAAGAGGTCCTTTGCGTAGAGATAGCCGTTTTGACAATAGCGGGGTTCAAGGTAGTAGTGGTGTTCATGCATGGCCTCTTCAGTAGCGATAAACGCATCTCCAGGATCGCCAAGTCGCTCAAGGATAAGTATCAACTTCTCCCACGTAAATGCACGGGTAGTAGAGTCTGAGAGTGTGGCAAGTGTCTTGCGGTAGTAGTATACCGCACGACCAAGTTCACCGTATTTTGAGTAGAGCTCGCCCATAAGGGCGTAGGCATCGCTCATATCTATAGCAGTAGATGTCCGCATCGCCTCCTCAAAACACTCCAGTGCCAGCTCGCGTTCACCTACCTTGCCGAGCTCAAGCCCCCTCTGTTTGTAGGCCAAGGCGACGCTGTCCTCGTAGATGGTGTCTTCGGCCAATAGGGCCTTGAAGTGCATCTCGGTCTCGGGAAGGTCCTTAAGCCCGAGGTATGCCCGGCCAAGCAGATATCTTGCCTCTGTGCTCAATTCTTCTTCGCTGTTGCGCAGGACCACTAGTTCAGCAAGGGCACGCGAGAAGTCACGTTTATCCAAAGCCTCACGGGCCCTGTCCAGAGCTTGCTTGTTACTAGAGCCGCACGCAAGCAACAAAAGCAGTGCCGCGGGTAAGAGGGTCTTAAGCCCCTTCATTCGCCAGCTCCTTGAAGAAGAGTTTAAATATACGTGCCAGAGAACTCGCGGCTTGTGTCGCTGTGGAGGTAATCTCTTCCAAAGTCTCGCCCTTAGTAGGCTGAGGAAGAAAGAGTGCTATGTTGGAGACAACGGAGATGCCAAGAACGCGAACGCCAAGTTGGGCTGCGACTATTGCCTCCGGAACGGTAGACATCCCGACCAGATCACCTCCAATAGTGTGCAGGAACCGTAGCTCGGCAGGCGTTTCAAGGCTAGGGCCGGCAACTGCCACGTATACCCCGGAACGAGGGAGTATCTTCTTCTTAAGACATGCGGCGGTGAAGATATCCATAAGGCCCGGGTCGTAGGTTTGAGTCATTACAGGGAATCGTGATCTGCTATCCTCATGCATGAAGCCTCGCAAGGGATTCGCTCCCATGAGGTTGATGTGGTCGGATATGATTACGATATCTCCGACCTTGAAGTTGATGTTGAGTGCTCCGGCTGCGTTGGTTACGAGAAGTGTTCTTACTCCGAGGGTGTGCAACACACGCAGGGGATATGTGATCTCGGCCATTTGATAGCCTTCGTAGAAGTGTACCCTGCCACGCATCACGGCAAGTGGATAGTTGCCCATGCGACCGATCACAAGTTCGCCCGGGTGTGAGGGTGCGGTCGGGGTGGGGAAATGAGGGATGTGGGAGTAAGGGATTGTGACCGCCTCGTCTAACTCGCCGATTGCGTCTCGCAATCCGGTGCCCAAAACCACCGCTCCTTTAGGGACAAGATCGGTTGTGGAACGGATAAACTTCAGGCTTTCTTCAATTTGCGGCTTCATCGCTGAGGGTTTCCTTCTTCAATCTTTCAAGTATCCTTCTGTAGCTGTCAAGTGTGGTTTCCATCTCTTCAAGGAATGCAAGCCTCTGGCCGTTGAGACTGCGGACAGCGGACTTGATTCCTTCAAATTCCTCCTTTGCGTGACTTAAGATTGTTTCTGCCTCCTGTTTGGCCTGTTCTTTAATTCGCTCAGCGTCCTCTTCGGCACTTTTTCGCAGTCGCTCGGCTGTCTCGTGGGCTTCTTCAAGTGTTTGCGTCAGCACTTGTTCCATCTGGCGGAACTCGGTAGCCCGTTCCTCCAACTCGGAGACCTTGCTATTAAGAAGCTCTCTCTCGGTCTCAAGTCCCTCCAACACCGTTGCGACTTCGTAGAGAAACTCACGTACCTCCTTGAGATCTGCACCACGCAACGCGGAACGGAACTGTTTTTTCCGTATCTCAGTCGGTGATATCTTCATCTATAAAGTCTACCGACAAGAAGCTCGCTGTCAATGCCGTCTGGTCTGTGCGCCGACAGATAGTTACCAGGCGCAGACCGAAGGGATGGTGGCGATCTCATAGGGGGCAGTATCCGAAGGCTTATCTCTAAGTGTTTATCACCCACCTCTCCGTATGCAAGGCGTTCAAAGCTCGAATGTGGCACGGACTCCCCACTCCGTTCAGAATATGATTGCTCCGATCTTTAGGCTACGCTCACCTTGATGAAAGCTTTATCCACTCCCCCCTTCTCGGCGACCTCAACCCCCTACTACCTGGTAACGATGTGTTGACCCTGGACGACTTTAGATAAGGCATTGCAGTTACGAAATAAGGCTCGGTTAGGGCGTTATATCAGTCCTCGTCCAGCCGGAAGAGGCGGATCGCGTTCGCGGTCGTCGCCTCTCGTAACTCCTCTGGGTTCATACCACGCACTTCGGCTATCCCTCTCATCACGTCCACCACCAAAGCCGGTTCGTTGGCTTCGTCCTTGTGATGCTTGGGTGGCGCCAACATAGGGGAGTCTGTCTCCACAAGTACACTCTCAAGCGGCACGATGCGAACAAGTTCTGCAAGCGGCTTGGCATAGGTATGTGGGCCACCGAAAGAGATGAAGAAACCCAGCTCAATAGCGCGCTGAGCCTGTCTGGGGGTACCGGTGAAGAAATGAATCATCCCTCCCACATCACTCGCCGCCTCTTCATCCAGGATCTTAAGGACGTCGTTGGTGGCTTTACCGTCGTGGATCACAATGGGCAGGTTAACCTCCCGTGCAATCTGGATGTGCTCGCAAAGTTGATCCTTACGCCTGGCAAGATCCGGAGGTTTGCCTTGCCGGTAATCGAGACCGATCTCTCCTATACCTACAACACGCGGTTCATCCCTGCATAAGCGAACCAGGCGCTCAAAGGTCTCGGTCATTGAATCATCAGGATGTGCGGCAGCCAAGACAACAAACAGATTGTCATGTTTTTCTGCCAGCTTAAGGGTCGCCTCCCAGAACCTCGGAACCTGCGCGATTGCGATTATCGTAACCCCCAACTCGGCCGCACGACCTATGCGTAGCTGAGCATCGTTGATGTCTTCTCTATCCCTTCCAAAAAGATGAGCATGTGCGTCTATATAGCGGATACCAACCACTTATCTCTCCAATCGTTTTTGCCCTCCAATTCCTCTGATCCATGAGAAAGGGGACTCAAGAAAATTATTCTAACGAGGATAATGAAGGTGTCAAGTTAAAAACAATCCCCACCATGGAAGAGTCCACCAACCGAGATGGTGAATTTTATTGCTGATAACGCTGGGGGTGAGTTTTCCCTGCGTGAACGTAACGAATGGGTTGTAAATTCCTCACTCCAGGGTTACTACGAATATCACGTCGGTTTTACGCTGTAGCCTGTAGGAGGGCTTGAATCGCCACTGAAGCATGGCTTTCTCAAGTTCCGAATCCCAGGCAGTTCTCCCGCTTGATTGGATAACCGTGACATCCTCGATTAGACCTTTATCGTTCACCACTATCGCAAAACGTGCGGTGACATAGGCGATGTCCTTCTCCTTCATGTTTTCTTCAAGATCAGGCAGGATGTGGCTCTCCAGATCGTTAAAACCTAGCTCACCTGAGAGGGTGAAGTTGATGCCCATTGGAGCGGTGCTGTCCCGAGGAGGAGGCATTTTCGTCTGGTTAGCCAGGATCTCATCCACCGAGGTGAAGGCGGCTGGGTGGAAGTCTTCCCGTCCCTTCGCTTTGATAATGGAGGTGCCACCCTTCCCGGGTTTGCGCGCTATGTAGCGGAACTCGACCGTATCCAGGCGCAGGCTGTCGCGAGATGATCTAAACAACCAGCCGCGTAAGGTCGTGATAATCGTTGTGTCCCATTCAGGGACTTTGCTTTCCTCTAAAAGCACCGGCTCCTTTACGATCGCTCCTGAGCGATCTATCTGTATAAAAGCAACTGCGCTGAAGGTTCGGGAGGTATCAGCTTTCATCCCTTCTGTTACCGTAGGGAAGATTGTTGTAATCAGCTCGTCGGATGCGGCATCACCCCAGAGGATGAACCCGCTGCCTTGGGCTCCCCCAAGATAGGGGATAAGCTCACGGGTGCTGTCCTTCTCAGAACCCATGAGTGTTAATAAAATCAATGCAATCACGATGGAATAATAACGTCCTTAGCCCCTTCTGTCAAGTGTGAGGGAATCTTCTATCCTCATGGTGGGGTAAGTTTGACATAGCTGGGGGTATTGACTAGAATTCATTGATGTCCCCATCTATCTACAAGACACGGCGCTGGATCAGTGAGTCTGTGGACGATCGGCTGGTGAGAGATTTTGCTTCCCACCAGGGTATTCCATATCTGCCTGCATTGGTTTTGTGGAAGCGCGGCTACAGGGATGAGGATGCGGTTACTAGGTTTCTGAATCCATCTTTAGAGCATCTGCACGATCCCTACGGGTTGCCCGATATGGAGCGAGGGGTTGAGAGATTGCTTGATGCGCGGAGTAAGGGAGAGAAGGTTCTGGTTCACGGCGACTACGACGTTGACGGCGTTACAGGGACTGCCCTTCTGGTGCGTGGACTTGCCAGGTTAGGGATCGGGGCTGATTTCTATCTTCCTCACCGGATGCGCGAGGGCTACGGGCTCTCTGCCAAGGCGATAGATGCAGCCAAAGAACACCAGACATCGGTGATTCTCACGGTGGACTGTGGTATCACGGCGATCGAGGAAGCACTGCTGGCAAAAGAGGCCGGGATCGATCTTGTGATCACCGATCATCACGAGCCCGGCGAGGAATGGCCCGAAGCCATTGCTGTGGTTGATCCCAAGAGAGCGGACTCAACCTATCCCTTTGCAGAGCTTGCCGGGGTTGGTGTGGCATACAAGCTTCTTGCCGCGCTTTCTGGGCGTGCGGGGGAATCTCTGGATGCTCTCAACCAAGATCTCGATCTTGTTGCCCTCGGCACCATCGCCGATGTAGCACCCTTGATTGACGAGAATCGGGTCTTTGCAAGCTTCGGACTCCAACATATCCCAAAAACCGATAAGGTGGGTGTTAAAGCGCTTCTTGACGTCTCCAGACTCGCCGGGAAGCCTATAACCGCCTCCAATGTAGCCTTCGGCTTAGCACCTCGCTTGAACGCCTCAGGTCGTATGGCAGACGCCCTAGAGGCTCTGAGGTTACTTCTCACCACCGACCCTGAAGTTGCACAGTCCCTTGCACTCAAGCTGGATCACCTTAACCGCAACCGCAGACAGACCGAGGATTTGATCCTTGAAGAGGCTCGGATTCTCGCCGAACACCAGATCAGGGAAACTGATCCACGCGTGCTTGTTTGCTATCGTCCCAACTGGCATGAGGGTGTCATCGGGATAGTCGCCTCTCGTCTGGTGGATGATTTCTACCGACCAACCATCATGTTTGCGGAAAAAGAAGGCAGGCTTAAGGGATCAGCTAGAAGTGTACATGGATTTCACCTTTATGATGCCCTGGTTGCAGTGCACGAGCATCTGGTTACCTTCGGCGGGCACGAGGCCGCGGCAGGGCTGGTTCTGGAAAAGGCAAAACTTGCCCGCTTCACCCAGGCGATAAACGAACATGCCATGGGATACCCTCGTGAGGTTTTCGAACCCCGGCTCTATCTTGAGGCCGAGGTCCAGCTTGGCGATCTTGATGCTGAAACCACCGCCTGTTTCGAGCGCTTTCGTCCTTTCGGTGTGGGTAATCCTGGGCCTTCTTTTGCCACTCGTGGGCTGGAGGTGGTTGGGACTCCACGGGTGTTTGGGCGTAACCATCTCAAGTTTACCGTGCGCAAGGATAAAACCACCATGCCCGTTCTTGCGTTCGGTAAATCCGACCTTATCCTTAAGCTCGAGGCCGGACGCAAGGAAGCAGTGGATCTTGCCTACCGGATCGCTGAAGATAGTTACTGGGGAAAGAAAAGAATGCAGCTTATAGCTCAAGACCTCAAGCTGCGCTACGAACCGGAGGATTTTGATGCCTGAGAAGGCGTGGCGCTTGATTTCCAAGGACGGATTGAGGTTCTACCTTCTTGATCCTTCACCGGACGTAAAACTTTTGTTCACGACGCGCCGGAGCAGAGACAACGATCCGGATCACAACCTCGATTTGGACGGTCAGCTTCTATCTGCGGGCTGGAATGATTCCTTGGTAACCATGAATCAGACCCATTCCAATCACGTAGTTCATGTGGATGGCCCTGGTGAGATCAAGGCTGATGGATGTTTTACCACCCAGGAAAACCTTGCACTCTCGGTCCGGGTTGCGGATTGTGTGCCAATCTTCGTATGGAGCGAGAAGAGATCGCTGATCGGTGTGATCCATGCCGGTCAGCGAGGGACGCTTTCAAAGATAGTCCTGCGGTTCGTTGAGAAGATCCAGAAGGAGGGCATATCTTCCCATCGTCTACGCTACTCACTTGGTCCCTCGATCGGCAAGTGCTGTTACAGGGTGGATGAAGAGGTTCTTGAGGCATTTCGAAAGACCTGGCCTGAGGCGAATCGGTTTTTTAGCAAGACATCTAAGGGGCTTTATCTTGACTTGCGCTCGGCCAATCGCTTCCTCCTTTCATCCGTTGGAGCGGTTGAGGGCGCGTCGCTTGATCTCTGCACCTCATGTGAACGTCGCCGGTTCTACTCTCACCGACGTGAGCGGGGGGCAGGGCGTAACTGGGGCATCATCGTCCGCCGATCGAGCCAATGATAAATCTTATTGACATCTGGCTTGCTTTCCCTATTCTCGGTCTATGAGAACAACTCGCCCCCCGCTGTCCCGAATCTCTCCGGTGATGCTTATCGCTGTCACGATCTTGTTTATAACCATCGTGCCCTTTTTATCCCGGTGGGAGGAGTTTGCCGGAGCCGGTGCGCTCTGCGTCGTGCTTGCATTTTTAGGCCGCGCAGGATGGAGATTCTGGGGAAGATACCTCAAGATATCACTTCCCCTGATCGTGCTCAGCGTTTTCTTCAACTGGTTTCTCAACCGCTCCAAGGGTGCAGACGCGGTTTGGACTGCGTCAATAATAGGCGCTCGTTTCGCTTTGGCGCTTTTCTTCTCCTTGCTCCTCGTTTACGTCTGTACCCGCGAAGAGCTGGTATGGGGCCTGGCAAAGCTCTCTGAGAAGCTTTTTCGCCGCCCCGTCATCGGTGAAGTTCTTGCTTTGGCGCTTCTCTCCATACCGTTTTTTCTTGAGTCTTTATCCAAGGTCAGGAGATGGAAGGAGGTTCCCGAAGCCGTCGCGGGTGTCTTCGGGGATGCACAGGGTATCGTTACCCATCCTATCGAGATCAAAGGCAAGCAGCCCGGATGGGTGCTGTTTTCAGCGAGTGTGGTTCTTCTGGCTGCAGCCGTGGTGGTGAGATGAGGCTTGCGGCTGTTATAGAATACGACGGCACAAACCTCTTCGGCTGGCAGATTCAGCCGGAGCGGGTAACGGTGCAGGGCGAGATCGAGAACGCCCTTAAGCAGATTACAGGAGAAGAGATTCGAATAACCGGCGCCGGACGCACCGATGCAGGGGTACACGCCCTGGCTCAGGTGGCGTCTTTCGATTACAAGGAATCGCTTCCTCCTGATCGCCTCCAGATAGCATTGAACTCGGTTTTACCCAGATCGATCTTCATCAAATCTATTGAGGAGGTTTCGGATTCCTTTGATGCGAAGCGGGATGCTGCATCTAAACTCTATCGCTACCGTATCATCCGTGCTCGCTCGCCTTTGCGGAGAGCCGCCGCCTGGGAGTATCACTACCCTCTGGATATATCTAAGATGCGAGCCGCCATCGATCTCTTGGTCGGGGAGCACGACTACGCAGCACTCTGTGAGGTCGAGGATCCACGCCCTTCTATCACCGTAGGCTCAGTGGATATCAGAGAGGAGGGCGATGAGATAATCATAGAGGTGAAGGGGAGATCCTTCCTTTACAAGATGGTTCGAAGGATGGTGGGGGTTATGACCGAGTGTGGACGCGGTATGATAGAACCGCAGATCATACCAGAATTGTTCAACCGCACCAAACCTGTGCAGACCATCACTGCCCCTGCAAACGGCCTGGTGCTTGTGAAAGTAGTCTATCCTAAGGAGGCGTAATGGAACTTTACCTTGACACAGGAAACATAGACGAGATACGTGAGATAGCCGGTTGGGGGGTGGTTGATGGGGTAACCACCAACCCTACGTTGCTTTCCAGGGAGCGCGACCGCGGCGACTACCGCGCGCTCCTTAAAGAGATATGCGACGTTGTTCAAGGACCTGTCTCTGCAGAGGTTACAGCTCTCGATGCCGATGGTATGGTGAGGCAGGCACAATCACTTTCCAAGATATCAGAACACATAGTGGTCAAGATCCCCTGCATCCCTGAGGGACTTAAGGCGACAGGTGTGCTCTTCGAGGAAGGAATCCACGTGAACATGACCCTTACCTTCTCTCCGCTTCAGGCGATCCTTGCGGCGAATGCCGGTGCCGCATACGTTTCACCATTTGTGGGCCGCCTTGACGACATAGGCCATGAGGGCATCAATCAGGTGGCTCGCATAAGAGAGATATTTGACAACTACGGCATCGATACCCAGATCATCTTTGCCAGCACCCGTCATCCCGAGCACGTGATGCAAGCGGCACTGATCGGTGCGGATATCTGCACCATGCCTGCCAGGGTTTTCCGTCAGATGGTAAAGCACCCACTAACCGACATCGGTCTCAAACGGTTTCTAGACGACTGGGAGAAGACCGGTTTCTCGATAGAGTGATTTTGCCCGAAGGCAAAATCACTCTAAATATTTTGAGGAGAACAGGTTGAGAAGGGTGCTTTCCATCTCGCCGTGGCCTTCCATCTGGGTGATGGGTCAGGGTGGGGGATCGCCGTCAGAGGGTTACGCAATACAAGCCTTGGTGAAGGCGGGATTTGAGGTAACGCACCTTACGCCGCATGCTGCGGGACTACCGCATATTGAAGAAAAGGGTGACGTCCGTTTTGTCCGGATCTCTAATCCATTCGTACGTTTCCGCCCCCTTCTTAAGACGGGGATCGCGTTTATATACCGCCTGCCTGCGGTCAGTGCATGGTCGGTGCTTGTGTCGGATTGGCTGAGAAAATCCGGCGAGCGTTTCGATCTCGTGGTGGGACACGGGTTGGAGAATGCCTTTGCCTTGCGCCGCGCCGCTCGTTATCTCGGGGTTCCCGCGATCTCAAGGCTATACGGCATAAGCGCTCCCATAGAGCAACTCAGGGGAGGTCTGCTTCGCGAGCGCTACTTCGATTTGCTCTTTATCCTTCGTAATCCGCCGGATCACATCGTTCTTACCGATGACGGGACCTGCGGGGATGAGGCCCTGCGTATATTTGGTGTCCCACAGGATAACTACGACTTTCTTATCAACGGCTACTCCCCATCTCTTTTGTCCATGGACTGCAAGGAATCTTCTCCTCCTTATGTTTTGACTGCCACACGTCTGATTGAGGAGAAGCGCGTTGATAGATTTATCCGGATAGCCGCCTTATGTAAGAAGAGTCTGCCTGAGGTTCAGTTTATCATTCTTGGTGATGGCCCACGGCGGCGGATGCTGGAAAAGCTTACAAGGAAGCTGGGGGTCTCATCCAACGTGCATTTTTTGGGAAACGTTTCGCGAGCCAAGGTACACGAAATGCTTTCCGGGGCTAGCGTGGTTCTTTCCACCCAGGAGGTATCCAACATCAACAACACCGTTCTTGAGGCGCTAGTTTTGGGTAAACCGGTCGTTACCCTGGACGTCGGCTGCACCCGCAAGTTTATCCGTCACGGCCAGACCGGGCTGCTCTATAAACCCTATGACCTCGAAGGCGCGGCGCGAGGGATCGAGCGGCTCATGCGCGAGAAATCCTTCAGAAAAGACCTCGGCAGACGGGCAAAAGAATTCTCCCGTAGGATTCTTCTAACCTGGCCCGAAAGGCTAAACCAGGAGGTTGCTATCTACCGGCGATTTATCAGTTCTTCCTCGGTATAAGCCGAGACTCCGGTTTACCGTTTAAAGAAAGACTTGAGGCGTCTTAACAGAAAGCGGAAATCCTCTCCAGAGGGCAGCAGTAGCCCTCTTATACTTATTCCAGTCTGCTTTTTAAGGAATACGACATAGTAAAGAGCCATCGCGATGCTGGCGGCGTCGAAGGCGATAACCGTTCCCCACGCCCCAAGATAGGGGATAAGCAACAGGTTGAGCAGGACATTCAAGGAAAGTCCAAGGATACTCGCGGCAAAAACGTACCAGGGCTTGCCCCAGCTTGCGATTATGAATGAGGCGTAAAGCTGAGGCAGGGCGTAGATCACCACGCCGGGCAGAAGCCCCCAGAGATATGGAATGCTTGGAGTAAACTTTTCGGTAAACAGGGCGGGGATAAGCCAGGGGGCGATCAAAGCTACAATCCCAGAGAGCACAAGCAGAGAAAAAATCGACAGCCTTACGATTCTTGCAGTGAACTCCTCTTTGCCCCGTTCCCCTACCACCGCTCCGTAAAGGGCAAAGGAGAGCGCCTGGGGTAGAAGAAGCAGGAGGTTGGCAAAGGTTTGTGCCTGTGCGTAGAGACCGGTTTCCTCCACCGATCTAAGCATTTTGAGAATCAGCACCCCTATCTGCCGGTTGGCCTGCAAGGTAAGCGAAGCCAAGAAAACCGCCACTCCGAATCCTACCGCTCTGCTGAGAAACGAGAGGTCTATCTTGGCACCGATAATTCCTACTTCTCTAAAGGCAAAGACGGTTACAAGGATTGCGTTCAGAGCCTGAGCGATCATATATGCGAAGGCAAACCCCTCTATCGTCGGCCACAGGGAATAGAGGAAAAGCGTCGCTAGGATGGTTCTTAAGACATCCGAGGCCACTCGTCCAAGATTTATGAGACCGAGTCGGTTGCGTCCCAGAAGACCGCTGTGGGATATGTTGTAGATAACGGTGAAGAAGACGCCGCCCGCAAAGAACAGGCGGGTTAGCGAGGTGGCTTCCGGGATTACATACTCAAGTGCCAGGAGTATACCCATGGACGCCAGAACGCCTGATATGATAGCAAACAGAAAAGAGGTCAGGAGTACATCCTTCGCCCTGAAAGGTTTCTTGTCCAGGAAGTAGGCTGCGGAGTGATCGAGCCCCAGTGAGGCTATGGTTATCCCGATGGTCGCCACCGACAAGGCAGGTGCGATTGTTCCTTTCCCAGCCGGACCTAGCACACGAGCCAGGATCAGGTTCACGATGAAACCTAAACACGTGCTGAATCCCATTGTCAGGAACGTTCCCGTGGCCTTGGCCAGGAAATCGCCTTTGCGCTTCATCCTACCGGATTCGTTCGGTTAAAAGGCGGTCGTAGTGTTTCTCTAGCGATTGAGTGGTTGCTTTGAGATCATGGAAACGCTCAACGTGTTTGCGACCTTCACGTGCGATTTGGGGCCATCTTTTTCGATCATCGAGCAGTAGTTTTATCACGCGGGCAAGATCTGCGGGATCGGCTTCGTTGGCTAGATAGGGGTAATTCTGTGGTAGGATAAACGGGATGTCGGCATGACGGGTGGCTACGACCGGCAGGCCGCGTGCTTGGGCTTCCAGTATGGTGGTAGGCGCTCCACCTTCGGTTTCACCCTTGCTTGATGTTCTGCTTGGGGCGATGAGGAAATCCGCCTGCTTGAGCTCTCTAAGATAGCCTTGGTAATCAAGAAAGCCCAGAAACCTCACTTTATCCTCAAGTCCTTTCTCTTGAACAAATCTTTTCGCCTTGGCTCTTTCCTGGCCGTCTCCTATCACCCGCAGATCGAGACCGATCCCTTTATTGCTCAGTATCCCTAGCGCTTTGAGAGCATCCATCAGTCCTTTCTTTTCAACCATGCGGCCTGCCCATAGGGCGGTGTGGGGATCGGATTTGATCTTGGGTATGCGAAACCCTATCCCCGATACCGGAACCCCGATGCGCTGGAGAGCTACCTTTTCTCGAGGAGCGCCGAGTTTAATGAGTTCCGCCATCATGTGGGGACCTTCGACAAGAAACAGGTCTCCCTTCTTCCATAACTTCTGGAACCGATTTCGCCATATCGTCCTTTTAGGGAGCAGGGACATGTCTTGTCCATAGAAGGTAACTGCCATCGGCACGCGCAGGCTTTTTTGCAAAGGCAGGGCGTAGGCTCCCCAGGTGCCGAAGTGAGCATGCAGGAGGGCGATTTGCTCTCTGCAGAAAAGCTCCGCTGCCAGTTTTAGTGCCGAATACCTGAAGGGGGCGAGGAACTGCAGGCCAGGTCTAGGAAGGGCCAAGCCAACATCGTAGTGGACTCCGTTGGGTAAAGAAAACTCATCCAGGTTCCGAGATATCAAAGATATAGCCACCGGTCGGTAGCGTTTTAAGGACGCAAGCTGATGGTGGATGAACGTCTCGGAACGTTCAAAGAAACAGTAGTGGAAATGCCCTATCGATATCATTGTCTTACTCTGCGTAGAAAGTAGGAGGAAAATAAACGGGCAGGTCCTACTATCGTTATTTGAGATTCCAGCTCAGCGCCGAATCTCTCTTTGAATTTCGCTACCCCCTCCATTCTAGGGCTTGGTCCGAAGTCGAATTCGGTTATCCCCCGTTTTGCCGCTTGTTCCATAATCGTCCAGTTCAGGAGTTGATTCGCACCCCGCACAGAGTCATCGGCCCTTACCGTATGCCAGGATACCGCTCTTTTATGCCCGTAAAGCACAAGGGATCCTGCCTGGGGTTTTATGTCTTTCCATGCTATAAAGAAGCCTGCCGAGTCAGCCGGCACAAGTATCTCCCGTACCCGCTGGAAGAAGTCTTGTGGATATATCCTTGCAGGTTTGGTTTTCCATCGTTGCAGCGACGCGTTATACATATCCATGTAGGCCTCAAAGTCCTCATCACGCAGGCCAGGGGTTACATATACCCCTGCCTTTTGGGCTTTTTTCATTCGATCCCTATGGTGTTTGGACATCTTTCTGTCCTTCTCAGAGATATTAAGAATATGAGTATAGATCTCTGTTTTTCTGAAGACAGCGTTGATGAATGGAGAGTTTGGCGGGAGGTGGATAAGGAACTTGCCCCCTGTTCTACGTAGTAGTTCTTGCCAGTAGGCCTCGATCGTGGCGGCATCGGGTACTTTAAGAGCGATGGGTCCTGCCGGGACTCCGGGTACGGAAGATTCATATCCGGAGAGCAGCCCTTTGGCCAGTTTGATCTTACGTAAGGGGGTAATGATCCCCTTCCACTCAAAACTCGCATCTTCGGGCTCGATCTCTTCGGTCACCGCATGCCATAGGGGGGAGGCGAACGGGGTAGCCCACGGACAGGCGTCCCAGATCCCCTTCCAGGGTTTGAAATCAACGGGCATAGTAGGAAAGAAGCTTGCGGACAGCGGCTATCACATCCTCTACGTCGGTATCTGTGAGGGCTGGGGAGAGGGGTAATGACAGGGTGCGCTGTGATATCCTTGCCGCTACCGGGAAATCATCCGGCTTAAATCCGAAGGTGTTTTTGTAGAAGCTGTGCAGATGAAGCGAGATGAAGTGGATGCCGGCACCGATGCCTTCCGCCTTGAGCGCCTCGAGAAACTCGTCCCTTGTTATACTCAGTTGCTCCAACTTCAGCCTCACCGGGTAGAGGTGGTGGGCGTGACGACCTTCTCCAGGCTCAGGCGGGGTTTCTATTCCTTTCATCTGGCTGAGCGCGGCATCGTATGCCTTCCACACCTCAGTCCGCCTCTTCCAGCTATCCTCGATGCGCTCCATCTGGTGCAGAGCCATCGCAGACTGCAGGTCGGTAAGGTTTAGCTTGTAGCCGGGAGTCACCGTATCGTAGAACTTGAAACCTTCTTCCTTGAATCTGTTCCACGCGGTTCGGGTTATCCCGTGCATCCTTAGAAGCTTGAATCTCTTGGCCCAGTCGTCTCGATCGGTGGTGATCATACCACCATCGGCAGAAGTGACGTTCTTGGTGGCGTAGAAGCTGAAGCAGGCCGCATCCCCCAGCACCCCAACGTGCTTGTCCATGTAACGAGCCTCGATTGCATGTGCCGCGTCAACTATGACGGCAATGCTGGCATACTCTGCCAGATAGAGTATCGCCTCCATGTCAACGGGGTAGCCATGAAGATGCACTGGAATAACCGCCCTGGTTTTGGTGGTGATTTGCTCCTGGACATTAACCGGATCAATATTTCCGCTTCGTTCATCAACGTCTGCGAAGCGAACCTTTGCCCCGTGATGAAGTATAACGTTGGCGGTCGAGGGATAGGTCATGGGAGATGTTATGACCTCGTCTTCAGGTCCCAGCTCAAGCATACCAAGCGAGAGGTAAAGCGCGGCTGTGCATGAGTTTACCGCGATTGCGTGCTTTGCTCCGGTATATTCGGCAAACATCTGCTCGAAGCGCTCGGTTTTCGGACCTTGGCCTATCCAGCCCGAACGCAGGGTGTCCACGACCTCGGCTATATCTTCCATTCGGATGTCAGGTTTGCCGAAGACAAGAGGCTCTTCACGTACGGGCTTCCCGCCCTCAATCGCTGGTTTCATTAAGCCATTTTAGCCGGAATTCGGTTCCCGTCAATGAGTAGGTCGGTCTTCAATTTCCGGGTCTTGAGTTGACAACGTTGGTCAAACCACTAGGATAGTAGAGTGATTGCTTTGTTAGTTTCACTTCTTCTTGCATGGGGTGGACGTTCCCCTGATGTTTTAGATATGCCTTCATATTCACGTTCTCGTACCGATTATAACTTCGAGGTTCTTGACCACTGGCCGTACGGGTCGGGGTTCTCGGTGCTGCGCGATGGTGACTACCTCTTCTACACAAACGGTGCGGTGCTGCAAATTGGTGAGGTTAGCTCCTCAGGGGAAGTCTTCTGGCTTTCCGAGATTATTTTTCCAGGGATGGCCTACACTTGTATAAAATCCAACAGTCGTCTTTATGTTGCTATAGACGACCGGGGCGTTGCGATTGTGGATGTCTTATCCCTTAACGATCCCCAACTACTTAATCTCTTTTCCACCGGCGGGCGAGTCTTCGGTCTTGCAACCCGCGGCGATACCCTTTACACTGCGATGGGTTCAGAAGGTCTTGAGATATACGACTGCCGCAACCCGTCTAATCCCCAGCTCCTAGGTTCTCTTTCCGGTTTTAATCTTCGTTCGCTTGAGCTTTACGAAGACTTCCTCTACGCCACAGATGTCTCTAAAGGCCTTTTGGTGCTGGACGTCTCCGATCCTTGTGAGCCACGTTCTATCGCAGGACTCGACCTTACAGGCCAGCACTACGGGCTTGCACTCGATTCATTGCGCGATAAGGCGGTGGTGTGTTCGTTCGACGGAGGTATGCATGTTGTTGACATTTCAGCGCCTTATGATCCTGTTCTTTTTGCTTCGATACCGATATTCGGTGCGTGGGATGTTGATCTGGACGATACACTCGCCTGCGTGGCTTCATGGGACGATTCGGTCCATGTCGTCGATCTGGTTTCGCATAACGAGATAGCCAGCCTGGGATTCGGAGAGGTTGATGTATGGCCTTACGATATCTCGATCGCAGGTGATTATGCTGCACTGGCCGGTCACCTTGGCTCTTGGTGGTTGTTCGATCTTTCCGATCCTGCCACTCCTTCTCATACAGACGACGCGGTTCTTGGTGGATCATCGCAGGCAGTAGCCTGTAATGATGACTGGATTGTGCTGGGTATGCAAGGCGGAACACTTGCATTCTTTCCGAGAAGCGATTCGTTTTTCCTCACGCGATTTTTTTCAACGCAAGACTGGCCGCGAGATCTCGAAATTCACGACGATACGCTTTACGTAGCCGAGAGCTGGGCCGGGCTTGGACTTTATCATATGGATGATCCGGTAAGCGTGGTCAACTTGATCTCTCGCCTTAGTATGGATGAGGTCCATGTCTGGGCTTTGGAAGTTGATTCAAGTTTTGCCTACCTTGCCTGCGGCGATTCCGGACTTATTGTGGTTGACCTTTCCAATCCGTCCTTTCCAAGCGAGGCGACGCGTATTCACCTGGATGCTCGCGCGCTTGCGGTACTCAAGAGCGGAGATACGGTGTATGTGGGGTTCGAGGAGTCCGGTATAGCCGTGGTTGATGTCAGGGTGCCTGCCTCCCCGCTTCTTCTGGGAGTTAAACCTACTGCAGGCGGTGTGCTTGATATGGCCTTGCAGGACTCGCTACTTTTCGTAGCCCAAGCAACCGAAGGTGCGGCTATCTACGACATCTCTGGATTGGATTGGCAACTGCTATCTACCATCCCGACCGAGCACGTTAACTTTTCCCTTGTCTTGGAGGCTTGCAATCTTTTTTTAGCACATGGAGCGGCCGGAATCTACGCATACGACGTAGCCAACCCATCCTTTCCGCATCTTGTTGGGAGTTTGAACACCGGCGGCGAGGCACGGGATGTCGTTTCTCTCGGCGATACCCTATTGGTTGCAGACGGATATGATGGGTTGCTGCGTGTGCTTTTCCTTGGATTAGGGATAGATGAATCCTCGGCGTTGCCTGCCTCTGTATTGGATGTATGGCCAAATCCATTTAGTTCCGTTTTGTATTTCAGCAGACCGGTCCAGGCCCGGCTCTACGACGCCTCGGGCAGACTTCAGGCGAACATTCATGGGGCCAGGTTTGACGCCTCCGAGCTGCTTGCTGGGGTGTATTTTATTCGGGGCAAGAACTGGTACTGCAAGGTCGTGAAAGCTCCTTCCTCTCGATGAAGTCCCTTGTCTTCTGTGGCACGAGTGGATTTTTTAAGAGCGGTTCTTTATTAACCTTACCACTTGACAAACGCCCTAAAATCCTTACGATTATACGGATATATGGAGTTGTTACGAACATCTAAACCCAAGGAGGTCTTTATGAAGAAATGGATAAGTGTGCTTCTCGTAATAGGGGTGGTTAGCGCCTTCGGGCAAGCGTGGGACATCAAGGCAGTGGATACCACCGGCAACGTCGGGCTATTTACCTCACTGGCGATCGACTCGGAGAATAGCCCACACATCGCCTACTTATACGCGGACAGTGCGTTTCTCAAGTATGCTGCCTGGAACGGCACGGATTGGGATATAGAGGTTGTCGACGATAACGGCGGCCTGGGCGGAGTCGGCATCTTCGCCTCACTGGCTCTTGGTCCGCTGACCGACCTGCCTCAGATCGCATACTACGACGTGGCGAACGCCAATCTCAAATGGGCGAGCCTTGATGGTTCAGGACACTGGATTGTCGGCACTCCGGATCCCAGCGACAACGATGTGGGCCAGGGATGCGATATAGCGGTGGATCAAGATGATTATGCTCATATATCCTACTATGATGCTACCACGAACTATCTCCTCTACGTTCGATCCTCGGCTACAGGATGGGTGCGCGATACAGTGGACAGCGTAGGGCCGCTTCCTATATTCTGGACCGATATATCCGGCACCTCGATCACTCTTGATTCCATCGGCACCCCCTACATCGCCTACTACGCCTGGGACGGCGACCCCTTGACCGGCACCGGTTACCTGAAGTATGCGTATCTTGTTTCAGGTAACTGGATGATAGATACCGTTGAGATGGTTCCCGGTGATAACATAGGAGCCTGGCCTGATATCGTCATCAACGAAGATGCAGGCAGCCTCCCCTACATCAGCTACTTCAATGCTACAAACGGATACCTCACGTATGCTCGCTGGACCGGATCGACATGGGCAATCGATGTAATAGATCAAGGGTCATACGGATCTCAGGCGCTTGGTTCTACCCACGCCAGCTACTACAGTGAAGCGAATGGCGATCTCAAGTACGCCTACTCCGAGAACTACCTCGGCTGGCATACCGAGAAGGTGGATACAACAGGTAACGTTGGAAAGTATACATCCATTGCCCTCAGCTATCAAGGTGATGCCAGCTTTCCCCACATCTCCTACTATGATGCGACCAACGGTGATCTAAAATACGTCACCAAGATCATCAAGGACGTCTTACCCGTAACGTGGTGGTTCCAAGGTCACCCGCCGGATCTCCGACAGATCCATCCCGACTCCACGTATACTCCTGTGGCCACGGTTCGCAATCAGAGCAACACGCCAGCTACGTTTAATGTGGAGTTCAAGATCTTCTACTCCGGGTTTCAGGACTACTCAAGCACGAAGACCGTTGGCCCGCTGGGTGTGGACGAGGAAGCAGAGGTTACCTTTAATGGGTGGCTGAACATTCCTCATCACGATAGTGCCTGGTACGACATCCGGGTTTACACATTACTTGCTGGCGACTCGGTACCGGACAACGATACCATCTACGACTCGGTCTACTGCACTTCTGCGGCTGTGAAAGAGAAGGAGATTGCCCCGACTACTTATGAACTTTCAGTTACCGGTGGAGCGGTTATGCTTTCGTTGCCTGCCCTTACCGATGGTGAGCTTTACGTGCTTGACGTGGTCGGTCGCCGCAGGCTGACCCTTCATGAAGGCAACCTTGCGGCGGGTGTGCACGAGTTCACGCTTGACGAAAGTGCGCTTCCTAGCGGTGTTTACTTCATCAAGTTCTCTTCGCCTGCAGCTAACCTGACGCGTAAGACTGTATTCGTGCGCTAAGCACATAATTCTTAAAGATTTGCCGCCCCGACCAAGGGGCGGCTTTTTTTGTGCGTGTAGATTCCTAAATGGGCAATCTTTGATTTGGATATTGGGATATTAAACTATCGAATGAGGAGGGCTACCACCAGAATAGGTAGCGGAAGCAGAGCCTTATGAAACGCAGGGTATCCAGGAATGGATTGATGTGTGAGCGTGGCGAGGTGTAGAGTGTGGTGATGGGTACCTCGGCTATCCGATAACCTGCCCGTAAAGCCCGGGCCACAAGCTCGGACTCGGTGTCGAAGTGGTTCGTCCTTAGAGGTACTTTCCGCAGGACTTCTGCGGAGATGAGCCTGTATCCGCACTGTGAGTCGGTGACCGGTTTATGTGCCCCAAAGATCGAGAGTACCATCGATGTCAGACGGTTAATGAACCAGCGGTCGAAGGGCATACCGGCCATGTTGTGGCGTCGTGTGCCTATCGCCATGTCGAATTCTGCCGGGTTCAGGGCAAGAAACCTTGAGGCCTCCCCTACGTCGTGTTGGGTATCCGCGTCAATGGTCATGATCCATTCATAGCCTGCTTTGATTGCCGCAGCGAACCCTGTCTTGTGCGCCGCTCCTTTGCCCCGGTTTTTCTTATGGTTCAAAACGCCTACCCCCATACATCGCGCCGCATCGCCGGTTCCATCAGGTGAGCCGTCGTCAACCACCCAGATCTGATAAGATACAGCACCGAAGCGAAACCAATCCGCCAGCACCTTTTCTAATGTATCTGCAACCTCATAGGCGGGAATGACTATGGCTACATCTTTGAGCTCAATCAACCTTCTTCTCTCAATTTCTTGACCATAGCCATGTTGCGGACGTCGCCATCTGGTGCGCTTGGGGTCTCCATGACCGCAGACAGGTGCTTAAGTTTAGGATGGTTGATTATCCTGCGGAACGCCTGGATACCCATCTCGCCCTTACCTATATGCCAGTGACGGTCGTTGTTACTGCCTAATGGGGTCTTGGAATCATTCAGGTGGAGTAGTAGAAGTTTCTCAAGACCTATCAGGTGATCTATCTGGGCCAGGGTTTCTTCCAATCCCTTGCTGGTATGAAGGGGGTAGCCTGCCTGGAAGGCGTGAGCGGTATCAAGGCAGATACCCACGGAATCCTTCTTATCAACCCCATCTATTATCCTTGCCAGATCATCAAAACTTCCCCCAAGGCGTGTGCCGCCGCCCGAGGTATTCTCGACAAGTATCTTTACCTTCTCTTCATCTGCAGCTAAAATCGCACGATTCAACGATTGGCTCACACGACTGATTCCTTTATCCGGACTGGAGTTTTTATAAGCGCCGGGATGAAGAACCAGGAAATCAGCGCCCAGGATGGATGAGCGTCCAAGCTCTGCTGAAAGCACCTGCCGCGAACGCTCGAGCAGCTCTTCGTCAGGCGTTGCAAGGTTAGGGAGATAAAACAGGTGAACGGTTAGCGGATGGAGTTGAGCCTCTTTTAGTGATGCCCGAAAACCAGCGACCACATCAGGATCAAGAGGGGTGCGCTTCCACTGCTTGTTGGAGGCGGTAAATATCTGCACCGTCTCACACCCCAGACGGTTTGCACGCTCGATAACGTTGGTAAAACCTCCGGCGATGCTTACGTGGAAGCCGAACTTCAAGTCCGCTCTCCGCTGTCCAGGCTTTCACGACCGCGAATAGCCTTGCTGATAGTAACCTCGTCTGCGAGTCCAAGGTCCGCACCTACTGGGATGCCCCTTGCGATTCTTGATACGCGTATACCCATGCCCTTAAGTTGTCCGGCCACGTAAAGGGCGGTGGTTTCTCCCTCGGTTGTCGCCGAGGTTGCAAGTATCACCTCCTTTGTCCCTTCATTCTTGACACGTTCTACGAGTTCCGTGATACGCAGCTCGTCTGCAGATACATCCTCCATAGGGGAAAGCACCCCGCCAAGCACGTGATAAAGTCCTTGGTAGGCCCCGGCACGCTCGATCAGCGGTATATCAAAAGCCTCCTCTACAACGCAGATCTCGGTCTGTACGCGTGAGGGGTCTTTGCAGATCTCACAAAACTCATCTTCTGTCAGGTTGCCGCAGCGCCTACAGGTACGGGTCCGGCTGCGCGCCTCAAGTATCGCTTCGCTGAGCCTAGCGGCATCTTCATGCTCAATACGCAAGATGTAGCGTGCGATACGCTGTGCGCTTTTTTCGCCTATACCGGGCAGTTGCTTAAAGCGTTGGATCAGCCTGGCTAATGCAGTCATTCGGAATCAGAAAAGACCTGGAAAAGGAATGCCTATAACCTTTTGGACCTCGGCTTGCGCTGCCTGTTTTGCCTTGCGTCGCGCTTCGTTGACCGCAGCGATCACGAGGTCCTCAAGCATCTGGCTTTCTTCTGGATCGATTACTTCTCGCTCTATCTTAAGCTCAAGTATGGTGCCGTTTCCGTCGGCTACGGCTTTGACCATCCCCCCGCCAGAGGCTGCCTGGCCTCGTGCCGCAGCCATGATATCGGCTATTTTATTCTGGATCTCCTGGGCTTTGCGTAATAAGTCGGCTTGTCTCATCGAACTATCTCTCCTTTGAAGATGTCCAGCACATCCTCAACCGCAGAGCGAGGTTTGGATTTAGAACCCCGGCTTTCTGCTTTTTGGGGCTTGCTTGCCTTAAACTCCAGCCGTAGCTTTTGCCCTGCGAGCTTTGAAAACATTTCCTCGAGGTGTTCCTGTTCCGCTTTAAGACGGCCTATATTGAGCTCCGGGTTGTTGTTTATCCCTATCGTTAAAAGGTTGTCTTGAGCCTCTATGATCCCTGATCCCTGAAGCGCCAGGGTTACAAAGGATTCCTCGGTTTCTATCTCTTCCATAAAGCGTTTCCATACCTGTTTAAGGGATGCGGCTTGTGCCGGTTCTTCCGCTTCCTTCAGCTTTTCATCCGCCTTTTCTTTCCCATTTGCAAGGGTTGGTTTTGAGGTCAGTGAGGATGGGCAGGTTTTTGGTGATCGGGAGGATTCTTTAGGAACCGGTTGCTTTTCTCCCATATCCAGTAATGAAAGTGCCATGGTTTCTATGAAGATAACCTTCTCGCGGCTGCGCTTGAAGGCCTCTTCGGCTTTGAGAAAACGCTCAAGTATCCGTACCAGCTGCTTTGTGGTATAATGTTGGGTTTCGCTCAAGGCGCTTTCAGGGAAGGCTGATCTATCCGCCGTCATGCCCAAACTGGTAAATAGAAGGACGCGTAGAAAACCTATCATCCCGAAGTAGAACTCGGCCACGTCGTATCCTGCTGAAAAGGTCTGCTCCAGGAACGCAAGCAGCGCGGCTTCGTCTTTCTCTTCAACCAGCTTGAGAAGATGGGAGAAACGTTCATATGGGACTATCCCTAAAAGCTCGGTTACGTCGTTTGCAGTGACCTTCCCTTGCTTGAAGGTGGTTATCTGCTCAAGCACGCCTTCTGCGTCGCGCAGGCCGCCGTCGGCGATATCCGCGATCAATCGTATGGCATTCTCCTCGACGTCCAGCTTCTCATTCTCGATTATCATCTTAAGGCGCTTGGTTATAACGTCAGGCGCTATGCGTTTGAAGTCGAACCGCTGGCAGCGCGAGAGGATGGTTGCAGGAACCTTGTGAGGTTGGGTGGTAGCAAAGATGAAGATCACATGCCGAGGAGGCTCCTCAAGGGTTTTAAGAAGCGCGTTGAACGCCTCGGTAGTCAGCATGTGAACCTCATCAATAATATAGATGCGGTAGCGCCCACTTGTAGGTCTGTAGCGGACGTTCTCCCTCAGCTCCCTTATCTGGTCTATCCCTCGGTTGGATGCTCCGTCTATCTCAAGCACGTCAAAGCTCTTGGAGCCCGCTATCTCCAGGCACGTCGAGCACTTGTTGCACGGATGGATTGTTGGCCCTTCTACGCAGTTCAGACTCTTGGCAAGTATTCTTGCCGTTGTCGTCTTACCAACCCCTCTTGGGCCTGCGAAAAGATAGGCATGTGCGAGCCGGTTGCGCTGGATGGCGTTTATTAGGGTGCGCTTGATGTGCTTCTGGTCGAATAATTCATCAAAGGTCTGGGGCCGGTAGCGCAGAGAGAATGTGCGGGGTTCCATCATTTTTTGACTAGAGGGTTCCTTGGTTTAAAAGTGTTCGGCCGTGCGGCACCTTCGTCCGGGGCGGCAAGGACTGCAAAAACGAGGCGACTCCAACCAGGCTTACTTTGCACCGTAACAGCGTCCGCGTACCGTTGCTTCCTTCCGGACCTGGCGGGGTTGGCGGGGCGTTGCGAGCAAAGACCCGATCTTCATCATCGTCCGCTCCCGCAGTGGCCCCCGCTCTCCCGGCCTCATGATGCCCTTCAGCCTCGCGTATGGCGGGTTTCGAGTAAAGGAGACCGCCAGCCTCCCGCCTAGCACGGCCGAACCTCACTAGTCTCGAAGTTCCTCTTTAGGGATAACTACCTTCATATCCATGGTATTCAATCCCTTCGGGATAGCCCCGTATATCTCAAGCTTGTCGGCCAGTTCCTGGATAGCGTTTTGGTCGATCTCGTGAGTCCGCTGGAAGCCGGGTAGATTCAGGCGTTCGATCAACGGTTTGTCTTCGATTCCGAAGGCGCGTGCAAGGACAGCACGAGCGGTATCGGTATTCTTGGCCATCTCGAGATAGGTTAACTCCATGGCCTTGTTCATTCGTTTCACAGCAAGTTCATTGTCATGAAAGTACTCGGTGGTTACGAAAAGACCGGAGCCCAGGTAGGGAGAGTTGATCCACTTGAGGAACATGGCACCTTCTGCAAATGGTTCGCTCAGATGGCCCTTGGCTAAGGTGAAGTAGGGCTCAAGTGGTAAGATAAGATCGACCTCTTCAGACTCAAGTGCTGCAAGGAGCTTCTCTGAAGGATAGACCTTGATTGTGACCGTGGCTGGATCTATCTCTGTGGAGACAATAGCAGCCCGCATTGCCGTTTCGGTTCCCGGGGTTAGGCCTACAGTCTTTCCTTCGAGATCGCTTATCTTATCGAATCTCAGTCCCTTGCGGGGAAAGAGCCCCTCCTGGGGTGTTGCTACCTTGAACTCCACCGCAAAGAAGCAAAGCAAGGTATCACCACGCTCGCTCATCCAGCGCAACGCCTCTGGCCAGGGGACTAAAGCAAAGTCGGCTTGACCTGCAACCAAAGCCTCAAGCGCCTTTTGGGGATCCTCGACCCGCTCTATCGTTGCTTCAACCTTTACTGCTTTATCTTCAAAGATACCCTTTTCCTGAGCGTAGTATACAGGAACGGAGGAAACAGAAGGTTCTACAAGCACCTTCACCTGAACCGGACGTGAGAGCTTGACCAGAGGTATAATGAGTATGGCAGCAAGGGCGAGTCCGAGTACGATAATTACAGCAGTGAGGATGTGTTTTAACTTCATCAATTTCCTCCTTCCTTTTTGATCAACTCGTCGTATTTCTTTAACAGTTCACTGGCTTTTTTGATCTCCCCTCGCTCCCTTGCTATAACGGCTAGGTTGCGGTAAGCATCTGCTATGTTTTCGTCTATTTCAATCACTTTTTCCAGATGCTTTTCTGCTTCATCGAGTTCCTTAGGATCGAACTTCAGGTAGCATATGCCGAGCCACAGGTGGACGAGATAATCTTCCTCAACGCTTGCTTCAACCTTCTTCAAGAGCTCCACAGCTTCCTTATACTTCCTTAAGTAATATGACGCTAAGGCCTTGTCCCACATAACGTTGATATTCTCCGGGTCAAGCTCTAAAGAGCGGGCAAGAGCTGAATCGGCTTCCGGGTATTTTTTGTTTTCCATGTAGCTCTTTCCCAGCCAGTTATAGGCGTCGCTCAGCTGGCGATTTTTGCCTGCATAGCCACTTTGCCACCGCAGGAAAGCTGTTGCCTGTGGGGGAATAAGGCCGAACTCCTCTGTGAGTAGTTTCTGTTTGTCGTCCATGGATACGCTGTCCCTTGACTCTTCGAGTTCTTCTATCGCGCTGACCATCTTGTCAATATCTTCCTCCTCAATGCCCAGCTGTGAACCTATGCCTTCTTTAAGTTTCTCAATCTCGGTGTTGAACCTAGCGGTTGATACCTTGAATAACTCGACGGCCTCTTCCTTGTTTCCTTTAATCAGATTTACCCTACCTTTAAGATACGCTACGTCAGGGGACTCCGGGTTTATCTTCTCCAGTTCTGCAGCTACGTCCAGGGCTTCATCCAGCTCTTGGTTCTGCAGGTGGAAACGGCCCAGGAGCACGTAGTTTTGTTCGCGTTTGGGGTCGAGCTTGATGCCCATTCGCAGGAACAGAATCAGGGTATCTGCTTTTGAAGGCTCATAGAGCATCTTTTGCGCGCCGTAGTAGAAGGCGATCTGGGCAAGATCATGGGCTTCCTCGTCTTTCTTTATTATCTCTGCGGTTGTGTCGCGTTTAAGCACCTCGAGGAACGCCCTGGCCGCTTCAATTAGATCCGGCTTCTTCATTCTTATGCTTGCCTTCCCGTGCCACATATACGACTCGGTGACGGCCAGGCCCTTTTCTATGGATTTCAGGAAAAGAGTGTCTGCCTTTTCGTAACGTCCGTCCCGATAGTGGACCTTCCCGCCTTCCAGGAGATGACTTCCTCTTGCGGCAAAGGCGAGTGTGACCATAACTCCAATGCCTAAAAGACCAACAAGGCGTCTCATCTCTTTCCTCCTTCGTCTAAGCCTTTAGCGGCCCAATGCTCTTTCTTTACCGATTATAGGGAACTTTCCTCATCTTGCAAGCTTAGTCTATTGCCCGCAGGTGAATTGTCAATATTTTGTTGTGCGTTCGATGCATCAGGGTTGTGTTCTGCAATCTCTGCAAAGGCCAGGTAGGCGGTATGCGAGATCATCCTTTCCCTCGGTCGTGCCCCCTGCGGACGGATCAGCATCTCTCGCAGCATTACCTCCCAGACCTCGAACCGGGTGAACCCATGCTTTCCTAAAGCCTTGCGGGTTTCTTGCAGCTGTTCTGTTGTAGGGCTCAGAGATACCCACCGGCCTGCACATACGAGGGCCTTGGCAGCGTGAGGAACGATACCCCATGGTTCTGGCACGTCCACAACGCACACATCCACTTCCTTTATCCCGAACCCCTGTTTTTCTACGTCCCGCAGCTCGAAGGTTACGAATTCTTCCATACCCAGTCTGGCAACGTTGGCCATGGCTACCTCAAGGAACTCCGGACGGCGCTCAAAGGAATATACGTGGCCTTGAGGCTGCACGTAGCGTGCAAGGATGAAGGTTAAAGCGCCTGAGCCGGAACCAACCTCTGCTACGCGAACCCCAGGGGCGATGGATGCCCTCAAAAGCATGTAGCCGACATCCTTGGGATAGGCTATGGTTGTGCGGCGTTTGACCCCTATCATCAGGTCGGCTAAGGATGGGCTCAGAAGTGTGAAGCTGGTCCCCATGTGGGTCTTTACAACTTCCCCGTAGTTGCGTCCTATGATCTGCAGCCAGGGGATGCGTCCCCTGTGGCACTCGAAGTCGCCTTTTTCGAGCACCCTCCTCAGGTAGTGAAGGCGTTCATCGTGGTAGAAGAGGACCTGCTCGCCCGGCGTTATTCCTGCCATATTCTAAGCAAGATGGATAAGACGGTTTTGCCCGGCCGTGAGGATTTTACCTTGAGCTTACCGCGGTGGAGCTGTTGGATTACGCGACGGGAAAGTGCAAGCCCGATCCCCCAGCCGTGCTTCTTGGTGGAGAATCCGGTTCTGAAGAGATCCCGGGTGTGTTTTACCTGGATCCCCGCTCCGGTGTCGGTTATCGTTATCTCGTAGTAGTTGCTCTTTTCTGCTTTCTTGCCTGCTACGGCTATCTTCCCCGACTTGCGTCCTATGGCGTCGATGGAGTTGCGGATAAGGTTCTCAAACGTCCAGGAGATGAGTGTAGGATCAATGAGCAGGCGCGCATTCTCAGAGACCTTCACCTCAAAGTTGATGCGAGAGGGGGCGCGGTGCTGCATGAAGCGAACCGTCTTCCTTATTATCGGTTCAATCTCATGGGGCTCAAGACGCGGCTTGTCTCCGATGCGTGCAAAGCGATCCAGGATCCCTTTGATGCGTTCAAGATCGGCTCCTATCTCTTTCGATGCCTCTGCGTCCAGCTTGGGGCGAATCAGTTCACTCCACCCCAGGAGCGAGGAGACAGGGGTTCCCAGTTGATGGGCGGTCTCACGTGCGAGAGCCACCCATAGCTTTTCCTGTTCCCGACGTGCTGAGGCCACAATGAATACGAATCCTAAGATAACAAACAGGACGATGAAGGATATCTGAATAAGGGGGAAATACTGCAACATGGTCCATGATTTAGGCAACCCGTAGTGCAGCACACTTAAGGTAAGGGTATCTAACCCCAGGGTGTCTAGTGTCAGTGGGTTCGTAACAGGTACTACTGCCCGAATAGGGATAGGCTCGTGTTCGCGGTCGAGTTTTTGTATGAATCGAGGCAGTGCATCGGGGATGGTATCGCGGTGAGGGACGTTTCGAAAGCTCTGAGGGTTGCCGGCGCTATCCGTTATCACCACCGGGAAGTCTACCTGACTCACTATCTCTTCAAACAGGAGATTTTCAAGGAGCATCTGAGTTTCTGGTGATGCCAGTGAGCGTATGTAGCTTGCATAGAGTCTTGAACGGAAAAGGGTTTCTTCTTCGAGCTTCTTGAGGAGCCGCTGAGAGTAAAAGGCCCAGAATACCGCTAAGGCCAGAAGTCCGGCCACGGCGTATATCTGAATGAATCTACGCAGGTTCAAAGCGAAAGGCTTACTAGAGCTTCTTCGATTGCCTCAAGCAGAGGTGTTCCTTTAGGGGGATGTGTAATTATCTTGATGCAGGGTGAGGAAGGCAGATTGAGGCGGGCCTTATCTGGCAGGATAACAACGGACGGTGTTCCTAAAAGGTAGGCTAGCTCGAAGCTGCGATCCGGTTTACCTATGTAGGCAGAGGCTGATGCAAGTAAACTTGCCTTTATCTGCGGTTCTTCTTCCATCCATTTCTCGGCTCCGAAGACCTTCATCCCACCGAGGCGTTCAGCATCAATGGAGATTGATGAGAGGAGGTAGGGGGTTTTGTTCCCGGATCTATGTCCATGTTTCTTTAGCCACTCGTTGGCCCTTTGTTGGGTAACTTGAAGATGGGGGAGGCTTTCCTCGATCTTTCCTCCGCACGCCAGATACCTGCTCATAAACTGGGCCCGCTTTCGAAGATCCGCTTCCTTGTCCGGCACGAACAGGATATTAAAGTAGGGGAAGAGTCCTTCGGCCTGGTAGGTGATTCGTAGTTTGGCCTCAGAAAGGATGGCAAGCTCAGGTAAAGGGGATGGGTCAAGATCCACGAATAAATCGAAGGAGGATTTAGCGAACCTTTCTTTCAGGGCTTTGAAGGCCTTTGAGCCGTGAGAAGGTGTCTCTGTGAGATCAATCTTTTCCTGAAATATGGTGTTGAGCCCCGAAAAAAGCAGCTCTGCGTCCAGCGGCGAAAGCACAGTAATCTTGCGCCCCTTTTTAGCTTTTTTCAGAGCCCCTGTAATATAAAGCGAGAAGAGTGTATGTGGTGCTCGTTCTGCAAGACGCACAAGCACATTCCTGGCTCCACTTAACTCGGCATGGAAAGAGATCTCTTTCCTGGCAAGACGCGACTTACTCCACGCAAGGTATATTGCTCTTGTCAGTGCTGTCATACTCAAGTCTAGACAGAATCTGGGTTATGTCAAGAACAACAGATGCCTCGATTACTTTCCAGAAATTATAGTGTTTATAACTTGTCCATCGCATCCGAGGAAGAGGTTAAGGCTTAATCGCGGTAATCTCCAGGGAGATATCCAACGCCTTTGCGGAGTGGGTAAGTGCACCTACTGAGATGTAGGCAACCCCTGTGAGTGCTATATCCCGGACGGTCTCAAGACTCACACCACCCGAAGCCTCAAGTTCCACCTTTCCCTTGACAAGCTGGACCGCCTCACGCATCATATCCAGGCTCATGTTGTCGAGCATAATACGGTCAATACCGTCTATCTCGAGAGCTTCCTTGACCTGATCCAGGGTCGCACACTCAACCTCTATCTTTAAATCTCCGTGGGAGTTCTGTGCAGCTTTAACCGCGGCCGCAAGCGAACCACAAGCCGCGATGTGGTTATCCTTGATAAGAATCATATCGTAGAGCCCCATGCGATGATTGTAGCCCCAGCCACATCGGACAGCCGCCTTCTCAAGCGCACGCAGACCAGGCGTTGTCTTTCGGGTATCAAGGATCTTAGCACGGGTGCCGTCCACAGCGGCTACAAAACGGAAGGTGAGGGTAGCGATACCCGAGAGGTGCTGAAGGAAGTTAAGCGCTGTTCGCTCTGCAACCAGAATCCCCCTCCCAGGTCCGGAAAGCTTGGCCAGCTCATCACCTACGTTTATCCTCTCCCCATTGTTAAACAAGAAGGTTACTTCAACCCGATCCTCTACCTGACGAAACGCCTCCTTGGCCACCTGGGCCCCTGCCAGCACCCCTTCCTCCTTGCAGAGTATAATGGCTTCGGCCTGAGCTCCTGCAGGTACCGTGGCAAGAGTTGTAACATCGCCGATCCCTATATCCTCGGCAAGCGCTCTTCTAACGCTGTCCTTTACCGCGTCTTCGTAGGAATAACGACTATTCATCTCGTTATTGTAGCCGAATAACTAAAGAGGTCAACTAATCTAAGCGATTCATTCATGATAAGTTCAAGATTCTCTCCTCCTTCAGGTTGACGAAGCCTTGCTCAGAGCTATACTGAACGGATGAAGAGATTCAAGGTACTGTTCAAACCCGAACCTGATGGAGGATACACCGCATCTGTTCCCTCTCTGCCCGGATGCATCTCGTACGGTGAAACCTTGGAGGAAGCGAAGAAGATGGTCGCCGACGCAATATCCTGCTACCTGAAATGTATGAAAGAGCACGGGGAATGCTGCGCTGACGATTCAGAATGCGTGGTTGACGAGATCGATATCGCAGATGAATAAGGTCCCTGCGTTAAAATCCAAAGATCTGTTGCGCCTCCTGAAAGACGCGGGATTCCACGAAGATCATCGTTCGGGAAGCCACGTTATTATGCACTCGGATTCCAGAGGGGCGCGAGTAGCTGTCCCTTTCCACCAAAAGGACTTGCCAATGGGCACCATACAGGCTATCCTGCGGGCGGCCCACCTGGATAGAAGGGAAGTCATGGAACTACTCTATGCCTGAATTCAAGCTGGTAACCGACATGACGCCAGCCGGCGATCAGCCCCAGGCGATAAGGGAACTGGTCAATGGGATCAACAGAGGTGATAAGCATCAAACCCTTCTGGGGGTTACAGGATCGGGCAAGACCTTTGTTATGGCCAATGTAATTAACCAGGTTCAACGCCCAACACTTGTGATGAGCCCTAACAAGACCCTTGCCGCACAGCTTTACGGCGAGTACCGCCAGTTCTTCCCTCACAACGCGGTGGAGTACTTCATCTCTTACTATGACTACTACCAGCCCGAGGCCTACGTACCAGAGTACGACCTCTACATCGAGAAGGAAGCCGACATCAACGAGGAGATCGAGCGGCTGAGGCTGAGGGCGACCGCATCGCTTCTATCACGCAAAGACGTAATCATAGTTGCCTCTGTATCCTGCATCTACAACATCGGCGAACCTCGTGAGTTCGCCGACCGGGTTAAGCTGGTAAAGGTAGGCGATGAGCTGGACAGAGAGGACCTTCTGGCTAATCTTGTTCGTGAGCAGTACTCGCGCAACGACTACGAGCTGAAGCGCTCGTCTTTCAGGGTTCGGGGCGACGTGGTTGAGATATGGCCGGCGCACGAGGATGTAGCTTTACGCATCGAGTTCTTCGGCGAGGAGATAGATTCCATCAAGCGCTTCAACTCGGTATCAGGCAAGGTGATAGATGAGCCGGAAAGTGTCATGATCTTCCCTGCGCGGCATTTTATGGTATCTGAAGTGACTCTGATGGATGCGCTGAGGTCAATTGAACAAGAGATGATCGAACGGGTGGCAGAGTTGGAAGGCCAGGGTAAACTCCTTGAGGCGCAGAGACTAAAGACCCGAACCAAGTATGACATCGAGATGCTGCGCGAGGTCGGCTACTGCCCGGGGATCGAGAACTACTCAAGACATCTCTCAGGCAGAGCCCCGGGTTCACGCCCGTGGTGCCTTCTCGACTACTTCCCAAAGGATTTTTTGACCATCATGGACGAATCGCACGTAGGCGTGCCTCAGGTCGACGGGATGTACAAGGGCGATCGCTTCCGCAAGGAGAATCTGGTAAATCACGGCTTCCGCCTGCCTTCGGCTTTGGATAACCGGCCCTTGAAGTTTGCAGAGTTCGAAACCCTCGTGGAACAGCGCATCTACACCTCGGCTACACCAGGTGATTACGAGCTTATCAACTCCAAGGATCGGGTGATTGACCTGGTGGTACGGCCTACCGGTCTGGTTGATCCTCCCATGGAAATCCGACCTACTGCCAACCAGGTGGATGATCTTATCGAGGAGATACGAATACGAGCTGAACGCAATGAGAGGACTCTAGTCACAACCCTTACCAAGCGCATGGCCGAGGATTTGGCAACCTACCTTGCTGAGATGGGGCTGCGGGTGCACTACATGCACTCGGAGATCAACGCGCTTGAGAGGGTAGAACTCCTGCGCGGGCTGCGATTAGGCGAGTTCGACGTGCTGGTGGGGATCAACCTGTTGCGTGAGGGGCTGGATCTGCCCGAGGTCTCGCTTGTTGCCATACTCGATGCGGATAAGGAGGGGTTCCTGCGCGATACACGCTCGCTCATCCAGACCTCAGGACGCGCCGCCCGCAATGTGGAGGGGCTGGTGCTCCTTTATGCAGACAAGGTAACAAACTCGATGCGGGCGGCGATTGACGAGTCCGAGCGCCGTCGAAAAAAGCAGATCAAGTATAATGAAGAGCACGGCATCACCCCTCAGACCATCAAAAAGTCCATCCAGCAGGTGATGGCCACCACCGGGGTTGCCGACGCCAGGAAGATAGAAGAGCTTGATCTTGGTCACGAGCCAAAGAACGAGGAGGAGCGTCTGGCGACGATCGCCAGATTGCAGGAGGAGATGAAGGAAGCGGCGGATCAGTTGGACTTCGAGAAGGCAGTCATCTACCGCGACCGGATCTCGGAACTCAAATTAAAAATAGACAAGGAGATTCTGAGGCGGGGGACCCGCCAGAGTTAAGGAGACTTGCTTCAATTATAAGATTCCAGCTTGACTTGAGTCCGAAACGCCAACGTCACCCCCTACGGACTCTGCTCTAAAGCCAGATCAAGGAGATAGCATGTAGCGCGAACCTTTAGGTTCGCTTGATGGGCTGGCGAGGCTGAAGCCTCGCACTACTTTCTCACATTGTTATTAGAAGCAAACAATGATGTCGGCCAATATTTCTTTGAGTTAACTCGTGACCCTTTTCGCGAGTTCGCGGCCCAGAGCGGTTAGCCCGAACTCTGCACCGGATTTGCGAACCCAGCCTGAAGCCTTCAAGAGCTTAAGAGAGGCACGAATCGCTCCTTCAAGGGCATAATCCGGTATACGGTCAGCAACAAGTAAGCCCACCGCCTCCAATAATTGGTCGAACTTGATGGGTCCCTTGGAGTCGGAAAGGGTCTTTACGATCGCACAAGAAACGTTTGTGCGCTTGAAGAATTCAACTAAGGAATCTTCAAGGGACTGAGTCATAATACTTCCTCCTTAAGTTTGTCAAACCGCCCGATCAATTAAGTGACGTCAACAATCCCGCGATCTCGGCGGCGCGGATCAGGCGATAGGCAGGCGAAATCCTCTCTCTATAGGATTTCGAGTGGTGGAAAGGCCCCTTGGGAACCTTATCCGGCTCTATCCCCACCGATAGCGCCTGGGGCAACAGGCGAGCCTCACGCCTTGCGCGGTCATTTGCAATTCCCTCTGCCGACCGCTTCACCGCTTCAAATAGTCTGCGCAGATCGATACCAAGTTCCTTGCAGGGCCTTAGATTGATTCGGTAAAGCCCCCCTTCAGGTGAGATACGCTCTGCAAGCGGCTCACCCGTAACACCCGTACCCGTAACACACTCACCCGTATCGCACTTCTCTCCTGCCTTGCTTTCTGGTCTTAGAAAATCCCATTCGTTCTGAAGACACCTCCACGCCTCTTCAGGATTGGAAAGGAGATGCTCACCGCCGTAGACCGCCTGGAAGATAAGCTTGAGTTTGTCGGCCTCCTCCAGCTTCCCATGGAGTAATTCCTGTTCTGCAATAATATCTGGAAAGGATGTCGCGGGTGAAAGATCGTTCGGGGGTTTAGGGAAAGAATAGGGGGGGAAGGCTGAACCTACTATCTCGCGGGACAACCTGGAGTGCTTCACCCTGACATCACCTACAGCGAGCTCTTGGGATCGCTTAAGGATAACCTCAACAACCCTCCGGTAGGCTTTACTTCGTCTATCCACATCGAGATCACCAAGCACAAAGGTGGAAAGAACAAATCTACCCGAAGCAAAGAAGATACTACTAGGAGGCAAGCTAGTCTCTCGGGTAGGCTCCAACCAGAGTATCTCTGCCACAGGGTTAGTGAACGACGATGAACTTTCCGGTAACCGCGGTACGTGCGTTAGGCAGCCACGCGTCTTCGCTTTCTGCGCTCAAGCGGTAGATGTAGACCCCGTTGGGCAGAGGCCTGCCCTCCGCATCAAGGCCGTCCCAGGAGTAAGCACCGAATCCGGCAGGATAGGAGAACCCAGGCAACCGGCGCACCAGCCGACCGCTTACCGTGAAGATCTGTATCGTTACCCTTGAGGCGGCACTCAACTCGAACGTAAACTCGGCTGTGGTAGAAACAGGATTGGGATAAACCAGCGGGTCCGCGATCTCAAGCTCACGCACAAAAGAGGTGTAGAGGGTAAGATTGTACTCCTCTGTATTTAAAAGATTATCGACAGCGTAAAGAGTGAAATCATTTTCTTCGCTGGTAAGGTCAACAGGGATATTAGCAGTTCCCCTTGTTGCAAGACCATCGCCAGTCACCTCATACTCGAAATAGTTCGCCAGATCGATAACCTTATTATTGATCACAAGGCTGAGTGAGTCACCCTCCCAGCCGGCCAGGCCGGTAAGGTTTATCCCTGATGGATCCTCGAGCTCGACCGTCAGGGTAAAAGACGGCGGCACCGTGTCTCTGTCGGCGACCTCAAGCCCGTTGACCAAAAGCCGAGCTTGAGGTCCTTCGTCGTCGGTGGGTGTCCAGCCAACACTGTCCACGCTGATTCCGTCGATAAGGTAGGTATAGATTGAGTCGCCGTCAGCACAAGCCACGTGCCAGTAGGCGGAATCCCCTTGCCTTATCCCTGCTGGAACAAGAAACCGCAGGGTTCGCTCTCCGCCGTCAAGCTCACCACGGGCGCGGTAAAGCACCTCTCCCTTGGCGTAGTAAGTCTCAGTTATTCCGGAGGATGTCTTTCTCACCCAACTTCCGTAAGCAGAGGAAAACCATTCCCCCGAAGTTACTGGTGGCTCAAACGAGATCACTGCGGTATCTCCTGTAATAAAGCTATCGACCTGTGAACTTAAACTGCGTGCAGCGGGAAAAAGCAATGGTGTACCAGGATCGCCGAACAGGACATACAGGCTACTCTGGGTAGCTATACTAAAAAAGAGATCGCCGGCATTCAAATCCTTTATGTTACGGAATGCGCGAGCCAGGCTATCCGCGAGCTGCTTGTTTGAACTGGCGCCGGTCCCTTTGGTGGCCGCTATGGATGCAATCACACCTCCTTGTTCAGCGCGTAAAAGCTCCTCTGCAACGCACTCCCAGCGGGTATCCTCGAAACGACCCACTCCGCACGAACAGAACAAGGCAAGTGGGAGTTTGTTACCGTTGCGTATCTTTGGAACGTCGGTATTCATGAACACCTTCTCATGGGTCAACTGGCTTCCGTTACCATGTCCGAAGAAGAACCAGAGCAATGTCCCTTGATTCAACGCATCAATCAGCGCCTTTTCGGCGTCGGGCTTCTTTCCACCGACGAGTGCGTAATCGGAAAGATAAACCTTGACTGGATCGAACTCCGGGGAAAGCAGTTTGGCAATACCTTCGTTGGCAGGTATATGATTCATCCCTGAGTCTATCTCCGAAGGCGTGCCCTTGTAGTAATCGTCGGCAAGCAAGAGTACCCTGGTACTCCAAGCCTCGCGCGGGGCGGATTCGTAGGCCTTTATCTTATCAAGGACCGCGTAAGCCTCTCGAAGGTCGCGTGCGGTGATCCGCGCTATCGACATTTCAGGAAAAAACGTCCCTTCCTCGTCGAACTCCACAAACCAGCCTTCATTAGCGGCGGCCTGAGACGCGTAAACATTGGGATCGATCACGTAACCCGAGGTGTAGATTAGGAAATACTCGGCCCGACCTGAGAAGTTGAGGTTGTTCTTGTAGTCGTAGGTACCGTCGCCAAGGATCAAAACGTAGAACGGACGCCCACCACCTTTCTCGTATGCGTAGGAAAGGAAGTGGCGAACAGCCTGCGGCTCTGCCAACCCGTAACCGAAGTCTTGAACTATGTCTGCCAAAGCAACTGCCTTAATCTTTGGGGAACTCACCCCACTCATCTTCAGATTCTGGCTGCGGTACTCCACAAAGGCCTGAGCGGCGTCCAGGTTCTCGTTGGTGGAGAGAACTACATAGTCAACGCCCCAGTCCTCACTCCAAAGTCTTCCTGGTTCGGCCTTCGCTAGACCAGGAGTTAGTAATTTGCGTTCCTCAGTTATCCAGACCGGCACAGGTTTCCCTGTCCGAGCACTCATCCTGAGCTTCCCACGGCTAAGTTCCCAGTCCGTCAAGATTACAGGATCAGAAGGCTCACTGACGTCGAAGATAAACGGAGCCGACCTGAGGTTGCTTAAAAGATAAGTCCCCTGCCCATCCAGCTGGACCCAGAACGCTCCATGCTTAAAGGAGAGCTCACGCTCAGCCACCAGCCGAATCCAGTCAGGATATAACTCTTGCTGACCAGCTCCGAACACCTCTACCTCGAGCGGCCACTCTTCCCTGATAACGACATCCGGAGACACAACAGTATAGTAAGGTGGGCTATCCCCCCATCCCGCTACCTGCCTGTAGTAAAGCGTGTCGTCCTCAACCAGCAAACGAAATCCCGCACCCTCGGTGGTTGCATAGGCTCTAAAGGTGAAGGTATCAATACGCCTAACCCCTGCAAGATTAAGGATGAAGGTATCCACAGCAGTCAAAGTGCTCTTCTTGATAGCTTTCCACAGCCATAGAAGCCCGGAACGACCAGGACATTCATGATTCTCCTCAAAGTGGAGCACGGTTTGAGCAGTAGTTATAGCATCTTCAGATAGAGGATATGCGACACGAGTGCGCATGCGACGTCCCTTCCCACCGCCCCAGGTTAACCAGTAGACGTTCTCATGAACAAAGGGGTTGACCTTAAAGCTTCGCTCTCTAAACTCCCATCGATTTGCACCGCGTGCAAAGAAAACAACGTAGTCGTGGCGATCGAACCTTCCGTCGCCTTCCCCATGCACATATACAGGTAGTTCTGCCAAAGTATCCGGCAAGGGATCCTCAGGGCCTCGCTGGCCAGGGTAGAGCAACCGCAGGGTTCGTGGATCTATTTTCTTTGGATCAACCCCGATCTTTTTAAGGTCTCTAAAGCGAATCCTGTAAGCACCGTCTTCTGCAACAGTAACCTTGATCCAGTTGGTTGAGCCTCCAAATGGATTGGAAGGAACGGCCTGGGGAGAAAGACGCCAATCCTTGCTCTGCTCATAGTTCAAAAGGGTAGCTTCATAGATACGCTCTGCAGGATCATTCCTCCGAGATGCTCCTTTAAGCCCAGAAGGATTCTCAAAGGTTACGTTCAGGTTCACTCCGTCGTAGAGCACCAGCCGCCGGGTGCGGTAATCGTAACGCAACGGGGTAACCTCAATGACGGCCACCCGACATCCACGCCATCGTGTAACGTTAAAGGTCACAGGCTCAAGACTATCGGCCCAACCAAGCGCCGGCGCTGGCTCAGGGCCGATTGCCGGGACCTCGTAGCTGGAAACCCCAACTCCACGAAGCTCACGCGAGGGGCCGAATGAGTAGCTAAAATGCACATCCCCCTCGGTAGGAACCCCAAGTACGATCCGATAACGAGGCAACGCCGGACCTCCTGGCTCACCGACCACCCAAGCCTCGGGATAAAGCGAGGCAAGATCTATCTCACCGTGAGATTGTAAAAGTCCAATCTCACCAGGAGCATCGATCTTGACCCTGACCCCTGTGGGGGAGGTTGAAACAACTCGCGGCTGCGCCCACAATCCAGAAGCAACCAACAAAAGATAGATAGCGATTCTTCTCATTATTTCTCCCTGGCCTCCTCTTTAAGTATAACAGGTATATCGTCCTCTAAAGGGTAAACCAGTCTGCATTTTTTACAAACCAACTCCTCTCGATTATAGTTTAATTCGGGGTTGCAGCAAGGAGAACGAAGAACTTCAAGGGGTTTCAGCTCTATCATACACAGGTTCCCTTACACTCACCCGATCCTTCTTAAGCGCCGCCGAGATAGCAGAGAAACTGAAGTAAAGGAAGCCGAACGTGTAAAGCACAATAAAAGGAAGTATAGCCAACTGCATGGTCACAAGCGCGTAGACGGCGGTCGCTGTAAGATAAATCCCCAGCCCAAGCTCGACAAAGGTCGAGGGCTCGAGCTTGGAACGATACCCCTTTTTGTTTTTAGAGGCGTTGTGGCCTGTGATGTTGTACTTTGGGGTCCGGACAAACTCAGACGCCTTGCCCAGGAAACCTTCAATTACTGCGATGCTGTTATTCACACAAAGTGCCATTACCGCCGAGATCGCAAAGGGAATGGCACCCAAGCGGCTTTTCCAATCCGGATAGGAATCCTTCTGGGCAAAGAAGTAAAGCAGAAAGTAAGGCAAAGCACCAACAGAAAAGATACTCATGAATACAAAGTAGGAGCGGTAGTCTATATTGGAGGTCGTGCGTACCAGAAGAAGGGGGAAGGTGAGCAAGGCAAGCATAAATAGAAGCGGATAGACGAGGTGTGCTGTAACGTGAACCACCGCTTCGAACTTAGAAAGGAAGCTCAGGTTGCTTGAAAAGATAGATGGCAAGAGCTTTTTCCCGGCCTGAATGGTTCCCTTTGCCCAACGGAACTGCTGGGTCTTGAACCCTGCGACATCAATGGGAAGTTCTGAGGGACTTCTCGTGTCGTTGAGATAGATGAACTTCCATCCTTTAAGCTGGGCACGGAAGCTTAAATCCACATCCTCGGCAAGACAGTTCCCGTCCCAGCCTCCTGCGTCCTCGATGGCACGCTTGCGCCACACCCCGGCGGTTCCGTTAAAGGTCATGAAGTGACCAAAACGGTTGCGCATCTGCTGCTCGATGGCAAAGTGCTGATCCAAAAGGATGGCCTGTACCCGAGTGAGCAGTGAATAGTCGTGATTTATATGCTCCCAGCGCGACTGCACAACCGCAACCTTGGGGTCATCGAAATGAGGTATGGTTCTTTTCAGGAAATCCGGCGCGGGCAGGAAATCGGCATCAAAAACCGCCACCAGGGAAGCGCGGGTCCTTGCAAGACCCTCGGTAAGCGCACCACCCTTGTAGCCCTTACGGTCTGTCCGGTGCAGGAGACGGATTCTAAAACCCTGCGCCCGGTAATACTTAACCAGACGACGGCATATCTCGGTTGTCTCGTCGGTTGAATCGTCAAGTACCTGGATCTCAAGCCTGTTGCGAGGCCAATCCAGCTGCGTTATCTGTCGCAGAAGACGCTCAACCACAAACTTCTCATTATACATCGGCAGCTGGACGCATACCAGAGGGAACTTCTCGATGGCCTTGGCCTGGGGAGGCTTCTTGCGGCGAGAGCGAACATAGTAGAAGAACATAATCCACGCGTGCACGGCATACATTGTAAGGGCCATGATAACGACTGCGTAGAGAGCAAGAACAAAATCGAATCTCATCTGAGCCTTTCCTGATCCAGGAACCGCAGCTCTCCATTAAAGGGTCTGCGCAACTTTATGCTCAATGCAAGGGCTTCCTCGTAGGTGGTCACGTTAGCAATCCTAAGGATATCTGTGGGATTGTCAACCGTAAGGACCTCATAAAGCACCCCATCGACCGCTACCCCCAGATAGTCAAAGTCACGTGATCGAGGCTCTGCCTTTGCAAGGGTTAACTCAAGCATGGGGCGACTGAGCGAGTCGAATCCAACCCCTACGGATCGCACCTCGGGCAAGGCCAGGGTATCGGCGATGTGGAAGATATCCGAGATCTCTCCACGCGTGTTGATCTGAGGTCCTGGGCCATCAAGGTTAAGACCCAAAATAACCAGCTGTCCAGGTTCTGCAAGGATCTGCGCCATCTGCTTATCCACAGGAAAGGTGAGTGCCGCTTCGAGATTACCTGCTTTGACACGCATACGTGACGCGCGGCCCACATCCTTCAGGCGCTTGCGAAGCACCGACTTCGCCCTGGCAAATCTACCTTCTTCAAGAGCATAGGTGAGTTTGAAGTTTTCCGAAAACGGAATCCTGATTTTTTTGCGCCTGTTGACACCCGAGACGCTGAATTTGAACTGGATGTCGTCATCTTCGGAGCGGGCGTTTATCTTTCTAGGAAGAAGCGTGCGTCCATCCACCACAAGCTCGGCGGTGTATTTCTTCTCAAAGCCGGGATCAAGATAAAAGAGGTTCGGCTGGAATGAGTAAGTAATCGTTTCCCCATCGTCTTCAACCAGCCCAAATCCCCTCCCCTTCCTGCGAAGAAGCGCCTTGCGGATCACTCGATCAGCCTGCTCAAGGAGTTTGGCCTCCTCGCTTTTGGGGTGAGGAACCCATTCGCTGCCCTGTCTCTCAAGCTGGTAGTCTCCGGCGGCGGCCAGATTAAGAACGCGTTCCTCCTCACCTAACCGCCATGTACCCTTAAATCGCAGGGCATCCGGCAAAACCACGATCCCAGAGCCCTGAACCTCAAACTGCATAGAACTGCGAGCCACGTAGTAATCAAACCTGAAAGAGCGCTGCTGCCTGAGACCTTCCCACGCGTACTGAGGAACATCCTCGTAGGTCAGATCAGAAGGCGGCCTTACAACCCGAACACAACCTGCACCCACGATTACCGCAAAAAACGCAAAAGAAGCCAATCTCCGCATCAGAAATCCGCTCCCAGTCTGAAGTGCACGCGCCATGGTTTATCTTCTTCTGTTTGATACGGTCTTGCAAAATCGAGTTTGAGCATCCAGTAGCCGAAAAGCCATCGTACGCCGCCCCCGTAGCTAGCCTTGAGGTCCACAAGATTGCCGTTCTCCCATAACACAGGCGGCTCATCATCCCAGATGACCCCTGCATCGGTAAATACAACCCCGCGGATACCTCCAAGGGTAAGAGGGAGGGGAAAGGCCATATCCAGTTGATCAATGAATGGCACACGTAGTTCCAGATTTGAAAAGATCACCTTTGACCCGAACGAAGGTTCGTATGTGCTGTAACCGCGCACATCGTATGCGCCGCCTAAGGTGAAGTATTCCTTATCCTCCCCAAAGCTTGCGCCGCCAAAGCTCCGTAGTGCAAAGCAAGCCCTGCGGGTAATCCCCAGATATCCCCTTAGATCGGCCATCACCGTTTGATACTCAAGTGGAGAAAACACCGAGGAGTATCCGCCCAGCCTTAACCTAAGACCGCGCATAGGCGTAGCATAGTTCCACAAGGCGTTGTCGAAGATAACCGCACCGTTGGCCTGGAACAAGGGTTGGGTGTAAACCGTGTCATAAGTCGGCTCAAACTGCGAGTAGCTCACAAACCGGCAGCCCAGATATTCGTGCTGAGTCACTGCCATCGCATCCGCCCCTGTCTGGATACGTAAGAACTTGCTTGCGGGCATGGAGATAAGCGTGCTTACACCACGTCTCGCACGTTCAATATAGTTAAAGGTGGAGTCCGAGGTCCAGTACATATAAAAATCGGCAAACTGAAATGCACCCACCGCAAAATCTACCCTGCGCTTGAGAAACCAATAGGAGACTGCAATATCGGAGTAAAGTATATCCCCGTAAAGATTTGCATCTATGTAGATACGGTGATCACCCAGCATGTCGCTTATGCCTAAACTGAAGTTTCCCATCGCTCCATAAAGAGAGGAGTAGGCGCCTGAGCCGTAGATGTAGTCAGGTGAGAACGAGGCACGATAACGGGAAAAATCTTCAAGAGTAACTTCCTCTTCCTCGTAAAGGTAGGGTTCGGAAGTAACCTCTGATGTATCAGCCTCCTCTGTGGATACCAACGAGGTAATTTGACCGTTAAGCATGGCCACGTCCCAGCCGGTGTTGTTGTAGATAAGCATCGCGGCCTTGCCGCTCGAGGATGGGGAAAACTCTTCTATCTTCTCAAACCAGTTGGTGAGCGCAGTAAGGGTCGAGTCGTCTTGAGAAAAGGCATAAAGCTGAAAATCCGGGCCGATGAAGTAAAGCTTTCCCTCTATGCGATACGGCGAAGCAAGATTCGCAAACCGGGGAGAGATACGTCTGGTTCGTCCGGATGGAAGCAGTTCCCATACAGCGTAATGCCCCACCTCCCAGACCTCACCGGCATCAGGTTTGTCTGATACGTAGAGAACAAGATCGCCGTCAAAGGAAGGATCAGCCTCCTCGTACAGGTCATAAGTGAGACGCTCGATACGACCGGAGGCAAGATCGAGGGAATAGAGATCGCTCTGCCCTTCCTTGATGCCTATGTAGACAACGCGCTTACCGGATGCGGAAACAGCCGGGGCATAGGCGTCGTCCACCTTGAGCTTGTAGCGTTTTTCTATCTTAGTAGAAGCATAGTCAACCCAGAGGAGCACCGGCTTGTTGCGTGAAAAGCCTACTACGGCAAGATGAGATTCGTCAGCAGACCATGTAAGGGTTCTACGCAGAAGGGGCAACCGCTCAAATGTGGCGGAACGTCCGGCCTTAACGAGCTTCTTGAGATGCTTGCCGTCAAAACCGCTTATCACGTTAACGGTGATGTAGTCGCCTTTGCTGGTGGCGTAGGCTATCTTGGTCCCTGAGGGTGAAAGCGCCACGCTTCCGTTATAGTAGCTGAAATCCTTCTCGTGGTCGGTAAGAAGCCGGGCCTGGGTTTTGAGGTTTTCAAGATTCTCCATATCCGGCAGGTAACGCAGCCTGAGCCAGTTGAGCCACTCGGTGCCAAAATCCTCCACGTCCATCCCAAAGACCTTTGCAAAGGCCGCGTCCATGTTGCTCCGAAGTTTTATGGCATGCAGGAGTTCAAAGACCTTCTCCCGGCCGTAACGCTCCTCGATGAAAAGGAACACACTCTCACCCTGGCGGTAGACGATGTAGCCCAACCAGTTCTCAAGCTCCTCTAAGGGAATAATATTGTTGGATACGAGCAGGTCACGCATGAAGGCGTCTGCATCCTCATCACCGTGGGTTGAACAGAACTCGGCAGAGCCTTCCATAATCCAGAGAGGCGGCATAAAGCCTGGGATGAGCGAAAAGATGTTCGAGATGGCAAGCGAGAAGTAAAGCTCGAACTGGAAGATGTGGGTAAGCTCGTGGTAAAGCACGTGGTGCAACTCTTTGTAGGAGCCGGTGAAGGGCACAACAACTCTGTTCTTGAAGAGTTCGGAGAAACCGCCTATGGACTCCTCAATCGGCTCAAGGATGATGTTGGTGGCGGCGAAGTCAGGCTGGGATTTGTAGATAATAACCGGGATCTTTACCCCGATCTCAAACCCGAAGTCAGATGAGTGTTGCTTGTAGGCCTCCTCAATTACCTGGGCGGCGAAACGAGCTAAGGGCTCCCCCCCCTCCTGGATATATATGGAGAAGTGCTCGGTCTCATAGGTATACGTAGGCTCAACCTCCCGCTGAACCTTGTTTTTACCGTAGTAGTACTGGGCAGTAAGCGAGCCAGCCGTAAGAAGAATAAGGAACAGAACCCGTCCGGACTGCGCCAACCTCATAAGATCAATCGACGGTAATGGTCTTGGAGATGTTGCGAGGCCGATCGGGGTTGCACCCTCTGTCTACCGCGGTCCGATAGGCAATCATATACAGGGGAACGGTCGAAAGGATAGGCATAAGCACCGGGTGCGCCTCGGGCAGCTTGAAGTACAAGTCACTTTCGGCTTTAAGTTCTTCGTCGGGAGGACCTATGGTCAGAACTTTACCCTTGCGTGTGCGAACCTCATTTACGTGGGAAAGAACGTAGTACTTCTCAGGTTCAGATACAACAAAGAGAACCGGATATCCCTCCTCAAGCCGGGAGATGGATCCGTGCTTAAACTCCCCGGAATACATACCTTCAACGTGCAAATAGGTTATCTCCTTCATCTTCAACGCCCCCTCCAGCACCACCGGATAGCTCATCCCGTAGCCTAGGTAGTAGGCGTCGGGCCAGCGGGCAAGTTCTTCTGCAAAAGGAGCAACCTTGCTTTCATCCTGTAGGACACTATGCAGTAAATCTGGCAATGAGAGGAACTCACGCGCCGAAAGCCCGTTAGTACCTTTAGTTTGTGCAATCTTGAGTGCAAGGTAAAGCAGGGCTATCACCTGGTTCACATAGGTCTTGGTCGCAGGCACGGCGATCTCCAAATCCGAGGCTATAGGTATTACGTAGTTCGAGCGCATGGCAAGGGTTGAGCCGATGTTGTTAACAAGGGAGATTACCTGGGTTCGGTTCTGGATTGCGTCAAGGACGTTCTTTATATCCTTGGTCTCCCCGCTCTGGGAGATCAAAAGAACCACGTCGCGCTCATCCACACAACCAGGATATTTTTCAAGGAACTCGCTACCAAAGGCGGGCGTAACCGGTATCTTGGCCAAGCGTCCAAAGTAGAAGGACCCAAGCAATCCTGCAAAGTGCGAGGAGCCCGCACCCACGAAGAAAATCCTTCGTGCCGATGCAAGCTTCTCAATCACCGTACAGGTGTGCTCGGCCTTAGGTAGATAACGTATGAGTTCCTGAGCCTTCGAAGGGATCTCATGAATCTCCTTGAGCATGAAGTGCGGGTAGTTCCCCTTGGTTATCTTCTCAGGAGTAATCGAAAGCTCCTGCACCTCGCGATTGATCTCTACCTCTAGATCCCGAATATTGCAAACCCTATGGGAATCGCACGTAAAGTGAACAAGATCGCCATCCTGTAACTGAATCACGTTTCGGGTAAGTTCAAGGATAGCCACCAGATCGCTTGACACACAGCGGAACCCATCCCCTATACCTACAAAGAGGGAGGAACCGTTCTTGACAGAGACAAATCCGTCGCCATCAAGGGAGGTGGTTACGTAAGCATAGGCCCCCTTCATCCTGGCCGCAGCTTCCTGGGCAGCATAGGCAAGATTGCGGGTACGATAAAAAGGTTCCTCAAGAAGATGCAGGATCACCTCCCCGTCGTTCTCGCCAATAAGGGTGTGTCCGTCCTCGGAAAGCTCCTTGCGCAGGCTACGGGTGTTGATGATATTCCCATTATGGGCACCTACCAGAAAGCGACGGCAATCGTGATGGGGCTGGGAGTTTGCCTTATTGGGGAACCCGAAGGTTGCCCAGCGAAGCTGGATGATCCCGCGCTGCCCCGTCATCTGTGAGAACCCCAAACGCTCGTTGAGATCCTCAACCTCTCCCGCGTCCTTGCGTAGATCAAGGATACCATCTTCAGAGATTGTAGCCACCCCTGCGGTGTCGTATCCACGGTAGGCCAGCCTTGTTCCGGCGCGGTAGAGGATTTTACCGAGATCGGAACGTTGGCTGGAAAAAGAGATTGCGAAGAACCCGCACATTGAAGATAATAATAGCCACCTACCTTTCATTGTCAAGGGGAAGGGCTCTCGGGAGAATTTGGGGCTTTAAGCCATATTGTAATCGAATAGAGTATTATGAATTCTGCACCTTATCCCTGTCGCTACGTGGGGGCAAGAAACGAAGCCTATCGCAGTAGGGCCAAGATAAGGGTGTTTAGAAGGAAACCTGCTACAAGCACCCAGCTTGCCCAGGAAAGTCTCAGAAATTGACGCTGCTTGCGGATGGCAAGCGCGGTGATCACCACCCCGGTCATACCCATGACTATAATCGCGGTCGCAAGATGCACACCGGAGACTGCAGAGAAAATCGGGCCACGCACGTAAAGCATGTCGTCTACGGAAAGTATCAGCATGTTGAACATGTTCGAACCGATGATATTTGAGAACGCCATCTCAGACGCACCTATACGGAACGCGACAAGGGTAGTAACGATCTCAGGAAGAGAGGTAGTAAGGGCAATAAGTATCCCCCCGATGAAACTAGAGCCCAAACCAGTACGCTGAGCGATCTTTCCAGCCACTCCAGGCAACCACATCGAGGCACCAATAACCAGAACAGCCGAGATCGCATAGCCAAGTATAGCTTTGCCTAAACTGACAGGTCTCTGTTTGGAGCGTTTCTTCGACTTGGGTTCTTCTCTGGCAACCATCTCTTGGGTATAAGGAGGATACCTGCCTTCCCTCACAGTGACGCGTACAGCAAAGACGTATATAATCGGAATAAGAAGGCTCCCGGGCCAAACCCAAGGGAAGCACTCCAAAGCATTGCACAAGAACAACCCCAGAGCAACGATTGCTACCATAACCAACGAGAAAGATGTTTCCACGATGTATGCCGGATTAACCCCGTCGAAGAACGAACGCTTCTTCGAGGCAAAGTCGAGGATGACCAGAAGAAGCAGATTGAAGACGCAGGAGCCGAGCAGAGAACCCACCGCGATATCCGGGACGTCGAAGATGAGAACGGAGCTAACCCCGGTGAATAGCTCAGGCAATGAGGTGGCGGTAGCAATAAGGATTACCCCGGCCCACAATCGTCCGAGGCCGGTTCGCTCCGCAATCACATCCCCGAAGCGCACCAGGAAGTAGCCAGCGGCGACTATCACAGCAGCACATGCAAGAAACTCCACCCACAACCAGATCATCTAATCACAATCCTTGTAGAAACCACGCAGGAGTCTACTGACAAGATTGAAGTATTCAACTCCAACCACAACCACAAGCTGGATTGACATTTTGCTACATCCGACTATCATCACTCTCAGTATCAACACCCGGCTTAAAGGAAGCATGTGATGGATGAAAAGGATCAACTCAAGGGCTACAGGGGAAGGGCACGCAAGGTGCTTGAGTATATGGGTGCAAGGGTGTGGGCGGAGGTTGAGATAGAAACGGACAAGGGAATCTTTGAAGGCATAATCCTGCCGCGCTCGGAGCAGGCAGACGACCTGCACGTGGTGCTCAAACTCTTCACCGGCTACAACATAGGTCTGGCGGTAGACAGGATAAAATCGATAAAGGAGAAGGGCTTCCGCAAGGCTCACTACAAGATTCCGGAGCAGGAGTTCCCTTACGACCCTGCCAAGCCGAACGTTACCCTTCTGGGCACGGGTGGTACTATTGCCTCAAGACTGGATTATCGCACCGGCGCGGTGATCCCTGCATTCACGCCCGGCGAGCTCTACGGGGCGGTGCCCGAGCTTGCCGATATCTGCAATCTGAAAACCGAAAAGCTCTTCGGGGTAT